>CP063848.1:1871492-2183407 GCA_015277795.1 Massilia sp. UMI-21 | reverse complement strand
GGACCGCGGTCGAGGTCGAACTCGAAGAAATCGGTCCCGCCGCTCGCCTCGACTGCTGCAACGTCGATGTCGCGGTAGCGCTGCATGCGCGACTTCGCGACCCAGCCGTTGATGTCGGTGAGGCCGGTGCGGTACAGGTCTTTCGAATAGGTCCATTGGCCGGACAGGTCCTGGCTGTCGCGGTGCAGCGAGCCGGTGAGCAGGAAGGCGGGGCGCAGGTCTTGCGCCGTTGCCGGCATGGCGGCCAGCGCGCCGACAACAATCCAGAATGCGGCGATCAGTTTGTTCATGTGCGAGCTTCATCGGGTAGGCGGGTTGGCGGGTGAGCAGAACCACAGCGCAACGCAAGGCACTGCTCTGCATTTCGCTGATATATTAGTGTTTTTTATCGCCCGCAGCAATCGCCGTGCGCATTCACTCATCGGCTTGAGCAGACCGCTCGGCAGGTCTCCGATACTATCGTCGACCAACCGCTAATATATTAGTGCGGCGCAGGCCGCCCCGGAGACATGACTGCATACACCCCATCCCGCCGGCGCTTCCTGCGCTCGGCAAGCGCCCTTCCCCTTCTGGCTTCCATTCCCGGCCTGTCCGGCGCGGTCACCGCGAATACCGGCGCCAGGCCGGCACCGGTCGACAACACCGCCCTGCACTGGCTGGACGGCGAGGCGCCGGCCCGCTTCGAGGGCTGCACCTTTGGCGTGCCCTGGCCGCGCGGCACCCTGCGCCTGCCGGCGCACAAGCGGCTCGACTTCACGCTGGGTGCGAACGGCCCCGCCATGCAGTCCTGGCCGCTGGGCTGGTGGCCGGACGGTTCGCTGAAGTGGACCGCCCATGCCGTCGCCGGCGGCGCCAGCGGAGACGGCTGGAACCTGGCGCACGGCGCCCCGGCGCGCGGCACCCTCACCGTCAAGGAAACCGCGGACGGCGTGCTCGTCACCGCCGGCGAACTGACGTGGACCATACCGTCCGCGGGCGAGGTTCTGGTGCGCAGCGCCAGCCGCGCCGGACGCGTCACGATGCAGAACCTGAAACTGGTGGCGCTGCGCCAGGACGGCCCGCAGCTGGAAACCGGCGGCAGCGTCGCGCGCCAGCGCTTCACCAGCAGGATCAGCGGGGTGAAGGTCGAACAGGCCGGGCCGGTACGCGCCGTGCTCAAGATCGACGGCATGCACGGCAACGGCAGCCGCGACTGGCTGCCCTTTTCGGTGCGCCTGTACTTCTATACCGGGTCCGACAGCGTGCGCATCGTGCACTCCTTCGTCTACGACGGCGAACCAGGCAAGGACTTCATCGCCGGCCTGGGCGTGACGGCCCAGGTGCCGATGAGCGACCCGACCTACGACCGGCACGTGCGCTTCTCGGGCGAAGGCGTCGGCGTCTGGGGCGAGGCGGTACGGCCGGTGACCGGCCTGCGCCGCGATCCGGGCCAGGCCTACCGCGCCGCGCAGGTGGCCGGCGCGGCGCTGCCGCCGCTGGCGGGGATGGCCAGGCCGGTCCAGGACGGCCTGCGGTGGATCCCGGAATGGGGCGACTTCTCGCTCACGCAGCGCTCGCCCGACGGCTTCACGCTGCAAAAGCGCCTCGGTTCGGGCCGCGCCTGGATCAATGCCAACGCCGGCACCCGCAGCAAGGGATTGCTGTACGCCGGCGGCGCCTCCGGCGGCGTCGCCCTGGGACTGAAGGACTTCTGGCAGCGCGCGCCGGTGCAGCTGGACGTGCGCCAGGCCGCCACCCCGATGGCCGAGGTGACCGCCTGGATGTGGGCGCCTTCGGCGCCGGCCATGGACCTGCGCTCCTACCGTGGCGAGGACGGCATGGACACCCACGAGAAGCAGATCGCCGGCCTGAACATCACCTACGAAGACTACGAAGCCGGCTGGGACTCGGCCACCGGCATCGCCCGCAGCTCGGAACTGCAGCTGTGGGTGCTGGCGTCCACGCCACCGCACCAGGCGCTGTCGGACATGGCCGAGTCGGTCGCGCGGCCGGCACGCCTGGTGCTGGCGCCGCAGCGCATCCACCAGTGCGGCGTGTTCGGCGACTGGGACCCGGTCGATACCGGCACGCCTGCGCGCAAGCTGATCGAGGAGCGCCTGGCCCTGCAGCTGGACCAGTACCTGCGCGAAGTCGAGCAGCAGCGCTGGTATGGCTTCTGGTCCTACGGCGACGTGATGCATACCTACGACAGCGACCGCCACATGTGGCGCTACGACATCGGCGGCTATGCCTGGGACAATTCCGAGCTGTCGACCGACCTGTTCTTGTGGTACAGCTACCTGCGCAGCGGCAGGGCCGACCTGTTCCGCCTGGCCGAAGCGATGACGCGCCATACCGGCGAAGTCGACGTCTACCACCTGGGCCGCTTCAAGGGCTTCGGCACGCGCCATGGCGTGCAGCACTGGTCGGATTCGTCGAAGCAGCCGCGCGTCTCGAACGCCGCCTATCGCCGCATCTACTACTTCCTGACGGCGGACGAGCGCGTGGGCGACCTGATGCGCGAGCTGCTCGATTCGGACCGGGACCTGCACCAGGTCTACATCTCGCGCAAGCTCAAGACTGCCGGCGCCCGGCCGGATGCCTTCGTCGGCGCCTCCTTCGGCACCGTGTGGGGTTCATTGATCTCGGCCTGGCTGGCCGAATGGGAGCGCACCGGGGACACCCGCTGGCGCGACAAGATCGTGGCCGGCATGCGCAGCATCGCCGCGCTCAAGGTCGGGTGGTTCGCCGCCGGCGCGCCCTACGACCACACGACCGGCCGCTTCCAGGGGCCGGGCGACAAGGCATCGTTCTCCAACCTGAATGGCGTGTTCGGCGTGGTCGAGATGAATTCCGAGCTGCTCACGCTGGTGGACGTGCCCGCATACCGCCAGGCCTGGCTGCAGTACTGCCGCACCTACAACGCGCCGCGCGAGGAGATCATGGCGCTGCTGGGGAGCGTTCCGGGCGGGCGCGGCATGAGCGACACCAATTCGCGCATGACCGCCTACGCCGCTTACCAGCTGCGTGAACGGGCCTTGTCGCTGCGGGCCTGGCGCGAGTTCTTCGCCTCCGGCTGGCTCAGTCGCGACGACCCGCGCAACACGGTGCGCCGCATCGGCGGCCCGGCCCTGCTGCGCCCGGTCGACGAGATGACCGGCATCAGCACCAACGCCTCGGCGCAGTGGGGCCTGGCGGCAATCCAGCACCTGGCCCTGGGCGCAGGCACGCTGGACGAAGCGGCGCGCGCGGCCGGGCTGGTGCCCTGAACCTGGGCTCAGTCTGTTCCGGGCGTCCAGTAGTCCGGGTATTGCTCACGCAGGGCGTCGAGCTCGGAGAGCGTACCCGCCAGGTGCCGGCGCAGCGCCGCCTCGGCGCCGGCGGCATCGCCGCGGCCAATGGCGTCGGCGATCGCGGCATGGTCCTTCAGGATCGACTCGGCCTTGTTGTTGAGCGGCAGGTGCAGGCGGCGCAGGCGGTCCATGTTGCCGCTGCGGTGACGCATCAGCCGCCACAGCTCCTCGACGTCGGCCGCCGCGTACAGCTGGCGGTGGAAGGCATGGTCGACGCGGTGGAAGCCGGCGAGATCGCCGCCCTTGAGCGCCGCCTTCTGCTGGAGCACCAGGTTCTGCAGGCTCAGGGCGAGCGCCTCATCGTTCTGTTGCGCCAACGTGCGCACCACCTCGAGCTCGACCGCCAGCCGCAGGAAGTGGGCCTGGCGCGCCGAGGCGATGCTGATGCCGCGCACGCGGGTGGCATGCTGCGGGTAGATGTCGACCAGTCCTTCTTCTTCCAGCCGCATCAGGGCGTCGCGGATGGGGGTGACCGACAGGTCGAAATGCGCGGACAATTCGTTGCGCGACAGGAGCGTTCCCGGCTTGAGCGTCAGGTTGACGATTTCTTCACGCAGGTATTCGTAGACCTGGATCGCGGCATGGCGCGACCGGTCGAGGGTGAACGGGCCGCTGAATGCGATTGTTTCCATGGGGTGAAGCCTCGGGCTGGCAGCATGACGTGTTATCGAATTTTTTTGCCAAGATGCTAGCACAGTCGTCACCCCGGCCGGGACATGTGCCGCCGCGCCGACCGGCTACCGATCAGAGGCGTGATCATTTCGAGCCGGCCGGGTTCTACCTGGTCGACATCGCTACAATCGCACTAATACATCAGCCCCCCCTCCCCCGCGACCAGTCATGACACGACGCTTCCCCGCCCTCGGCCTGCTGCTCGCAAGCGGCGCCCTGCATGCCCAGCCCTTCGCCCTCGACACAGGCGGCCGCCTGCCCCACATCGTCACCGAGCCGCAGGTCACTGCCCGCCTGGCGGGCGACCTGCTCGGGCGCGACCTGCGGCAGTTGACCGGCCTCGCCGCCACCCGCAGCGACAGCCTGGACGACTGCCGCCGGCGCTGCATCGTGATCGGCACGGCCGCATCGCCACTGGTGGAGGAAACGGCGCGCGCCATGGGCGTCGACCTGGCGCCCCTCGCCGGCCAGCAGGAGCGCTACATCCGCGCCGCCGGACGCCTGGCGGGCCGCGAGCTGCTCCTGATCGCCGGAGCCGACCGCCGCGGCGCCGTCTACGGCGTGGTCGACGCCTCGCGCGAACTGGGCGTCTCGCCGTGGGAATGGTGGGCCGACGTGCGCCCGACGCGACGCGGCGCCGTGGCCCTGGACGGCGGCTACCGCCTGTCCCCGGCACCCTCGGTGGCCTACCGCGGCATCTTCATCAACGACGAGGACTGGGGCCTGCAGCCCTGGGCCGCCAGGACGTTCGACCCGGCCGGGGACATCGGCCCGGCGACCTACGCCCGCGTGTTCGAGCTGATGTGGCGCCTGAAGGCGAACCTGATCTGGCCCGCCATGCACGACTCGACCCGCGCCTTCTACACGATGCCCGGCAATGCGCAGGCCGCCGACGACTATGCGATCGTGGTCGGCAGCTCACACGCCGAGCCGATGCTGCGCAATAACGTCGGCGAATGGAAAAAATCCGACGGCGCCTTCAACTTCTTCAGCAACCGCGAACGCCTGCTCGGCTACTGGCAGGAACGCATCGACCAGGTCAAGGGTTTCGAGAACGTGTACACCCTCGGCCTGCGCGGCGTGCACGATTCGGCCATGGAAGGCGCGACCAGCCCGCAGCACGCGCGCGACACCGTGCAGCAGGTGGTCCAGCTGCAGCGCGACATGCTCGGCCGCAGCCTGGGCAAGCCGGCAGGGAACATCCCCACCGTGCTGACGATGTACAAGGAAGTGCTGGACTACTACAACCTCGGCCTGCAGGTGCCGGACGACGTGAGCCTGGTGTGGCCCGACGATAACTACGGCTACCTGCATCAACTGGGCACGGCAAAGGAAGCGGCGCGCCCGGGCGGCAACGGCATCTACTACCACATCTCCTACTGGGGCCGTCCGCACGACTACCTGTGGCTGGGCACCACCCATCCGGCCTTGATCCGCGACCAGCTGCAGCGCGCCTGGACCACTGGCGCGCGCCGCCTGTGGGTACTGAACGTGGGCGACATCAAGCCCGGCGAATACCTGACCCAGTACTTCCTCGATGCCGCCTTCGATGCCGGCGTGCTGCGCCAGGATCCGGCACGCCACCTGGCCGCCTGGGCCGCGCAGGGCTTCGGCGCAGAACATGCGGGGGAAATCGCCGCGATCCAGCAGGAATACTACCGCCTGGCCTGGGAGCGCCGTCCGGAGTTCATGGGTTGGAGCCAGACCGAACCGACCCGCCCGGTGCGCCGCACCGACTACGTCCGCAGCGGCGGCGACGAGGCCGAGCGGCGCCTGGCGCGCTATGCGGCACTGGTGGCGCGCGCCGAAGCGCTGGAACGACGCCTGCCGGCCGCACTGCGCGATGCCTGGTTCCAGCTGGTGCTGTATCCGGTCCGTGCCAGCGCCAATCTGAACAGGCGTATCCTGAAACTCGACCTGGCCGCCGAATACGCGCTGCAGGGCCGCCCCTCGCCCGCGCGCTACGTGCGCCAGGCGCGCGAGGCCCACGCCGCGCTGGTGGCGGATACCGCGGCCTACAACGCGCTCGGCAAGGGCAAATGGGCGCGGCTGATGGACATGGCGCCGCGCCGCCTGCCGGTGTTCGCCGAGCCCGCATATCCGTCCTGGAGCGCGCCGTCGGGCCCCACACGGCGCGGCTGCGGCCTGGTCTATCCCGCCCCGCATTCAAGCGAGGCGAATACGCTGGTGCTGCCGCGCGGCCGCCAGGCCAGCCGCAGCCTGACCCTGGTCGGCTATGGGGGCACGCCCGTGGCATGGTCGGCGGCGCCCGGCGCCGCGGGCCTGCGCGCCGACATCCAGCACGGGCAACTGGATGCGGCCAACGGCTACGAACAGCGCCTGACGCTGGCGTATGACGGGTCGGCCAGCCCGTCCCTGTCGCTGCGATGCGGCGGCAAGACCGTGAAGCTGAACCTGCAGGTGCAGGCTGCGGCCAGCGACGCCTTGCCGGCTGAACGCGAGCGGATCGTGGTGCTGCCGGCCGGCAGCGCGTCGGCGGGCAGCGACTGGGAGCCGCAGCCCGGCCTCGGCACGTCCGGACGGGCCATGCGCGCCCGCCTCGACCTGCCCGCGGGTGTGCCGAATGCGGCGGCTGCGGCGGCCACGCTCGCCTATCGCTTCCAGACCAGCAGCGAGGGTGGCGCCACCTTGCGCTTCGTCGCCGTGCCCGTGCATGCGCTCACGTCGGAACACCGGCTGCGTATTGCCGTGCAGCTCGACGACGGCCCGTTGCAGACCCTCGACTACACAACGGTCGGCCGCAGCGACGAGTGGAAGCAGAACGTGCTGTCGAACATGGCGGTGCGCACCACCACGGTGGCCCGGCTCGCGCCCGGACCGCATACGCTGCGCGTGTTCGCGCTCGACCCCGGTGTCGTGCTCGACCGGGTCGACGTGGTCATGGACGGCGCCCCGCATTACTACGGCATGCCGCCCAGCGACTGAAAGGAGACAGCAGTGAAGGTGATCAGCCCATCCGCGAGCCCCACCGTGACCGCCATGCGGGTCATCCCTGTCGCCGGGCGCGACAGCATGCTCCTGAACCTGTGCGGCGCCCATGGCCCCTGGTTCATCCGCAACCTGGTGCTGCTGGAAAGCAGCGACGGCCACACCGGCATGGGCGAGGTCCCCGGCGGCGAGGGCATCCGCAAGGCGCTGCAGGCCGCGGTGCCGCTGGTGGTGGGCAGCGAGGTGGCGCGCTACCAGCGCACCCTGAACGCCATCCGCGCCAGCCACGGGGCGCATGCGGGTACGATGCGGCACCAGGTCAGCTCCGCGGCCGAGGCGGCCGTGCTACGCCAGCCGCACGAGATCAACCTGCGGCTCGACAA
This sequence comes from Massilia sp. UMI-21, assembly GCA_015277795.1. Taxonomy (NCBI): domain Bacteria; kingdom Pseudomonadati; phylum Pseudomonadota; class Betaproteobacteria; order Burkholderiales; family Oxalobacteraceae; genus Massilia; species Massilia sp. UMI-21. Next base: position 2,176,071 of record CP063848.1, on the reverse strand, counting down.
CGTCATCACCGCGGTCGAGGCGGCCCTGCTCGACCTGCTCGGCCAGCACCTCGGGGTGCCGGTCTGCGAACTGCTCGGCGCCGGCCAGCAGCGCGAACGGGTGCCGATGCTGGCTTACCTGTTCTACATCGGCGACAGCGCGCGCACCGACCTGGATTACCTGGCGCCACGCGGAGGCGACGACTGGTACGGCATGCGCCTGCGCGCCGCCATGGACGCCGGAGCGATCGCCGACCTGGCCGACGCCGCCGCGGAGCGCTATGGCTTCCGCGACTTCAAGCTGAAAGGCGGCGTCATGTCGCCGCAGGACGAACTGGAGGCGATCGCCACGATCAAGCGCCGCCGCCCCGACGCCAGCTGCACGGTCGACCCGAACGGCGCCTGGTCGCTCGCGCAGGCGATCGAGGTCGGCAAGGAATATGGCCACCTGCTGGCCTACGCCGAAGACCCCTGCGGCCCGGAAGCCGGCTATTCGGGCCGCGAGATCATGGCGGAGTTCAGGCGCGCAACAAGCGTGCGCACCGCCACCAACATGGTCGCCACCGACTGGCGCCAGATGGGCCACGCGCACCTGCTGGGCGCGGTCGACATTCCGCTGGCCGACCCGCACTTCTGGACCATGGCCGGCTCGGTGCGCCTGGCCCAGTTGTGCCACGACTGGGGCATGACCTGGGGCTCGCATTCCAACAACCACTTCGACGTGTCGCTGGCCATGTTCACCCACGCGGCGGCCGCCGCGCCGGGCGCCATCACGGCGATCGACACCCACTGGATCTGGCAGGAAGGCCTCGAACGCCTCACGCGCGAGCCGCTGCAGATCGTCGGCGGCGCGGTGGTCGTGCCGGACAAGCCAGGCCTGGGCATCGCGCCGGACATGGCGCGGATCGATGCCGCGCACGCCCTGTACCGGAAGGTGGGCCAGGGCGCGCGCGACGATGCGCTGGCGATGCGCTACCTGGTCCCGGGATGGACCTACGATCCGAAGCGCCCGAGTCTGGCACGCTGAGTCGCCCAGGCACACGCCGCCGATACCCGAGCGATGCCTTGGGTATCGGCGGACCAGCGGCACTGCACCGGCCTCAGTGCGCGTGCTCCCCTCCCGTTTCGCAGTGCTGCGGCTCGTCATGGCACAGGCGCGCTTGGGCCGCCAGGGCCTGCTGGCGCGCCTCCAGCTGCTGCGGGGTCCGCGCCGGCGCCAGGATCTCGTCCTGCGTGATCACCCGGCCGTTCTTCACCACGAAGCGCACGTCGGCCGCGGCCCGCAAATCAAGCAGCGGGTCGCCGCCCACGGCGATCAGGTCGGCCAGCTTGCCCTGCTCCACCGTCCCCAGGTCCTTGTCGACCAGGGCCACGCGCGCGGCATCGCGCGTCACCGAATACAGCGCCGCCAGGTTGCCCTGCACCAGTGCGGCTCCGCGCATGTTCAGGTGCAGCGAGATACCCGGCACCACCAAGGGCGAATCGGTGCCGTTGGCCACCAGGGCGCCGGCCGCGCGCACCTTGGCCTGCTGGGTGGCGTCGTTGATGATCGACGCCAGTTGGGTCGCGGTGGGCGGCTGGGCGTTCTGCAGGCCGGGCACGAAGTTGGGCGGCACCAGGATGAAGCGCGGGTCCGTGACGATGCCCGGGTCCAGGCCGGCCAGCGCGCCGGCCGAGAACAGGGTGTCGATCAGGAAGAAGTCGCCCTTGCCGTAGACCTCGGCCGCATCCTGGTAGGTAATCGCGCGCGCCAGGGACTTCGACCAGCCGTAGCCCATGCGCTGCGTCGCCGACAGGTGGGTGGTGCCGCCCAGGCCGGTGGCGGCGCCCGGCTGGACCATGTGGGTGCCGCTCGGTACGCGCAGGTCGAGCGCCCCTTGTGCGATACGCGCCATGATCGGGATCGGCGCCCGCACGTAGCTCTTCAGGAAGTCGGCGTCGAAGCGCTTGGCCTTGGCGATCTCGAGCTCCGCGATGGCGGGGGTGCGCAGGGTGCGCGCGAAGCTGTAGAACTGGCGGTTGCCCTCCCACAGCGGCGGCGAGACGAACAGGCGCGGCCCCAGCAGATTACCGGCTGCCAGCGCCTCGCGCAGCTCCACGCTTTGGTGCAGCGGGCCGCCGACCGACTGCGCGGCGGTGATCCCATAAGACAGCATCAGCTGGGCCACCTGGCCGAACTGGCCGCCCTGGTACAGGCTCAGCGGATGCAGGTGGGTCTCGATCAGGCCCGGCATGACGGTCAGGCCGCTGGCGTCGACCACCGGCACATCGGCGGCGTGCGCGCTGTGCGGCGCCACCGAGACGATGCGGTTGGCGTGGACCACGATGTCGACGTCGTGGCGCAGGCTGGTGCCGACGCCGTCCCACAGGCTGCCGGCATGGATCAGGGTGCGGCCCTGCGGCACGGCCTGGCGCCACTCCAGCTTGATGGGAATGTCGCGGGTGTGGCTGCCGTCCACCCGCACGCTGCGCACGCGCTCGGCCGACTTGTACAGGATGGTGCGCGAGTCGCCGCCCCAGGATGGCAGGTCGGCGATGTCGTCGCCCACGCGGCGCGCTTCCCCTAGCGGCGTGCCGCTGGCGTCCACCGGGATCACGTACAGGCGCGAGTCCATGATGAAGGCGAGCTTGCCGCCGTCGGGCGAGAGCGCGGCGGCGCCCTCGTCGCGTTCGGAGATCTGGCGCGGCGCGGGGGCCACCGCATGGAAGGTGGCGCTGCGGGTGGCCAGGTCGATCACGCGCAGCTTGTTGTAGCCCTCGCGGAAACGGTTGTTGATGCGCTCGTTGTCGACGACCAGGATGCGCTGCCCGTCCGGCGTCCATTGTGGGGTGCTGACCTGGGTGCTTACTGAAGGCAGGATCACTTCGAAGGTTCCGGCGGCGCGGTTCCAGATCTCGAGCTGGCCCGAGAGCGTGGTGTAGGCGATGCGCGCGCCGTCGGGCGACAGCTTGGGCGTGGACATCGAGCGGCCGGGAATCGCCGCCAGCCGGGTGCGCACGCCCGTCGCCAGCTCGACCTGGTCGACCGCCAGCTGGCCGGCGTTATTGCGCTCGGACGAGAAGTAGACCGCGCCGCCATCCGCCGTCCATTGGGGGTGGAGGTCGCGATCCGCGTCATTGGTCAGGCGCACCGGGTCTTCACCGATGCGCATGGTCCAGACGTCGTTCAGGGCGACGAAGGCGATGCTGCGTCCGTCCGGCGACAGCGCCGGCGCGCTGATGCCCTTCACCTTGCGCGGACCGACATTGTCGAAGCCGCGGTCCTTGCCCTGGCCCAGCACCGGGCGGCGCAGCCGCAGTTCGGCGCGAAAGCCCACATCGACCGGATTGGCGCCCTGCGCGTCGCGCACGCGAATATGCCCGTCGGCCGTGTACAGGAAGCGCCCGTCCGGCAGGAAGCGCACCGGGAACGGGAAGATGTCTTCGTTGCTGGTGACCACGGCGCCGCCCACCACCAGCTGGCGCGCCGCGTTCTGGTAGACCAGCGCGCTGCCGTCCGGGGTCCAGGCCGGGGGCGCCGGGCGCCACCACCGTCGGCGTGCCGCCCGACAGCGGCGCGGTCAAGACGTTGGCGCCGTCGACATAGGCCAGGCGCGTGCCGTCCGGCGACACCACCGGATTGCTCTCGGCGCCGGCGCCTTGGGTGACCTGTACCGGCGCGCCACCATCGATGGCCACGCGCCAGATCTTGTACTGGCCGTCGCCGCCGCGGTCCGAGGAGAACACCAGCCCGCTGCCGTCGGGGAGCCAGGCAGGCTCGCGGTCGTCGAAGGGGCCGGTGGTGTGCTCGCGCAGGTGGCGCCCGTCCGGCGAAACGGTCCAGATATGGAAGTTCCCTTCCGGCGCATAGTTCTGGAAGGCGATGCGCTTGCCGTCGGGCGACCACACCGGCGCTGTCGGCTCGACCCGCCAGCCGGTGATGCGCCGGGCCTGCCCGCCCTCGCGCGGCATGATCCACAGCGCGCCCTGGGCCGAGAACACGATCTGGCGCCCGTCGGGCGACGGTGCGGCCGCCATGTTGGTGCCCTCGCGCAGTTCGACCGTGAGGTCGTGCGTGGGGCCGCGCAGCTTGTTGAGCTGGTCGATACGGCCGCCTGGGGCCTGGCATGCGGACAACAAGGCGGCACTGGCGGCCAGCGCGAGAGCGCTGAGGCGGGGGTGCTTGGAACTGCGCAGGAAGCTAAGGGTAGTCATGTTTCCCTCCTGGATGGATTGCCAAAATGCACCAGAATGGTGCGGGCTTGACAGATCGATCCTCGGCCGGGCGTCTGACGAAAGGCTGACAGATGCGTTTGCTTGGAAAGGAAACGGAGGCTAATCGCATTCGGCCTGACCGTGCTCAACGGTATGGCGGGAACCCGAGCTGTGGACGGAGGTTCGGCACGTGTGGCGGATGCTGCGGTCGTGCATGTTTTGAGTCTCACGCGCAAGGCCGGCAGGGGCTGCGGCTGTGCATGCTCCGAAGCGACAAGCGCCCCATTGAGGGGCGCTCGTCGCGTGGGATTCGCCCACGTGCCGCGGGCCGCCCGTGCGCAAGTATGCGCACGGCTTCGAATCCCACTGGGAGCCCGCAGGGGCCGCGGCTGCGCATGCGCTGAAGCGAAAAGAGCCCCATTGAGGGGCTCTTTCCGCGGTGGGATTCGCCCACGTGCCGCGGGCCGCCCTCGCGCAAGTATGCGCGAGGCTTCGAATCCCACACGCAAGGCCCGCAGGGGCCTTGCTCCTCTCCGCCCAAAAACAAAAAGGGCCCCGGTGGGGCCCTTTTTCTTTTTTGGCGGAGAGGGTGGGATTCGAACCCACGGTACGGTCACCCGTACGCCTGATTTCGAGTCAGGTACATTCGACCACTCTGCCACCTCTCCTGAATCGGTGCTGCGTGGTCGCCGTAAGCGAGGCCGCATTATAGCGGCTGTTTAGCGTTTATGGAAGACGAAAGTATTTCGTCGCATTAACGCTGAACCGCAAGGCATCCCGGCACCATGAAATAAACCCTCACTTCGTGGCGCCGCCGGCAGAAGGCTTCAGGATCGCGTCGGACTTGGCGCGCTCGCCGGGCGAGAATTTCTGCGCAATCAGCGCAATCGCCGCCCCCGCCCGCTCGTGGCCGCTGGCCTTGGCCAGGCTGAACCAGACATAGGCCATGCCCAGGTCCTTGTCCCCACCCTCGCCGTTGGCCAGCATCACGGCGAGGTTGAACATCGCGTCAAGCTGGCCGCGCATGGCGGCTGCGTTGAACAGCTTGCGCGCGGTCTCGAGATTCTTCGGCACCTGTTCGCCCGTATAGAAATACGAAGCCAGCGCGCTCTGCGCCTCCGGCACGCCTTTTACGGCCGCTTCCTTGTAGTACACGATTGCCTTCGCCCCGTCGGCCGGCACGCCTTGTCCCAGGTCGTGGATGCGGGCCATCGCATACAGCGCGTCGGCATGGCCGGACTTGCCCGCCTGCGCGAACCACGCGGCCGCCAGCCTGTCGTCACGCGCCAGACCTTCGCCACCGGTGTAGTACAGCCTGGCCAGGTTGAACTGGGCCGGAACATAGCCTTCTTGCGCCGCTGTCTCGAAGTAGTCGCGCGCCCGCTTGAGATCCCTGGCGCCGCCGACCCCGGCCTGCGATGCCTGCCCCAGGGCGTTCAGCGCCGGCACGAAGCCGAAGTTGGCGGCCCTGGCGTACCACTTGCGCGCTGCCGCCGGGTCTTTCTTCACGCCGCCGATGCCGTGCAGGTGGACGCGGGCCAGCAGCAGCGCGGCCTCGATCATGCCGTTCATGGCCTGCGGATCCCTGGGATCGAAGCGCAGCATGTCGCGGCGCGGATCGAAGCGCTCGCCGGCGGCCCGGTCGAGCCAGTACAGGGCCTTGTCGGTACTGCGCGGCATGCCCAGGCCATTCAGGCTCAGCTTGGCCAACAGGACGGCGGCTTCCGGATAACCGATCTTGCTGTACGCGACTTCCAGCAGGGCCGCCGCCTTGTCGTATTCCCCGGCGTCGAGCCACGCCAGCGCGTCGGCGAAGGACTTGTCCTTGCGGATGATGTGCTCGCGCCCTGCGGCGAACCTGCGCTCGCCCACCCCGCACGGGCCCACGTTGTTGCCGGAGGCCGCGCCGGTGAGCGACGAGGCGTCGGTCATGGTCGATACATCGCCGTCCGGCGCGCTGCCGTTGAACTTCTGCAGGGTCGGGGACGGCATCGGCGTACCGGTTTCGCTGGGCTGGATGTCTTCGGGCTGCTGGATTTCCTCGCGCTGCTCGATGTAGGTGTCCATGTCGTCCTGTGCCGACAGGTAGGCGCTGTCCAGCGCGCATTTCCGGGCCAGCGTGCCCTTGAGGACGCGGCGCTTGGCGGCGAAGACCCTGGCGGCTTCGCCGGTCGGGGTCGACCGGGACGCTTTGATCTTGACGACCTGGCCGTCGGCTTCGGGAGCGGGCTCCCGGGCATTGGCGGACGCGAACGTTAACAGCATGACGGTGCCGAGAAGAGGTTTCAACACGATGGGGCCCGGGGCGAGTGGATGCGTAACAATCAGTTTGCCGGGAAGGGTGACGAACTTCCAACTTATTTTGGGGGTAAGGGAGAAGTGATCAGCGGAATGATTGGATGCTGGCAAAGACGCTGCGGCGACGCATGCGCCGAAGCGACAGGCGCCCCGTTGAGGGGCGCCTGTCGCGTGGGATTCGCCCACGTGCCGCGAGCCGCCTTGGCGCGAGTACGCGCCAAGCTTCGAATCCCACACGGGAGCCCGCTGGAGCCGCGGCCATGCATGCGCCGAAGCGAAAAGAGCCCCGTTGAGGGGCTCTTTTCGCGGTGGGATTCGCCCACGTGCCGCGGGCCGCCCTCGCGCAAGTATGCGCGAGGCTTCGAATCCCACACGCAAGGCCCGCAGGGGCCTTGCTCCTCTCCACCCAAAAATGAAAAGGGCCCCGTGTGGGGCCCTTTTCATTTTCTGGCGGAGAGGGTGGGATTCGAACCCACGGTACGGTCACCCGTACGCCTGATTTCGAGTCAGGTACATTCGACCACTCTGCCACCTCTCCTAAATCGGTGTTGCGGTCGCTGCAAGAGACACGCATTATAGCCATGCTCTTGCAAAAACGGAAGAGCAATTTGCTGCGGCCTTGAAAACCGACTCAGGCAGCGGCGCTCAAGCGCTCCAGCCCGCCCATGTACGGGCGCAGCACTTCCGGAATGATCACGCTGCCATCAAGCTGCTGGTAGTTCTCGAGCACCGCCACCAGCGTGCGGCCCACGGCCAGGCCGGAGCCGTTCAGGGTGTGCAGCAGTTCCGGCTTGCCGGCGGCGTTGCGGAAGCGTGCCTGCATGCGGCGCGCCTGGAAGGCTTCGCAGTTCGACAGCGAGGAGATCTCGCGGTAGGTGTTCTGCGCCGGCAGCCAGACCTCGAGGTCGTAGGTCTTGGAAGCCGAGAAGCCCATGTCGCCGGTGCACAGCTGCATCACGCGGTACGGCAGGCCCAGCGAGGTCAGGATGAACTCGGCCTGGCCCACCATCTCTTCCAGCGCAGCGTACGAGGCGTCCGGATGCACCACCTGGACCAGCTCGACCTTGTCGAACTGGTGCTGGCGGATCATGCCGCGGGTGTCGCGGCCGTAGCTGCCGGCTTCCGAGCGGAAGCACGGGGTATGCGCGGTCATCTTCAAAGGCAGCTGGTCGAGCGGCACGATCTCGTCGCGCACCACGTTGGTCAGCGACACTTCCGAGGTCGGGATCAGGTAGAAGTGCTCGCCCTCGCCCTCCGCGCCGCCCTTCTTCACCGAGAACAGGTCGGCTTCGAACTTCGGCAGCTGGCCGGTGCCGCGCAGCGAGTCGGCGTTGACCATGTACGGGGTGTAGCATTCCTGGTAGCCGTGCTGGCCGGTGTGGGTGTCGAGCATGAACTGCGCCAGCGCGCGGTGCAGGCGCGCCATGCCGCCCTTCATCATCGAGAAGCGCGAACCGGTCAGCTTGGTGGCGGTGTCGAAGTCCAGGCCCAGCTTTTCGCCGATGTCGACGTGGTCCTTCACCTCGAAGTCGAAGGTACGTGGCGTGCCTACCTTGCGCACTTCGACGTTGCCCGACTCGTCGTTACCCTGGGGCGTGCTCTCGTGCGGCAGGTTCGGCACCGCTTCGATGAAGCGCGCCAGCCTTGCCTGCACCTCGGCCAGCAAGGCTTCGTTGGCCTTGAGCTCGTCGCCCAGGCCGGCCACTTCCGCCATCACGCTCGTGGTGTCCTCGCCCTTGCCCTTCATCATGCCGATCTGCTTGGACAGCGCGTTGCGCTTGCCCTGCAGTTCCTCGGTGCGCGTCTGGATCGCTTTGCGTTCGGCTTCGAGGGCGTTGAACCCGGCCACGTCGAGCTGGAACTTGCGGGTCGCCAGGCGCGCGGCGACGGTGTCGATGTCTTTGCGGAGAAGTTGGATGTCAATCATGTCGGGGACGCTTGCGTATGTCGAAAACACAATTGTACCAAGCCGAACGCTATTTAATCCGAGTTCTTGCGAGATTCGGCTTCGGGTTTGATCCCCGCCTGCCGGGCTGCCCGCCAGCCCATCCTGCATCGCTTTGCAGGCTTAGTTCAGGCCGGTTTTTTCGGCCACGCTCAGGCGCGGCGCCTTCACCACGACCACGTGCACGGTCGAGTCGATCAGGATTGCCGCGTCCGGCTTGACCACGTCGACCGGACGGGCGGCGGCGGTGGCGTAGCTGGCGACCAGGCCCAGCGCGGCGGCGCACAGGAAGACGGCTTCGAAGTTTTTGCGGATGTTCATGGTGTGCTCCTTCAGGTCAGAGATGATTCGGTATGCTTGAACTTTACCGATCGGACCGAAGCATCGCCATCGACTTGCGATGAAGCGCAAAAAACGCGGGCCAGAATGCGCACCGGCGGGATCGGGCGCGCAAACACAGCAGGTTCGCCGACGTTGCGCGACAAAGCCGCGGTCCGGCCTAGCGCCGCAGCAGGGACAACACCAGTTTTGCCGCGTACAGCACGATCAGCGTGCCGACCAAGTCCCCGCTGGCCATGACCAGGAAACCGTCGAGCAGGCCCTCGCGCTGGCCCTGGAGGGCGAACCAGATGTGGTGCAGCGCCGGGCTGGCGATCGAGAAGGCCAGCGCGCAGCCGAGCAGGCGCCAGGGGCCCAGGCCGGCAAGCGAGCTGCCGATCTGGCCGGCGACCAGGGCACGGTAGGTCAGCCAGGGAGCGAGTGCGGCCAGGATGCCGCCCGCGAAGGAACGGATCGGATCGTCCGGGAAGAAATAGAAGAAGCAGATGAGCCAGGAAGCGACGAGGATGCCGAGCGCCCCGGCTTCGGCGAACAGGAGGGTACACAACAGGCGCACGCCGGCCGGCAGGTAGATCCAGCTGATGCCGGCGGCGAACTCGAAACGCGCGAACAACAGCTCGTTGAGCCAGATGGCGCCGAGGAAAAGGAGAGCCGTTGCAGCGCCCATGGCAAACTTCAAACGCATATCGGACATGACCTGGGCCGCAAGCTGGGTTAAGCTTTACTTCTTTGACGGAAACATTATATCAATCAATGTTATCTCACGCTCAATTTCGACAAATTTCGGATGCGGACGGGGTTCCCGGATGAACAAGCCCACCCGCCCGGCCGACATCTACCTGCGCTTCCTGAACCTGCTGGGAGCGCTGCGCGACCTGCCCGCGCTGCCGCCGCTCGATCCGCTCGAAGAGCGCATCCTCGCGGTGGTCGGCCGCTCGCGCCAGCTCGAGAAGCGCCTGAGCGTGCGCGACCTGATGGGCCAGGAGGAATTGGGCGCGCCGGCCACCATCCATACCCGCATCAAGTCGATGCGCAGCAAGGGCTGGCTGGTGCTGGCCGATACCGAGGACAGCCGCCGCAAGCAGGTCGACCTGACGCCGGCGGCGCTGGCCTACTTCGATGAAGTCTCCGGATTGATGCTGCAGGCGGCGCGCGAAGGCTGAGCAAGCGAGCTCAGCCCTTGGCGTCGTCGTCGAGGCTGCGCAGGAACGCCAGTTTCTCGGCGACCTTCGACTCGACCCCGCGCGGCACCGGCCGGTACCAGCCCGGCTCCACCATCCCGTCCGGCAGGTAGGTCTCGCCCGCCGCGTAGGCATGCGGCTCGTCGTGCGCGTAGCGGTAGGCGTGGCCGTAGCCGAGTTCCTTCATCAGCTTGGTCGGCGCATTGCGCAGGTGAACCGGCACCTCGCGCGACTTGTCCTTCTTCACGAACGCCATCGCCGCGTTGAAGGCGTTGTAGCCGGCATTGCTCTTGGCCGCGATCGCCAGGTAGATCACGGCCTGCCCCAGCGCCAGCTCGCCTTCGGGCGATCCGAGGCGCTCGTAGGTGGTGGCCGCGTCGTTGGCGATCTGGAGCGCGCGCGGGTCGGCCAGGCCGATGTCTTCCCAGGCCATGCGCACGATCCGGCGCGACAGGTACTTGGCATCGGCGCCGCCGTCGAGCATGCGGCACAGCCAGTACAGGGCCGCATCCGGGTGCGAGCCGCGCACCGACTTGTGCAGGGCCGAGATCTGGTCGTAGAAATTGTCGCCGCCCTTGTCGAAGCGGCGCGCGTTGAGGGTCAGCGCGTTCTCGACGAACTCCGCGGTGATGCGGGTGATGCCCGCGGTATCTGCCGAGGTTTTCGTCTGTTCCAGCAGGTTGAGGAAGCGGCGCGCGTCGCCGTCGGCGTAGCCGACCAGGGTGTCGACCGCGACCTCGTCGAAGCTCAAGTGCTGCAGCACGCGCTCCTTGGCGCGTGTGAGCAACTGGCGCATTTCTTCGTCGGTCAGGGCCTTGAGCACATAGACCTGCGAACGCGACAGCAATGCCGAGTTGACCTCGAACGAGGGATTCTCGGTGGTGGCGCCGATCAGGGTCACCAGGCCCGACTCCACGAAGGGCAGCAGCGCATCCTGCTGCGACTTGTTGAAGCGGTGGATCTCGTCGATGAACAGGATGGTGTGCTTGCCCTGCCGCAGATAGTGCTCGGCCTGTTCGACGGCGGCGCGGATGTCCTTTACGCCCGACAGCACCGCCGACAGCGCGATGAACTCGCAATCAAAAGCGTAGGCCGTCAGCCGCGCCAGCGTGGTCTTGCCGACGCCGGGCGGGCCCCACAGGATCATCGAATGCGGCTTGCCGGACTTGAACACCAGGTTCAGCGGCTTGCCGGGACCGAGCAGGTGGCTCTGGCCGATGACTTCGGCGATGGTGCGCGGACGCAGGGCCTCGGCCAGCGGCGGCGCGGGCTCGAGCTTGAACAGGTCATCCATGGCGCGCTCCCGGGACGCTCAAGGGATCAACGGAATACGGTACAAGGTAATGTGAATGCGTGTGCATGCGCCTAGTGTAGCCGATGCGTGCCGCGCGGGCGGGCGGCACGGGCCGGCCCGCGGTGGAACAGGCGCTTGCTCAGGTGCTTACTGGCTGACCACGTCCGCGCCCTTCGGCACCTCGAACTTGAACTGCTGCGCGCCCAGCGCCGGGTTGCGCTGGAAGTTGCTGAACTTCAGCAGCGAAACCTGGCCGAACCCGTCCTTCAGCTCCATCGCCACCGGCACGCCGCCTTTCAGGCCGATGCCGATCTGCTCGAAGCTGGTGTCCCGGGTCTTGGGCACGGCCTTCAGCCATTCGGCGCCGTCACGCTCGCCGGCTTCGGAAAGGGTGAAGTTCTTTTCCAGGTCGTTGCTGCCGAACAGGATCGCGGCCGGGGAGGAACCCAGGGCGTTGCCCAGCTTGCGGGTGGTGACCTGGTTCAGGTCCTTGTCGTAGATATAGAGCGTTTCGCCGTCGGCCTGCAGCAGTTGCTCGTAGGGCTTCTGGTAGGTCCAGATGAACTTGCCGGGACGGGCGAACACGAACGTGCCGCTGGAAACCGGGGCGGTCTTGCCGCTCTTCGATTTGGTGAGCTGCTGCTGGGTGAATTCGCCCTTGGCGGACTTGGTGCCGGCGACGAAGCTCCTGAACTGGTCGAGGGCGCCGGCGGTAGCGGTGCCCGTCAGGGCCAAGGCGCCGGCGGCGATGAGCGTTGCAATTGCGTTGGTCGTGAATTTCATATCGATTCCTCTTGTTGTGGTCCGCCGCCGTTCCTTGAACGCGCGGGCGGCAAAGCCGCCCACCCTACGGTGAGGCGACGGTTTATTCGGCAGTGGTGGCCGGCACGAGGATGTCGCGGTTGCCGTTCGACTGCATCGGCGACACCAGCCCGCTTTGCTCCATCTGCTCGATCAGGCGGGCCGCGCGGTTGTAGCCGATGCGCAGGTGGCGCTGGACCAGCGAGATCGATGCCTTGCGGTTCTTCAGCACCACCGCCACGGCCTGGTCGTAGAGCGCGTCGGATTCGCCGCCGCCCTCGCCCGCCGGGACGCCTTCGGCATTGCCCTCTTCCAGCGTGCCGCCCTCCAGGATGCCTTCAATATAGTTCGGTTCGCCCAGCGACTGCAGATGTTTTACAACTCGATGCACTTCGTCGTCCGAGACAAAGGCGCCGTGCACGCGGATCGGCAGGCCGGTCCCGGGCGGCATGTACAGCATGTCGCCCATGCCCAGCAGGGTCTCGGCGCCCATCTGGTCGAGAATGGTGCGCGAGTCGATCTTGCTCGACACCTGGAAGGCGATGCGGGTCGGGATGTTCGCCTTGATCAGGCCGGTGATGACGTCCACCGAGGGGCGCTGGGTGGCGAGAATCAGGTGGATGCCGGCCGCGCGCGCCTTCTGGGCGATACGGGCGATCAGCTCTTCCACCTTCTTGCCGACGACCATCATCAGGTCGGCCAGCTCATCGATGATGATGACGATGGTCGGCAGCTTCTCGAGCGGCTCGGGATTGTCCGGCATGATCGAGAACGGATTCGGGATGTGCTCCTCGCGCTTGGCCGCCTCGATGATCTTGCCGTTGTAGCCGGCCAGGTTGCGCACGCCGAGTTTACTCATCAGCTTGTAGCGGCGCTCCATCTCGTTCACCGCCCAGTTCAGGGCGTGGCCGGCCTGGCGCATGTCGGTCACGACCGGCGCCAGCAGGTGCGGAATGCCCTCGTACACCGACATCTCCAGCATCTTCGGGTCGATCAGGATCAGGCGCACGTCGGCCGGATCGGATTTGTAGAGCAGCGACAGGATGGTCGCGTTGATGCCCACCGATTTACCCGAACCGGTGGTGCCCGCCACCAGCAGGTGCGGCATCTTGGCCAGGTCGGCGCAGACCGGCTTACCGGCGATGTCCTTGCCCAGCGCGACGGTCAGCGCCGAGGGACTGTCGCCATACACCTTGGAGCCGACGATCTCCGACAGGCGCACGATCTGGCGCTTCGGATTCGGCAGCTCGAGCGCCATGTAGTTCTTGCCCGGGATGGTCTCGACCACCCGGATCGACGTCAAGGAAAGCGAGCGCGCCAGGTCGCGCGCCAGGTTGACGATCTGGCTGCCCTTCACGCCGGTGGCCGGCTCGATCTCGTAGCGGGTCACGACCGGGCCCGGATAGGCCGCCACCACCTTGGCTTCGACGCCGAAGTCGGACAGCTTCTTCTCGATCAGGCGGCTGGTGAATTCCAGGGTCTCGACCGCCACGGTTTCCTGGGCCGGCGGCGCCTCGTCCAGCAGGGCCAGCGGCGGCAGGCCGCCGTCGCCCGCCAGCTCGTGGAACAGCGGGGTCTGCATCTCCTTCTGGGCGCGCTCGGATTTCGGCACGCTGGTCATCTGCGGCTCGATCTTGATCGAAGAAGCCGCCGCGGCTTGCGGCGACGGTGCCGCGCCGGCCGCAGGGGTCGGCATGGCCAGCGAGGCCGGCGTCGACGGCGGCAGGACCTGGGGCTCGGGGCGCGCCTCGGCGCGCGGCTCCAGCATCGGCTCGGCCTTCACGATCGGCGGCGGCGCAGGATGCTTTTCGGTGTACTTCTGGCGTTCGTGGACCACCAACTCGTCGCGCTTGACGGCGGCGGCCTCGCCCTGCTTGCGGTCTTCGTGGTCTTCCATGCGCATGCGGAACCAGTCGACCATGCTCTCCACCGTTTCCCCGATGCGCTCGGCCACGGCCAGCCAGGAAACCTGGAAGAACAGCGAGAAACCCAGGCCGAACAGCAGCAGGAGCAGCAGGGTCGCGCCGGTGAAGCCGAAGGCGACATGGGCCGAGTGGCCGATCAGCTGGCCCAGCACGCCGCCGGCGGCGCGCGGCAGCTCGACGTTCCAGGACCACATGCGCAGGTATTCCAGGCCCAGGCTGCCGGCGAACATGATGGCGAAGCCGGTCCAGCGCACGTACATCTCGCCGGCGTGCGGCGGCTCGCTCGGTGGCGCCAGCCGGTCGGTCAGGCGGCGCCAGCCCTTCCAGACGCCGCGCAGGAAGATCACGCCCCACCACCAGGCCGAGAACCCGAAGATGAACAGCAGCAGGTCGGACAGCCAGGCGCCCGCCTTGCCGCCCAGGTTGGCGATCCTGGGGACCGCGTTGGCGTGCGACCAGCCGGGATCGGCCTTGTTGTAACTTAATAGGATAAGCACGAAATACAGGAAGGCCACGGCCATGGCGATCCAGCGCGCTTCCGACAGAAGGCGCGACAGGCGCCCAGGCAGGGGCTGGCGGGCCGCACGCGTGGATTGCGCGCTGCGGGTGTATCCTGAGGTGCTGGATTGACTGTTCTTGCTCATTGCTTGGTGATGCTGCGCTTTGCTGGAGTGTCCGCTATCGACAATCCACCCATTCTAAGCCATATAAGGCTGGGCTGGCCTACGATTCATGCTCGCGTGCATCATCGTCTATAATCTTGTGTTGCACGCCGCTGAATTTCCGGCCTTGATTACTGTGCGGCCCGTCCCCAGTTTCCGTCTGTTCATCTTGACGTTCCAACTTTCTTGAAGCCTTCCATGACTACTTCCAAACACGCCAAAGTCCTGATTCTCGGTTCCGGTCCTGCCGGCTACAGCGCAGCGGTGTACGCCGCGCGCGCCAACCTGAAGCCGATGCTGGTAACCGGCGTCGAACAGGGCGGCCAGCTGATGACCACGACCGACGTCGAGAACTGGCCGGGCGACCCGCTGGGCGTGCAAGGCCCCGAACTGATGCAGCGCCTGCTGCAGCATGCGGAGCGCTTCAATACCGAGATCGTGTTCGACCACATCCACACGACCCACCTGAACGAGAAGCCGATTCGCCTGGTCGGCGACTCGCATGAATACACCTGCGACGCACTGATCATCGCCACCGGCGCCTCGGCCCAGTACCTCGGCCTGCCGTCGGAGCAGGCCTTCATGGGCAAGGGCGTGTCGGCCTGCGCCACCTGCGACGGTTTCTTCTACCGCAACCAGGAAGTGGCGGTCATCGGCGGCGGCAATACCGCGGTCGAGGAAGCCCTGTACCTGGCCGGTATCGCCTCCAAGGTCACCGTGATCCACCGCCGCGACAAGTTCCGCGCCGAACCGATCCTGGTCGACCGCCTGATGCACAAGGTCCAGGAAGGCAAGATTGTATTGGAACTGAACCACACCCTGGACGAAGTCCTGGGCGACGACAGCGGCGTGACCGGCCTGCGCATCAAGTCGGCCGATTCCGGCGAAACCCGCGACCTGAGCGTGCATGGCCTGTTCGTGGCGATCGGCCACAAGCCGAACACCGGCATCTTCGAAGGCCAGCTCGAGATGCAGAACGGCTACATCCGGACCCGTTCGGGCCTGGACGGCATGGCCACGGCCACCAACGTGCCGGGCGTGTTCGCGGCCGGCGACGTGCAGGACCACGTGTACCGCCAGGCGATCACCAGCTCGGGCACCGGCTGCATGGCGGCACTCGACGCGCAGCGCTACCTGGAAGCGCTGGAAGACGATCCGAAATAAACGAATTGGGCGCCTGGCGCAAGCCCACGGGGATCGACCAGGCGCGGAGGCAGGCATGAAGGACTTTTCCGAACTCAAGGGCCTGCGCGACCGGCTCAAGGAAGACGAGCGCCTGCGCGCCATCGAACAGGCCGAGCGCGAAAAGCGCGAGCGGCTCGCCCGCGAACGCGCCGTGGAATTCCGCGGCGCGATGGAAGGCGTGCACAAGCTGCCGGAATCGGACCGCTACGTCTACCGCCCGGTGTACGTGGCATCCGACCGGGCCTTCAGGGACCGCACTCCCCTTACCGGGGACGAGGAAACCGCCGCCGTCCTGCGGGAATCCCTGTCCGACCTGTTCGACGTCGACGGCCTGCTCGACGAAGACCCCTCGCTGAGCTACGCCCAGCCGGGCGTCGGACCGGACGTGGTGCGCAAGATGCGCAAGCGCCACTGGCCGGTCCAGGACGAGCTCGACCTGCACGGCATGAATCGCGACCAGGCGCGCGACGCCGTCACCAATTTCCTCTACCTTGCCAACCGGCGCAGCGTGCGCTGCGTGCGCATCGTCCATGGCATCGGCTACGGCTCGCCCAAGGGCCAACCGGTGCTGCGCGGGATCGTGCACAGCTGGCTGGTGCAGAAGAACGAAGTCATCGCCTTTTGCGTCGCCGGCAAAAAAGATGGCGGCCACGGCGCCCTGATCGTGCTGCTGCGTCCCGCACTGCTTGAGTGAACACGCGCACGGAATACAACATGGGCACACTTGTAAAGTGTGTGCAAATAAGTATTGGCTGTAAAATGCGCTCGACCGGTATTTGCCGGAATTGACGAGAAGGGATTGGTGGCGAATTGAAGGGTACTTCCGTGATTCCCATGGAGCACGGCCGCCAGGTCGACCTGCTCAACTGCGCCGACGAGCCGATCCACATTCCCGGCTCGATCCAGCCCAACGGCGCCCTGCTGTTCTTTAGCGCCGCCGGCTTGCTCGAAGGCTGGAGCGCGAATGCCGGCGCCCTGCTCGACATCGCGCTCGAGGCCGGCGCCCCGTATGCCGCGCTGGCGCTGCCACCCGCGGCGCTCGAACTCCTGCTCGACTACATCGGTCCCGGCGACGCCGAGTCGATGCCCTCGATGGTGGCGGTCAGCGTCAACGGCAAGGACTACGACTGCGTCGTGCACGCCGCCTTCGGACGCCTCGTCGCCGAATTCGAGCGGCGCGAGGTCGGCGCCGACGAAGTAGCCGGCTTCGCGGTCAAGGCGCACGCCTCGATCGACCGCCTGCGTCGCCAGAAGACCATCGAAGGACTGCTGTCGATCGCGGTGGAGCAGATCCGCGCCTTCACCGGCTTCGACCGCGTCATGGCCTACCGATTCCGCCCCGACGACAGCGGCGACGTCGTGGCCGAGGCCAGGCGCGACGACATCGTGCCCTATCTCGGCCAGCGCTATCCGGCTTCGGATATCCCGGCCCAGGCGCGCCGCCTGTACATCCTGAACACCCTGCGCTCGATCGTCGACGTCAACGATACGACGGTGCCGCTGCTGGGCGCGCCGGGTGCGCTGCCGCTCGACATGAGCCATGCGGTGCTGCGCAGTGTCTCGCCGGTGCATATCGAATACCTGAAGAACATGGGCGTCGCCGCCTCGATGAGCGTGTCAATCGTCATCAACGGCCGTCTGTGGGGACTGATCGCCTGCCATCACATGGCGCCCAAGCTGGTGCCCTATTCGATCCGCATGGCGGCCGACGTGCTGGCGCAGGTGATGGGCTCGACCATCCTCAGCATCGAGTCGCGCCTGGAAAGCCAGCTGGTCGAGCGCTCCGCCTCGATCCGCACCAAGCTGGTCGAAGACCTGCTGATCGAGGACGACCCGCTCGAGACCTTCGGCCGCTTCGGCGATGCGACGTTGGCGGCGGCCGAGGCCCAGGCCCAGATCACCAGCTACTACGGCAAGACCCGGGTACATGGCGATCTTCCCCAGGACCTCGCCGAAGCAATCGTCGCCTCCCTCCCCGACAACACGCACGACCTGGTCGTGCGCGAGAAACAGGACGACTGGCCTGAAGCCATCCGCGACCGCCTCGGCAAGTGGGTCGGCCTGCTGGCCCAGCCCTTCGATCCGGCGGCGGGCGGCTGGAACGTGCTGCTGCGCGTTGAGCAGATCGAGCAGGTCGCCTGGGCCGGCCGGCCGGAAAAAAACACCGTCGTCGGACCGCTGGGCGAACGCCTGACGCCGCGCGGCTCGTTCGACGCCTGGTTCGAGACGGTGCGCGGCCATGCGCATCCGTGGGAAGCGACGATCCTGGCCAACGCGCGCCTGACCCTGGCCGAGCTGGTGCGGGTGATGACCGCGCGCCGCGCCCAGACCGAGGCCACCCGCGCCCAACTGCTGGCGATGCTGGGCCACGACCTGCGCGACCCGCTCCACTCGATCAACATGGCCGGCATGGTGCTGGAAAAAGGCAGTTCCCAGCCGACCCTGGGCAAGCGCATCCAGTCCTCCACCAGCCGCATGCAGCGCATGATCAGCCAGGTGCTGGACATGAGCCGCATCGACGGCGGCATCGGCCTGGGCGTGGCGCTCGAACCGGTCGACCTCAAGGCGCTGATGGAAGACATGATCGACGAGGCGCGCCTGGCCTACCCGGCCATCCCGTTCCAGATCGCCTGCGACGAAGCGGCAGTGGTGAATGCCGATAGCGGTCGCCTCGGTCAGGTGCTTTCCAACCTGCTGAGCAATGCGCGTCATCATGGCGACGCGGGCAAGCCGGTGCGGGTGTGTCTGCGGGCCCAGGGCGATGAAGCCGTGATCGAGGTCAGCAACGCCGGTGCGCCGATTCCGCCGGAGCTGGCGGCGACCCTGTTCAACCCGTTCAAGCGCGCCTCGCTGCACAACCCGCGCAACCGCACCGGCATGGGGCTGGGACTGTACATCGCCCAGCAGATCGTGCGCGAGCACCAGGGCGAGATCAGTTACCGCCATGACGGGAACGAGGTCATCTTCTCGGTGCGGCTGCCCTTGATGAACATGTAGGGCGCACGGCGGTGCCGTGCGCGCGGTCGGCACAGCCGACCACCCTAATTGCCGGGCGGCATGGTAGTCTAGCGACCGTCTCCGCTCTTCATTCGCGCATGTCCCTCATCAAGCTCATCGAAATCGTGGCGATCCTGGTCGGCGCCTTTTCCGGATTCATCGAAGCCAGGCGCAAGCGCATGGACCTGGTGGGGGTGTTCACGGTGGCCTTCATCACCGCCTTCGGCGGCGGCACCCTGCGCGACATCCTGCTCGACAAACGGCCGCTGTTCTGGGTGACGCACCAGGAATACGCGATCCTGATCTTCGTGCTGGCCCTGCTGGCGTCGCCCCTGATCCGCACCCTGCGCCACATCGTCTCCGAACGCCTGATCGTGATCGCCGACGCGGTCGGCCTGGGACTGTTCTCGGTCGCCGGCGTGGCGGCCGCACTGTCCGCCGACATGCCGCTCTTCATCGCCTCGATGATGGGCGTGATCACCGGGATCTTCGGCGGCGTGTTGCGCGACATCGTCTGCAACGAGGTGCCGATGGTGTTCCGCGACGGCAAACCCTACGCGATCTGCGCCTTCCTGGGGAACTGGCAGTTCCTGCTGATGCGCCACTATGGCGTGGAGGCCGACTTCGCGCTGTGGTCGAGCGCGCTGCTCATCAGCGGACTGCGCCTGATCACCTGGAAGTTCGACTTGCGGATGGGACGTTAGCGCGGCACGAGCCGCGCAAGCGCGCGGCGCAGCTCTTCCTGCGTGTACGGCTTGGCCAGCACGCTGATCGACAGGCCCTGCAGGCGTTCCGGCGCCACCACATAGCCGCTGACAAGCAGGATCGGAAGGGCCGGATACTGCGCACGGATGCGCCGCGCCAGGCCGATGCCGTCGATCGCTCCCGGCATCACGACATCCGAGAACACCAGGTCGACGCCGTCGAGCGGCTGCGCCAGCGCTTCCCGGGCGTCGCGCGCCAGCGTCACCTCGCAGCCGAGGTTGCCGAGCATGGCCAGGGTCGCGTCGGCCACTTCCGGGTCGTCCTCGACGCACAGCACGCGCAGGCCGGCGGCCAGCACCGTCGCATGCGCGGCCGTCCCGTCCCGCTCCTCGCTCACCATGCCGGTGCTGCGCGGCAGCAGGATCGACACCGTCGTGCCTTGCGCCGAGCTGTCGATCCAGGCGGTCCCGCCGGACTGCTTCGCGAAGCCATACACCTGGCTCAGGCCAAGGCCGGTGCCGGCGCCGACCGGCTTGGTGGTGAAGAACGGATCGAATGCCTGGGCCGCCACCTCGGGCGCCATCCCCGGGCCGGTATCGCTCACGGTCAGCCGGACGAAGTCGCCGCGCAGTTCCGAGTCGGGCACGCCCGGCGCCGGCAGCGAGAGGTTGGTAGCGCCGATGGCAAGCCGCCCCCCACCCGGCATCGCATCCTTGGCGTTGACCGCCAGGTTCAACATCGCCACTTCGAGCTGGGTGGCGTCGGCATCGGCCAGCCACAGTCCGGGGGCGACCTCGAGGTCCAGGCGGATCTGCTCGCGCACCGATTGCTGCAGCAGGTCCCGCATCTCGTCGAGCAGCCGGGCCAGGTCGAGCGCCGCGCCCGCGAGCGCCTGGCGGCGGCCGAAGGCGAGCAGCTGGTGCGTGAGCTTGGCGCCGCGCGAGGCGGCGCGCTGGATGGCATGCAGCGAGCGCTGGAAACGCTCGCTGTCCGGTTCGACCAGCGGCAGCAGCGTGGTCGCGCCCTGGATCACCTGCAGCAGGTTGTTGAAATCATGCGCCACGCCGCCGGTGAGTCGTCCGATCGCCTCCAGCTTGCGCGCCTCGTTGAGCGCGCTTTCGATGCGCTTGCGGGTCTCCACCTCCGCGACCAGTTCGGACGTGCGCTCCAGTACGCGCTGCTCGAGCAGCGCGGCCGAGGCCGACAGGCTCGCCATCTGCTCGCGTACCGTGAACTGCCAGGCGCGCGCGCGGCAGGCCGCATCGAAGGCGGCGCGCAGCACGTTGGCCGGGCTCGGCCGGGCCAGGACGGTGATGTTGGCGAACTGGCGCAGGAAGGCCCATTGCTGGTCCGAGCCGCCGCTGTTGGCCTGGGCGCTGAAGACGATGACCGGCAGGTCCGACCAGGCAGGCTGCTCCTGCAGCGCGGCGGCCAGGGGAGCGGCGTGCGCTTCCAGCGCGTCGTCGGTGAGCAGCAGCAGCGTCAGCGCCGGGTCGGCCGCCGCGGCGGCGAGCTGCTCGGCGCAGCCGCAATGCCGGGACTGCGCGCCCCATTGCCGCAGCAGGTCGGCCAGGACCGCGCCGTCCTGCCCGGACGGCGCGCAAATCGCGGCGATCACGTCCCAGCCGGGCTTGCGCGGATCAGTCATGCGCGCTCGCGGAGACCGCGTCGGGCGCGAGCCTCGGCACGCCGGTCAACACGCCCTGGAAATCCTCGAGCGGCGCGCCGACCGACATGCCCGTGCTGGTCAGGGAAAACTCGCGGATGCAGGTCTCGTGGCGTCCGGGCCGTTTCTTCACCACCGAGATCGCCTTGCGTACCCTGCCTTCGGCCTCGAAGTAGCGCAGCAGGATCACGGCATCGCTGATGAAGCCGACGTCGAGGGTGTCGCGCACGTCCTGCAGCAGGCCGGTCTGGCCGACGATCAGGAACGAGAGCACGCCCTGGTTCGACAGGTAGCTCAGCAGCTCGTGCATCTGCAGCATCAGCGCCGCTTCCTCGTGCATGGTCTCGAGATAGGAATTGAGGCTGTCGATGACCACCACCGTGGCCTGGTGGTCTTCGACCTGGCGCCGCACTTTCCAGATGAATTCGCCCGGGGTGATGCGAGAGGGATTGATCCGCTCCCAGAACACGGTGCCGTTGTCGATCGCTTCGGAGGCGCGCATCGACAGGCCGTTGGCGCGCTCGAGCAGCGTGTCCTTGGTTTCGTCGAACGCGAAGTAGGCGACGTGCTCGCCGCGCGCGGCGGCCACGTTGGCATACTGCAGCGCCAGCGAAGACTTGCCGACCCCGGTCGGCCCCAGGATCATGACCGAGGTGCCACGCACCAGCCCGCCGCACAGCATGGCGTCGAGCTCGGGCACGTCGCTGGTCACCGCGCCGCGCGCGGACTGGAGCCGGTGCTCCTCGGCGATCAGGCTCGGGAATACGTAGATTTCGCGTGCGGTGATGGCGAAGTCGTGCCAGCCGCTCTGGAACTCGGCGCCGCGCATCTTGACCACGCGCAGACGCCGCCGGGCGGCGCCGAACTCGCGCTCGCGCTGGTCGAGCGTGATGACGCCATGCACGGTGCCCTGCAGGTCGAACTGGCGCGGTTCGTCGGTCAGGTCGTCCATCAGGAGCGTGGTGCAGGCCTGCTGCTGCAGGAAGCGCTTGAGGGCGACGATCTGGCGCCGGTAACGCATCGGGTCGTTGGCGACCATGCGCAGCTCCGACATCGAATCGATCACCACCCGGGTCGGAGCGACCGTGCGGATCGCCTCGCAGATCGCCTCGATGGTCTGGCTCAGTTCCGCTTCGGACGGAAACAGCACGCTCTGCTGGCGTTCGAGCTGGGCCTCGGCCGGGACCACTTCGCGCAGCGCAATTCCGTCCAGCGACCAGCCGTGGCTGCGGCCGGTGGCCTCGAGCTCCTCGACGGTCTCCGACAGGGAGATGTACAGGCAGGGTTCGCCTTTTTCCGCGCCATCGATCAGAAAGCGCAGGCCGATGGTGGTCTTGCCGGTGCCGGGCCGGCCTTCGATCAGGTGGATGCGATGTCTTGTCAGCCCGCCCCGCAATACCATGTCCAGCTCGGGGATGCCGGTGTGAATTTTTTCCAGGTCGCTCATGTTTTCTCTCTGACGCGGTTGTTATTTGAGGAGCGATATACCGATAAAAATACCATTAAGATAATTTTTATGCATCATAGCTCATCGTTACCGCAGTCCGATTGCCGGACTTGCCCCTGCTAAAGCCAGACCAGGCCTACAAGGCGCCAGGACGGAGCAGCGGCTCCGTGCGACCTGGATTGCATCAGACAGCGTCCGCGCCCGTCTCGCCGGTACGGATGCGGATCACCTGCTCCACGTTCTGGACAAAAATCTTGCCGTCGCCGATCTTGCCGGTGCGCGCTGCCTTGATGATGGCGTCGACCACCGGCTCGGCCATGCTGTCGTCCACCACCACTTCGATCTTCACCTTGGGCAGGAAGTCGACCACGTACTCGGCGCCGCGGTACAGCTCGGTGTGACCCTTCTGGCGGCCGAAGCCCTTCACTTCGGTCACGGTCAGGCCGGTGACGTTGACGTCGGCCAGCGCCTCGCGCACTTCATCCAGCTTGAACGGTTTGATCACGCAGGTAATCTGTTTCATGTCCTTGTCTCTCCAAAAAACGTGATTAGTCGGGAATATTCTTGAGGTCGTCCATCCACACGGTGGCTTCGGAATCCGACGGTGCGCGCCAGTCGCCGCGCGGCGACAGCGAGCCGCCGTTGCCGACCTTCGGCCCGTTCGGCACGCAGGTGCGCTTGAACTGGCTGGTCTTGAAGAAGCGCCACAGGAAGATGCCCAGGTTCTTCTTGATCGCCGCCAGTTCGTACTGGTTGCGGACCGGGGCCGCACTCGGCCACCTGCCCTGCTCGCGATCGTGCCAGGCGCTCCAGGAAAGGAAGGCCACCTTGCTCGGCTTGAAGCCGTAGCGGAGCAGGTAGTACAGGTTGAAGTCCTGCAGCTCGTAGGGGCCGATGCTGTCTTCGGTTTTCTGGGCCGGCTTGCCATCCTGGTCACCGCCCGGCACCAGCTCGGGGCTGATCTCGGTATTCAGGATATTGAGCAGCACTTCCGCACAGGTCGTGTCCACCGCGTCGACCACCGCGCCGGTCTCGGCCACCCAGCGCACCAGGTAGGAGATCAGGGTCTTCGGCACGCTGGCGTTGACGTTGTAGTGCGACATGTGGTCGCCCACGCCGTAGGTGCACCAGCCCAGCGCCAGCTCGGACAGGTCGCCGGTGCCGATCACGATGGCGTTGTGGAAGTTCGCCAGGCGGAACAGATGGCTGGTGCGCTCGCCCGCCTGCACGTTTTCGAAGGTGATGTCGTATTCCGCCTTGCCCTCCACGTAGGGGTGGCCGATGTCCTTGAGCATCTGGATGCAGCTCGGGCGGATGTCGATCAGCCCGGCGCTGCAGCCCACCACGCGCATCAGCGCATTGGCCTGCTGCAGCGTGCGCTCGCTGGTGGCGAAGCCCGGCATGGTGTAGGCGAGGATGTTGGTGCGCGGCAGCTTGAGCCGGTCCATGGCCCGGGCGCAGACCAGCAGCGCATGGGTCGAATCGAGGCCGCCCGAGACCCCGATCACCACCTTCTTGATGTTGGCGCTCGACAGGCGCTGGACCAGGGCCTGCACCTGGATGTTGTAGACCTCCAGGCAGCGCTCGTCGCGCCGTGCGGCGTCGGCCGGCACATAGGGGAAGCGTTCCACGATCCGGGCCAGCGGCAGGTCGCGCGCCACAGGCAGTTCGAGCGCGAACCTGACCCGCCGGAAGCTGGCCACCTCTTGCGCATGGCGGCGCACCGACTGCGCGAAGGTGGTCGCGTGCATGCGCTCGTTCGACAGGCGGTCGAGGTCGACATCGGCATAAATCACGTGCGAGTCGTCGCTGAAGCGCTCCGACTCGGCCAGCAGCTCGCCCTTCTCGTAGATGAGCGACTGGCCATCCCAGGCCATGTCGTTGCTCGACTCGCCGCGCCCGGCCGAGGTGTACAGATAGGCCGCCAGGCAGCGCGCCGACTGCTGGGCCACCAGTTGGTGGCGGTAGCCGCTCTTGCCCACCACCACGTTCGAGGCCGACAGGTTGACCAGCACCGTGGCGCCCGCCATGGCGGCGAACGAGGACGGCGGGACCGGCACCCAGACGTCTTCGCAGATCTCGACGTGGAAGCGGAACAGCGGCAGGTTCTCGATCTCGAACAGCAGGTTCGCACCAAAAGGCACGAGCGCGCCGAACAGGTCGATCTGGTCGACGGCCGCGCAATCGGCCGCACTGAACTGCCGGGATTCATAAAACTCGCCATAATTAGGCAGGAAACTCTTGGGCACCACGCCCAGCACGCGGCCCTTGGCCACGACCACGGCGCAATTGAAGAGCTGGTGGTCGACCTTGAGCGGCATGCCCACGACCAGCGCGACCGGCAGCGTCGCGGACGCCGCGATGATCTTCGCCAGGCCGTCGAGGCAGGCGTCGAGCAGCGCGCGCTGGTGGAACAGGTCGTCGCAGGTATAGGCCGACAGGCCCAGCTCGGGGAAGGCCACCAGCACGGCGCCCTGGTCCGCGGCCTGGCGCGCAAGCGTCAAGGTCTGCTCGACGTTGAAGGCCGGGTCGGCGATGCGGCAGCGCGGGCTGGCTACTGCGACACGGGCGAAGTGGTGCGTATAGAGGTTGAAGAATCGCTGGTTCATTGGTGAGTCTTTCGCGTGCTGGCAAGCGCAAGGTCGCCATTATTCATTTGCTACGGAAGTCATTTTGAATTATCGCACGCATATCGTTTCTTCTCTGCCTGAAGTCGGCCAGGAGCGCTGGGATGCGCTGGTGGCGGCACAGGACGAACCCAACCCCTTCCTGTCGTATGCTTTCCTGCACGCGCTGCACGCATCCGGCAGCGCGGCGCCCGACACCGGCTGGCAGCCCCAGTACATCGTGCTCTACGACGGCGAGGAGCTGGCCGCCGCCCTGCCGCTGTACGTCAAGGGCCACTCCTACGGCGAGTACGTGTTCGACTGGGCCTGGGCCGACGCCTACCAACGGCACGGGCTCGACTATTATCCCAAGCTGCTGTGCGCGATTCCGTTCACGCCGGTGGCCGGGCCGCGCCTGCTGGCGGTCGACGATGCCGCGCGCGCGGCCCTGGTCGAGGTGCTGGTGGCCACCCAGGGCGCGGCAGATGTTTCGTCGACCCATGTGCTGTTCCCGCCCGAGGCGCAGGCGCGCCATCTGGCCGACGCCGGTTTCATGCTGCGCAGCGGGGTGCAGTTCCACTGGCTGAACGGGGGATACGACACGTTCGAAGACTTCCTGGCCACGCTCGAGCAGAAGAAGCGCAAGAACATCCGCGCCGAGCGGCGCAAGGTGCGCGAAGCGGGCGTCACCCTGCGCCGTGTGCGGGGGCGCGACGCGTGCGAGGCCGACTGGGTGCTGTTCAACCGCTGCTACCGCCACACCTACCAGGCGCATTACTCGACGCCCTACCTGAACCTGGACTTCTTCCGGCGCATCGGCGAGACGATGCCCGATAACATCCTGCTGGTCATCGCCTCGCGCGCCGGCCGCGACATCGCGGCCTCGCTGGTGATCCACGACCAGACCACCCTGTTCGGGCGCTACTGGGGCGAACTCGAACACGTGCCCTGCCTGCACTTCGAGGCCGCCTACTACCAGCCGCTCGAGTTCTGCATCGAACAGAAGATCCAGGTCTTCGAGGGCGGCGCCCAGGGCGAGCACAAGATGGCGCGCGGCTTCCTGCCGACCCGTACCTGGTCGGCGCACTGGCTGGCGCACCCGTCGTTCGCCGATGCCATCGAGCGCTTCCTGGAGCGCGAGAAAGGCGGGATCGACGACTACCTGGACGAGCTGAACGAGCGCAATCCGTTCCGGGATGCGGGCCGCGGGCCGCGCTGAGGGCCGCGCACCTCCCCCCGGACGGCAAGCGCCCCGTCGGGCACGGCGCGAGGCGAAGCAGCCGGCATGCGCCAGCCTCAGGCTACCGGCAATCGCGTCGCCGGGCCCGTGCTCTCTTCCACGAACAGGTCCGGATGCCCTTCCGCGCATTCGCGCAGCAGGTTCCACACCACCTTCACCCGGCGCAGGCGATACAGGTCGGTCGGCGCGGCCAGCCAGAACGAACGCTCGGCCTGGAAGCCCGCCAGCACCCGCACCAGGCGACCGTCGTCCGGCACCGCATACGGCGGCGCCATCATCAGCCCCATGCCGAGCGAGGCGGCCTCGAGCTGGGCGGTCATGCCCGAGCAGCAGATGCGGCGCCGCGGCGTGAAACCGAGCTCGTTCAGGTAGGACAGCTCGCGGCTGGCCAGCCGGTCCTGCACGTAGTCGACGAAATCGTGGCGCGCCAGGTCGGCCTGGGTCAGGATCGGCGGATGCCTGGCCAGGTAGGTGGGCGATGCGTACAGGTAGAAGTGGAACGAGGCCAGGCGCGTGACCATGTAGCGGCCGGTGGTGGGCGGATCGAGCATGACCCCGAGATCCGCTTCGCGGTTGGCCAGGTTGGCGAAGCGCGGCAGGTTGAGCAGGTCGATCGACAGGTCCGGGTGCTGCTCCAGCAGTTTGGCCAGCAAGGGCGCCACCACCCGCACGCCGAACACTTCCGGCACGCCGAGGCGCACCACGCCGTGCGCGGCCACCTCGGCCCCGCCGATCTGCTCGGCCGCGGCCAGCGCCGCTCCCTCCATGGCCTCGGCGTGCGGCAGCAGCGCCTGGCCGACCTCGGTCAGTTCATAGCCTTCGCGCGAACGGTCGAACAGGGTCGAACCGAGCTGCGCCTCGAGCCGATCGATGCGGCGCGCCACGGTGGTGTGCTCCACTTCCAGCCGGCGCGACGCGCCCGACAGCGTACCGGCGCGCGCCAGCTCCAGGAAGAAACGCAGGTCGGTCCACTCAGGCAGCGTATTCATCGGCGATCGTCCAAGGCGTTGTTCGATATCAAGATGACATATTGTGCACTAGTGCACATTCCCCCTGCAATCATTTGGAGCTTTTTCGATGCGGCAGCGCACAAACGGTGCGTCGCCGCGCCCGTGCCCCGTCGCTGCCCCCTCGCTGCCGCATGAAGTCGCGCACAGCCGCGGTGCAGCGAGCTGTGCATTTTTGCACAACGGGGTGGGCGATTGTTGACTATCTAACCAAACCCAACCGAGGCACACTGCTGACCATGCGAAAACCTGAACGCATGCCGCTATCAAAAATTAGGAGACATCGATGCGTCTTACCAAGAACAAACTGAAGCTGCTGAACCCCGCCATCCAGTCCGCCGTGGCCCTGCTCGTCTTATCCAGCGGCAATGTAGCGTCCGCGCAGGAAGCCACCACCGCTCCGGTCATGGCCAATGCCGAAGAAGGCGTGAACAAGGTGGTCGTGACCGCCCGCCGCCGCGAAGAAAGCCTGCAGGACGTGCCGGTTTCCGTCACCGCCTTCAGCGCCGACCAGCTCTCGAAAGTCGCGACGCCGGACATCACCGCCCTCGCGACGGCCCTGCCGAACACCACCCTGAAGTCCTCGCGCGCCACCAACTCGACCCTGACCGCCTTCATCCGCGGCGTCGGCCAGGCCGACCCGCTGGCCGGCTTCGAATCGGGCGTCGGCATCTACATCGACGACATCTACCTGGCCCGCCCGCAAGGCGCCGTGGCCGACATCTACGACGTCGAACGCATCGAAGTGCTGCGCGGCCCGCAGGGCACGCTGTACGGCCGCAACACCATCGGCGGCGCCGTCAAGTACGTCACCCGCAAGCTGGGCCCGCGCCCCGAGGCGCGCCTGCGCGCCACCATCGGCGAGTATGGCCAGAAGGAACTCGTCGCCACCGCCAGCACCCCCGTTTCGGAAAGCGCGCGCATCGGCGGCACCTTCGCCCGTTTCAAGCGCGACGGCTTCGGCAAGAACCTCACCACCGGCGGCGAGAACTACGACAAGGATGTCACCGCGGCGCGCCTGTCGGCCGAGTTCACCCCGACCCGCGACCTGTTCATCCGCATCGCCGGCGACATCACCCAGGACGATTCCAGCCCCAGGAACGGCCACCGCCTGATCGTCGGCCGCACCAGCGGCGCCCCGATCCTGGGCAACGTGTTCGACACCCGCGCCAACCTGACCCAGGCCCTGGGCGAAGACCAGGAAGTGCGCGCGCACGGCGTCTCGGCGACCGTCGAATACACCCTCGACGACACCTGGAGCTTCAAGTCGATCACCGCCTCGCGCCGCGACAAGTCGTATGCACCGATCGACTTCGACTCGCTCGCGGCCACCGACTTCCATGTGCCGGCGCTGTACACCAACAAGCAGTTCAGCCAGGAATTCAACCTCACCTACACCGGCGAACGCCTGCAGGGCGTGGCTGGCGTCTACTACATCGACGCCAACGCCTTCAACAAGTTCGACACCATCCTGGGCGGCGCGGTCCCGACCTCGACCTACACCATGGGCGACGTCGACACCAAGGCCTGGGCAATCTATGCCGACGGCAGCTACAACGTCACCGACGCCTTCAGCGTCTCGCTGGGCGGCCGCTATACGGTCGACGAGCGCGAAGCCGAAGTGCTGCGCCAGATCTACTTCGGCGCGGGCGGCACCCCGGGCCTGAACAATCCCGGCGCGATCCTGTTCCGCACCGACACCGACCTGCGCGGCGGCCAGCTGCAGCGCAAGGACAAGAAATTCACGCCGCGCGTGGCCCTCAACTACAAGCTGAGCCAGGACCACAACGTGTACGCCTCGTATTCCGAAGGCTTCAAGGGCGGCGGCTTCGATCCGCGCCTGAACGTGGTCGGCACCCGCATTCCGCTGGCGGTGGCGCGCGCCGGTTATGCCCCGGAAACCATCGAGACCTACGAACTGGGCCTGAAATCGTCCTTCAACGGCGGCCGCATCACCACCAATGCGGCGGTGTTCTACAGCGACTACCAGGACGTGCAGATCCCGGGTTCGGTGGCGATCGACACCAACGGCGACGGCAAGGACGACAGCTTCGCCGGCGTCACCACCAACGCGGGCAAGGCCAAGATCAAGGGCGCCGAGCTGGAAGCCGTCGCCAACCTCACCCGGGACTTCATGGTCGCGGGCATGTACAGCTACATCGACGCCGAGTACAAGGAATACTTCGCGGCCGGCGTGAACGTGGCCAGCCAGCGCGTGTTCCAGAACACCCCGAGGAACTCGGCCAACCTGCGCTTCAACTACGACATCGCGATGCCGGTGATGGGCCACGGCGGCAAGCTGTCGCTGATCGGCAGCGCCTCGTACAAGGGCGCCACCGCCCAGTTCGAGACCCCGTCGATGCTGGACCAGGAGTCGTACAAGCTGTATGACGCGAGCATCGTCTGGACCCGTACCGACGGCAAGGTGCGCGTCGGCCTGCACGGCAAGAACCTGAGCGACAAGCACTACAAGACCGGCGGCTACCTGTTCCCGACCCTGGGCAACGAAGGCACCCTGACCGCGTTCTACGGCAACCCGCGCCAGGTCTCGGCAACGCTCGAGTACCGCTTCTAAGCGGGCTTCACGGCTCGGCCGCATCGCAGCCGGGCCTTCGGCACTCTCCGGCAGCATCCTCCTGGCTGGCGCCCTCCCGGCGCCGGCAGGGAGGGGTGCCGCCCACGCATCCATCACGGCACCGGCTGCGGCCGGCCGGAACGACTTACAGGATATCAGCCAGCGTGTCCACATTTACTCCAATCAGCTACACCAGCAGCGACGGGCTGGCGCTGTACGCACGCGACTATCCGGCCGCCAGCCCCGCGGCTGGCGCGGCCGGCGCCGCGGCGCCGCTGCCGGTGATCTGCATCCACGGCCTGACACGCAATTCGGCCGACTTCGACGAGCTCGCCCCGATCCTCGCCGCCATGGGCCGGCGCGTGATCGCGGTCGATGTGCGCGGGCGCGGCCAGTCGGCCCACGATCCGAATCCCGACAACTACAACCCGAACGTCTACGCCGCCGACATCGTGAAGCTGATGGACGACCTGGGGCTGCCGCGCGCGGTCTTCGTCGGCACCTCGATGGGCGGCCTGATCACCATGACCCTGGCGGCGCGCCGGCTCGACCTGATCGCCGCCGCCATCATCAACGACATCGGCCCGGTGATGTCGGTGCGCGGCCTGCGGCGCATCGCCGGCTATGCGGGCCGCTGCAACGCGGTCGGTTCCTGGAACGAGGCCGCCGACTACCTGCGCGACATCAATGCCTGCGCCTTCCCGGCCAATTCGGGCGAGGAATGGGCCAAGTGGGCGCGCCGCGCCTTCGAACAGAAGGATGACGGACAGCTGGCACTGCGTTACGATCCGCATATCGCGACCGCGATCCAGACGGGTAAACTGCGTCCGACCTCGCTGGCGGCGCGCATGGCCTTCCGCCGGCTGGCGCGGCGCCGCCCTACCCTGCTGGTGCGCGGCGCGCTGTCCGACCTGCTCGAGCAGGAACAGGCCGACTGGATGCGCAAGGCGGCACCCGAATTGCAGTACGCGGAAGTGCCGAACGTCGGCCACGCGCCCATGCTCACCGAACCGGAAGCGCTCGGCGCGATCCGCGCTTTCCTGGCCAAGCTACCGTAAAGAGACATTCAAGGAGACTAGCATGCACCACCTGATCAAACCCCTGTCCATCGCCGTGATCGCGGCATTCGCGGCCGGCGCCGCCCCCACCGTGTACGCGCAGGGCAAGGACCTGAAGATCGCCCTCATCGCCGGCAAGACCGGCCCGCTCGAAGCCTACGCCAAGGAGACCGAGACCGGGTTCATGATGGGCCTCGAATACCTGACCAATGGCACCATGCAGATCAACGGCCGGAAGATCAAGGTCATCGTCAAGGACGACCAGTCCAAGCCGGACCTGGGCCGTACCCTGCTGGCCGAAGCCTACGGCGACGACAAGGTCGACATCGCGGTCGGCACTACCTCGTCCGGCTCGGCGATCGCCATGCTGCCGGTGGCCAAGGAATACAAGAAAGTGCTGATCGTGGAACCGGCCGTGGCCGACGCGATCACCCAGGAAAAGTGGAACAAGTACATCTTCCGTACCGCGCGCAGTTCAATGCAGGACGCCTTGGCCGCGGCCAGCACCTTCAAGAGCGGCAGCGTCGGCTTCCTGGCGCAGGACTACGCGTTCGGGCGCGACGCCATCGAAGCGGGCAAGGAAGCGCTCAAGACCACCGGCAGCAAGGCCGTGGTCGTGCATGAGGAATACGCGCCGGCCACCGCCACCGATTTCACCGCGCCGGCCCAGCGCCTGTTCGACAAGCTCAAGGACAAGCCGCAGCCGCGCGTGCTCCAGATCGTCTGGGCCGGCCCCAACCCGATGAACAAGATCGCCGACATGAAGCCGGAACGCTTCGGCATCGCGCTGGCCCCGGGCGGCAACATCCTGCCGGTGATGAAGACCTGGAAGAATTTCGCCGGCACCGAAGGCACGATCTATTACTACTACGGCTTCCCGCGCAACAAGATGAACGACTGGCTGGTGGCCGAGCACACCAAGCGCTTCAAGATGCCGCCCGATATGTTCACCGCCGGCGGCATGGCGGCGGCCGGCGCGGTCCACGCGGCGCTGTCGAAGGCGCCGAATGCGAAGAACGGCGACGAACTGGTGGTGGCGATGGAGGGCATGCGCTTCGAGACCCCGAAAGGAACGATGAGCTTCCGCAAGGAAGATCACCAGGCGCTCCAGCCGATGTACCACTTCCGCATCAAGAAGGACCAGAAGCACGAGTGGGACCTGCTGGAACTGGTGCGCGAGATCCCGGCATCCGAACTGCCGCTGCCGGTGCGGAACAAGCGCTGACATGGGTGCGCCAGCAAGCCAGCCCGCAGTCCGGCCGTCCCTGTCCACCCGCGACCTGACGATCCGCTTCGGCGGCCACGTCGCGGTGAACGCGGTGACGGCGGACTTCTACCCCGGCACCCTGACCGTCATCGTCGGCCCCAACGGGGCCGGCAAGACCACCTACTTCAACCTGGTGTCGGGCCAGTTGCCGGCCAGCTCGGGCAGCGTGTTCGTGAACGGACAGGACATCACCCGCGCCGGGGCCGCGCAGCGTACCCGCCTCGGGATCGGCCGCGCCTTCCAGCTGACCAACCTGTTCCCCAACCTGACGGTGGCGGAGAACGTGCGGCTGGCGGTGCAGAGCCGCGCCGGCCTGGGCCTGAACTTCTTCTCGGTCTGGTCGAGCCACCGCAAACTGATCGCGCGCGCCGAGCACTACCTGGAACGCGTGGCCCTTGCCGGGCGCCGCGACGCCTGGGTGCGCACGCTGTCGCACGGCGACCAGCGCAAGCTGGAAGTCGCCATCCTGCTGGCGCTGGAGCCGGACATCATGATGTTCGACGAACCGACCGCCGGCATGAGCGTGGACGAGGTGCCAGTGGTGCTCGACCTGATCCATTCGGTGAAGTCCGAGCGCAACAAGACCGTGCTGCTGGTCGAGCACAAGATGGACGTGGTGCGCGCGCTGGCCGACCGCATCGTCGTGCTGCACAACGGCACCCTGGTCGCGGACGGCAAGCCCGCGGAAGTCATGCAATCGAAGATCGTACAGGAAGCCTATCTTGGAACACCAGAAACCGCAGAGGCCTGACGCGCCTGCCGAGCCACTGCTCACGCTCGAGGGAGTCCACACCCACATCGGCCAGTACCACATTTTGCAGGGCGTGGACCTGGCGGTGCCGCGCGGCGGCCTGTCGGTCCTGCTGGGCCGCAACGGCGCCGGCAAGACCACCACCCTGCGCACCATCATGGGCCTGTGGAAGGCCAGCGCCGGCTCGATCACCTTCGACGGCCGCGACATCACGAAGATGGCCACGCCCGACATCGCGCGCCTGGGCATTGCCTACGTCCCGGAAAGCATGGCCGTGTTCTCGGAACTGACCGTGCGCGAGAACCTGTATCTCGCGGCCCGCGACGGTCCGCTCGACGACGCCCGTGTCGACTGGATCTGCGGCTTCTTCCCGGCCCTGAAGAAATTCTGGAACTACCCGGCCGGCAACCTGTCCGGCGGGCAGAAGCAGATGGTGGCGATCGCCCGCGCGATCGTCGAGCCGAGGAAGCTGCTGCTGGTGGACGAACCGACCAAGGGCCTGGCCCCGGCCATCGTCGCCAGCCTGATGGCCGCCTTCCGCGAACTGAAGGACACCAGCACCAGCATCCTGCTGGTCGAGCAGAACTTCAATTTCGTGCGCACGCTCGGCGATACGGTGGGCGTGATGGACGACGGACGGGTGGTGCACGCCGGATCGATGCCGGCGCTGGCCGGCGACGAAGAACTGCAGCAGCGTTTGCTCGGGCTTTCGCTCGACTCCCACCAATGAGCTCACCAATCAGCACACCAATAGGAACACGTGTATGAGTGCAACCCTCCCCCTTGCCAAGCAGGACACGCCGCTCCAGGCTGACGCGCCCTTGCCGAAGGCGCCGCGCGACATCGCGCCGCTGCTGCTGGTGCCGGCGCTGATGCTGGCCATGCTGCCGCTGATCGGCAGCTTTCCCACCTGGCTCACCTTGACCGTCGCCGGCCTGGCGATGGGCATGATGATCTTCATCATGGCCAGCGGCCTGACCCTCGTGTTCGGCCTGATGAGCGTGCTGAACTTCGGCCACGGCGCCTTCGTGTCGGTCGGCGCCTTCTCGGCCACCCTGGTGCTGCTGCCGATGCAGGGCTGGCTGGAGATGGATTCGCTGGCGGTCAACCTGGGCGTACTGGCGCTCGCCATCACGGTCGCGATGCTCGTCACCGGCCTGCTGGGCTGGGCCTTCGAGCGCGTGATCATCATGCCGGTCTACGGCCAGCACCTGAAGCAGATCCTGATCACCATGGGCGGCATGATCGTGGCCGAGCAGCTGATCCACGTGATCTGGGGCGCCGAGACCATCGCCCTGCCGCTGCCGACCGCGCTGCGCGGCGCCATCTTCCTGGGCGACGCCGCGATCGAGAAATACCGCCTGGTCGCGGTGGTCGTCGGCCTGGTCGTCTTCGTGGGCATGTTCCTGACCCTGAACCGCACCAAGATCGGGCTGCTCATCCGCGCCGGGGTCGAGAACGGCGAAATGGTCGAAGCGCTCGGCTACCGCATCAAGCGCCTGTTCGTGACCGTGTTCGCGGCCGGCTCCGCGCTGGCCGGCATGGGCGGCGTGC
The DNA here is from genome assembly GCA_015277795.1 of Massilia sp. UMI-21. Taxonomy (NCBI): domain Bacteria; kingdom Pseudomonadati; phylum Pseudomonadota; class Betaproteobacteria; order Burkholderiales; family Oxalobacteraceae; genus Massilia; species Massilia sp. UMI-21. The sequence continues at coordinate 2,141,395 of CP063848.1, read as the reverse complement.
TGTGGGGCCTGTACAAGGAAACCCTGAACGCCGCGATGGGCGGCGAGATCATGGTCATGATCTTCATCGTCATCATCATCGGCGGCCTCGGTTCGGTGGGCGGCTGCTTCATCGGCGCGCTCCTGATGGCGCTGGTGGCGAACTATGCCGGCTTCCTGGCGCCGAAGGTCGCACTGGTCTCGAACATCATCCTGATGATCGCGATCCTGCTGTGGCGCCCGGCCGGCCTGTACGCGAAGACGAGGGGGTGAACCAGATGCTGCACCGACTTCTCTCCGCCGACATGCCGCGCAGCCGCCTGCTGTCGGCCGTGCTCCTGACGATCCTGCTGGGCCTGGCCCTGGCGCCCTTCCTGTTCTCGGGCGCGCGCCCGCTCAACACCGCCGCCACGATCTGCGTCTACATCGTGCTGGTCGCTTCCTACGACTTGCTGCTGGGCTATACGGGCATCGTCTCCTTCGCGCACACCATGTTCTACGGGATCGGCGCCTATGGCATCGGCCTCGGCCTGGCGCGCGTCGACGAGGCGAGCTGGAGCGCGGCGCTGGGCGGCCTCGGCATCGCCCTGCTGGTCGCGCTGCTGCTGGCCCTGGTGGTCGGCCTGTTCGCCCTGCGCGTGCGCGCCATCTTCTACGCCATGATCACGCTCGCGGTCGCCTCTTCCTTCGCGGTGCTGGCCTCGCAGCTGTCCGACTTCACCGGCGGCGAGGACGGCATCACCTTCAGCGTGCCGGAAGTGCTCACGCCCGGCTTCACCCTGATGGAAAACGAGGTGTTCGGGCGCAGCATCGACGGCAGGCTGCTCACCTACTACCTGGTGTTCTTCGGGTCCCTGGTACTGTTCCTGTTCCTGTTGCGCCTGGTGAACTCGCCCTTCGGCCGGGTGCTGCAGGCGATCCGCGAGAACGAGTTCCGCGCCGAGGCGCTGGGCTATCGCACCATGGTCTACCGCATCTGGGCCAACTGCCTGGCGGCCCTGGTGGCGGCCCTGGCCGGCGCCCTGATGGCGCTGTGGCTGCGCTATGTCGGCCCCAAGACCTCGCTCGGCTTCGAGGTGATGACCGACATCCTCCTGATCGTGGTCATCGGCGGCATGGGCACGATGTACGGCGCGGTCGTGGGCGCGACCTTGTTCATCATCGCGCAGAACTACCTGAAAGAGCTGATGGGCGTCGCATCAACGGCGCTGGAAGGGGTGCCGCTGCTGGCCGCGGCCCTGCATCCGGACCGCTGGATGCTGTGGCTGGGCGTGCTGTTCATCCTGTCGATCTATTTCTTCCCGATCGGCATTGTCGGCAAGCTGCGCTTGAGAAGCTTCCTGGCGCGACAGAAGTAGCGTCTCCCCCCGCTTCGCGGGCAAGCCTGCCCCGCAGTATCGACGGCCTCCCATCGCGGAGGCCGTTTTCCTTGGCGCAGTTCGCGTTCGCGATGGATGAGGCCTGAACTGCTGAGTTCCTCCATGGTCGAACACCTGTCTCCGTCGACAGGAAGCGGCCGTGAAAACACCCGGCTTCATGTGGCCAGCGACGCCAACGCTGCATTCCGGGCGTTTTCGCGCAAACATGGCATCGCCCATCGGGCGGTCAGGCTGCGCGCGGGCGTGTGGGTGCGCCGCCACGCCGGCGCCCTCCACGTCCAGGACGTCAAGGCCTTGCATCAGCGCCTGCGCGACTGGCTGGCCCGCTTTCGCGGCGTGGCATCGCGCTACCTGCCGCATTACCTGGGCTGGCACCGGGTGCTCGACGGCGCACCGGCAATTGCCGCGGAACAGTTCTTGCGCATCGCGATCGGCCTCATCAACAGATCACGGAGACAGCGCCTTCTCTTATGCCTGATGTGGTTCCCTCTCCGCGCTTGAGGCAGGCCGAGCGGCTGCGCCCGTGTCTTAGCTGAACATCAATATTCCTTATCTTCTTGCTCATACCATAAAGACAATATGGCCTCGTCGTCAGCCAGCGCGAGCGGACCACCATCCATCTGGCTCTGTATGAAAGGGGAATCATGAAACGACTTTTCTCACTTGCCGGCGCGGCCCTGGTCGCGGTGGCCACGTGGGCGCCAGTCAACAGCCATGCAGCCGGCGTCGTCGTGCTCGATGAAGGCTTCGGCAGCGTGTCGGGCCTGTCCGGCTGGGCGCAGGTCAACCGCAGCATTCCACCCGGTACCGGATGGTTCCAGGGCAATCCCGGCGTCTTCGGCGCCCAGGCCGGCGCGCCCGATTCCTATGCCGCGGCCAACTACCTCGGCGCCGCCAGCGGCATGGGCATGGTGGACAACTGGCTGATCACCCCGACCCTCGCGCTCAATGGCCTCACCACGCTCTCCTTCTTCACCAACCGCGCCGGCGACCCCGGCTTCTTCGACCAGCTCGAAGTGCGTTTCGGCTATGGCAGCGGCACCAGTGCCGATGGATTCGACACCCTGCTGCTGACCATCGGCGGCGAGGGCGAGTTTCCCGCCCAGTGGGCGCAATGGACGACGAGCCTGGATGTCCAAGGTGAAGGGCGCTTCGCTTTCCGCTACCTCGGCGACGCCGCCACGCTCGACTACATCGGGCTCGACAGCGTGAAGGTGGTGACGGCCGTGCCCGAAGCCTCGACCTACCTGATGCTGCTGGCCGGTCTCGGTGCGGTCGGTGTCCATGCCCGGCGCGCGCGCAAGGGCCCGCGTCCGCTGTCGTCCCGATAGGCGCGCACCTTACCGTTTCCGGAGATTCCCATGTTCAGACCCAACTTGATATCCGTCCTGTCGCTCGCGGTACTGGCCTTCCCCGCCGCCGCCCAGCAGGCCCAGCCAGCCCAGCCAGCCCAGCCAGCCCATGGCCAGCAGGGCATGGTGGTGGTGCGCGATGCCGATACCGGCGAACTGCGTGCCCCGACCCCGCTTGAGGCCCGCGCCCTCCACCCGCGCACCAACGCGTCGGCGGCAGCCGCCGGCGCCCCTGCGCCCAAGATGCTCACGGGCCCCGGCGGCCGCCGTTCGGTCCGGCTCGGCGAGAGCCAGATGACGTATTCGGTCGTGACGCGCGACGCGGACGGCAAGCTCGCCGAGCAGTGTGTCCATGGAGCCCATGCGGCCGAAGGCGCGGTCGCAGGCGCGGCCGGCAGCGCCCCGGCTGCCGCCACCAAGCCAGAGGAGCACCACCATGACGGCCGCTAAGCTCACCGTACTGCTGCGCCAGGTCGCGGCCACCCTGACCTGTGCGCTGGCTGCCGCGCTCGCCGGCGCCGGCGCCGCGCAAGCCGCCGCCACCGTCGTCATCGTCAACCAGAACGCGCCCGGCGAAGGCTTCAACGACCCGACCCCGGCCGACCCGGTCGGCGGCAACACCGGCACCACGCTGGGTGCGCAACGCCTGATCGCGTTCCAGCGCGCCGCCTCGATCTGGGGCGCCACGCTCGACAGCAACGTGACCATCCGTGTCGGCGCGGCATTCGTGCCCCTGTCCTGCACCGCCAACGGCGCGGTCCTGGGCGCCGCCGGCGCCTACGAGATCTGGACCGATTTCCCGAACGCTCCGCGGGCCAACACCTGGTACCCGTCGGCACTGGCAAGCAAGCTGGCCGGCGAAGACCTGACCACGCCGGAAGATCCGCACATCATCGCGCGCTTCAATTCGCGCCTTGGCCTGTTCGACGATTGCCTGCCCGGCTCGCCCTTCTACCTGGGCCTGGACAGGCGCCCCGACGGGCAGATCGACCTGGTCACGGTGCTGCTGCACGAAATGGCGCACGGACTCGGCTTCCAGACCTTTACCGACGACGAAACGGGCGAGCAGTTCTTCGGCATTCCCTCGGTATGGGATTACTTCCTGGTGAACAACCGTACCAATATGCCATGGGTAAGCATGACCGACGAGCAGCGCCGAATCTCCGCGATCACCTGGCGGGGCCTGTCCTGGAACGGGCCCAACGTGACTGCCGCGGTGCCGGGCGTGCTGGCGCCGCGCACCAACCTCAACATCGGGGGGGCCAACGCCGGCGCCGCCGCAGGCGACTATTACGTGGGCGACGCATCCTTCGGCCCGCCGGTGAGCGCCAGCCCCGTGAGCGGCCAGCTGATGCCGGTGGTCGACCAGCCAAACGGGACCGGGCTCGCCTGCACGCCGCTCGACGCCGCCAACACACTCGCGGTGCGCAACAACATCGCCCTGGTGGACCGCGGGACCTGCGATTTCGTCACCAAGGCGCGCAACGTGCAGGAAGCCGGCGCCATCGGCATGCTGGTGGTGGACAATGTGCCCGGTGACGTCGTCGGCCTGAGCGGTTCGGACCCGAGCATCAGCATCCCGTCCCTGCGCATCACCCTGTCCGACGGGGTGGCCATCAAGGCCGCGCTGCTGCAACGTTCGCGGACCAGGTCGGGCGTCATCGCCAGCTTCACCCTCGACCGCACCCGGCTGGCCGGCACCGACCGGCAACGGCGGATCCTGATGTACACCCCCAGCATCAATGCGCCCGGTTCGTCGGTGTCGCACTACACCACCGAAGCCAAGCCGAACCAGCTGATGGAGCCGTCCATCAACGCCGACCTGCAGCACGTGGTCAAGCCGCCGCGCGACCTGACCTTCCCGCTGCTGCGCGACATCGGCTGGTAAGCAGACCCGCAGGCAACAAAAAAGCCGGCGTTCCCCCTGAGGAACGCCGGCTTTTTCGCAGACAGCGAAATCTTAGCCCTGGGCCTTGCGCTTGAACGCTTCGACGCCGCCCGTGATCTCGGCCTTGGCGGCTTCGGCATCGGCCCAGCCTTCGATCTTGACCCACTTGCCCGGCTCCAGGTCCTTGTAGTGCTCGAAGAAGTGCTGGATCTGCTGCAGGCGCAGTTCTTCCAGGTCGTCCAGCTTCTGGATCTTCTTGTACATCGGCAGCACCTTCTCGACCGGCACCGCGATGACCTTGGCATCGCCGCCGCCGTCGTCGGTCATCTTCAGCACGCCCAGCGCGCGGCAGCGCACCACCACGCCCGGCGGCAGCGGGAACGGGGTGATCACGAGCACGTCGCACGGATCGCCGTCATCGGCGATGGTCTGCGGCACGTAGCCGTAGTTGCACGGATAGTGCATGGCGGTACCCATGAAACGGTCGACGAAGATCGCGCCGCTGTCCTTGTCGACCTCGTACTTGACCGGGTCGGCGTTCATCGGGATCTCGATGATGACGTTGAAGTCGTTCGGCACGTCTTTGCCGGCTGGGACGTTATTCAGGCTCATGGAATTCCTTGGTTGCTGAAGTTTCAATAAAGTGCGTCATTATAGCGAAACCGGCAAGCGGATGGCGCGTCAGGCAGTGGATCCGCCCTCGCCTGCCAACGACAGGCGTGAGTCAGAGAACGCTTGCAAGCGCGCACTGCCGGTAGTGATTCGCGGCTTCCTGCTCCTGCCCCAGCGCTTCGTGCATCTGGGCCAGCTTGAGGTGCGCCTCGCGCACCATCGCGGCCTCGGTCGCCTCCGACAGCGCCTGCTCCAGGTAGCGCTGGGCCTTGCCCCACAATTTCTGCTTGAGGCAGAGCGAACCCAGGGTCAGGGCCAGCTCGGCGTCCAGCGGGCGCTCCTTCAGCCAGGCTTCGCAATGCTCGATCTGGGCCAGCAGCGTCGGCGAACCGGCGGGGCCGGCGGCCTCGCGGTAGGCCCGCATCACGCGCTCGTCCCAGTTCGCCTTGAGCGCTTCCTCGGCGATGGCGCGCGCCTCGTCGTGCAGGCCGCGCGCATTGAAGGCGCCGGCGGCGCGTGCCGCGATGTAGGGAATCTGGCGGTCGGCCGGCGGCACGCCGGCCCAGACGCGGCGGATCGATTCGGCATCGTGGCCCTGCTCGCCCAGCAGCGCTTCGTAGGACAGTTCGCGCAGGCGGCTCGAGAGTGCCGGATGCAGGGCCTTGCGCTTGTCGAGGATGCGCACCAGGCGCAGCACTTCCGGCCAGTTGCGGGCCTGCTGGTGGGCCTTCATCGACCATTGCAGCGCATGGATGTGGCGCTGGCCGCTGGCATTCAGTTCGGCGACGGCCTCGAGCGCGGCTTCGGGCTGGTGGTCGTCGACCAGCAGCTCGGTCACCGTCATCAGGCGCGCGGTCTTGAGCGCATTGTCGTGGGCGATCCCGGCCAGCCAGGCATCGCGCCTGCCCGGCTCGCGCATGCGGTGCGCGGCGCGGGCGCCGATCAGGGCCGCGAGGCCGGCGTTCTCGGGCAGCTCGGCGGCGCGCATGGCGGCCTTCTCGGCGTGGCCGAAGCGTCCTTCGAACAAGGCCTTGAGCGCGTCGCGCAAGCCCTTGTTGCCTTCGCGCTCGCGCTTGCGCTGGCGGTAGGCGGCCACGCGCTGGGGCATCTTGAGGGTGGACTTGAGTGCCCGCACCAGGCCGTACACGACCAGGAACAGCAGCACCAGCAGCACCACGAACAGGTTGAGCGACATGTCGAGCCGGTGCGGCGGGTAGAACAGCACCACGTTGCCCGGATTGAAGCGCGCCGTCACGGCGATGCCGATGGCCGTGGCCATCAGGGCGACTAACCAGAGAAGGAGCCGCATCTTATTGCTTCGCCTTGTAGTTGCGCACCGCGTTCAGGCTCTCGGACAGCGTCGGCATCTCGATCGTCAGGTCGTTCGACTGCACCTGGCGCAGCGCCGCCTGGGCCGCCTGGGTGGCGCGGGCACGGGTATCGAAATACTTGAGCAGGATCGCCTGCGCGCTCTCGAGATCGTCGCGGAAGGCGGTCTCGTTGCGCGACAGCAGGGCCAGGCGCGCGTTCAGCAGGCGCAGCTTGAGGTTTTCGCGCACGAAGAAGGACTCGGTGGGCGAGAGCATCAGGGCTTCGGGCGTATCGACGCTGCGCACGCGCACCAGCTGGCGCACGTCGTCCCACATCTCCTGGATCCAGTTGCGCCAGGTCTGGGTCATGCGCTGGCCCAGGCTCAACGGTTCGGAAGGCTGGGCCGGCGCCGTGGCGTTCTTGCGCGTGCTGCGTACCGGCGCCGCCGGCAGCAGCGGTTTTTCGTCGGACAGCATCGGCAGCGTGTCGACCTGGGCAATGACGTTGTCCAGGCGCAGCGCGACGCCGGCCAGGTCGACCGCCGGCATCGCCTTCAGGCGCTCGATGTCGGCGCCGATCGCGCGGCGGATGTTCAGGAATTGCGGCTTGTCCGAGCGGCCCAGCGAGCGATCGGCGTTCTGCAGGGCGATCAGGGCGCCCGGCACGTTGCCGGCCAGCTGCAGCTGCTGGCTGGCGGTGCTCAGCACCTGCTCGATCTCGGTCAGCGCCCATTCGTCGCGGTTCTTCGACAGGTCCTGGTAGAGCTGCTCCAGCGCCAGCTGCTGGGTCTGGGCTTCCGACTGGCGGCTTTCCAGGACGCCGACCTTGATCTGCAGCTCCTTGGCGGTGTCCGCCACGTCGCGCGCCAGCGCCGCGGTCTCGGCGTTGACGGCATTGCCCTTGGCCAGGCTTTGCGCCATGTCGCGGCGCAGCGTGTTGATGCGGCTGTGCGTCGTGACGGTCTGCACCGCCAGCAGCACGGCAAGGACAGTCACCGCCAGCGGCAGCGGACGCAGCAAGGCCTGCTGCAGGCCCTGGCCGGTCGGGGCGCGCGGCGGCGTCGTCTGGACGGCGACGCTGGCCGACGGGGTCGGTTCCGGATTGTTTGCTTGTTCGTTCATTCTAGGATTGTAATCCAGCAAGTCATACAGCAGAAGTCAGGCAGGCGCAGTCATGCCGGAGACAGGGCTGCCAGCAAGCGCGCGTCCCCGGATCCCGTCAGCGTCACCTGGGTGCAGCCCAGCGCGCGCGCCGTCTCGGCGATGCGGGCGTGGGGGACGATCAGGTGCTGCCGGTGCAGGCGCGCCAGTCCGGTCTCCGGGTCGAGCTGCCCCGCCAGGGCGGCCAGGCCGCGCAGCGCTTCCGAGCTCGTGATTATCCAGTCGTTTGGCTGCGCCAGCAAGGCGGACAGTTCGGCCGCCAGCGCATCGCTCAGGGCCGGCACGCTGCGGCGGTAGGCTGCGACGGTCTCGACCAGGGCGCCGGCGGCGCGCAAGGTGTCGGCCATCAGCTCGCGCCCGCTTTCGCCGCGGACGATCAGCACGCGGCGCCCGGCATAGGCGGCCAGGTCGAGGCTGGCCAGCAGGTGTTCGGAATCGCTTGCGCCCGGGTCTGGCGGACAATGGATGAGGGCGTTTCCGGGGTGGACGCCATGGCGCGCCAGCGCCGCCCGGCTGCCCTCCCCGACCACGCCGATCGGCACGCCGGCCGGCCAGCCGTCCAGGTGGCCGAGGTGCTGGAACGCGGCATCGACCGCGTTCGGCGACACGAAGGCGACCAGCGCATAGGCCGGCAGCACGGCCAGCGCGGCCCGCAGCGCCGCCGGATCGGCGAGCGGCGCGATCTCGAGCAGGGGCAGCACCACGGCGCGGCGCCCGAGTGCGCCGACCGCCTGCGCCAGGGCCTGGGCCTGGGCGCGCGGCCGGGTGATGACGACGGCCCGCTCAGGCATCCTGGCCAGGCGTGCTGTCCGGCGCGGGCGCAGCGTCGGCGGCGGTGTCCAGCGCGGCCTCCTGCTTGCACGCCTCCAGGATCGCGTGGGCGTCCTGGTCTTCCAGCAGGATCGCCACCTGTTCGCCGAGGAACTCCGGATGCTCCCACGAACCCGCCACTTCGGCCTGCGCGGTACGCCGGCCGTCCGGGGTCGCGACCATGGCGCGCAGGCGCATGGCCGAGCCGCTCACGGTGGCGAAGGCCGCCAGCGGGATCTGGCAGCTGCCGCCGAAGATCTTCGAGACCTTGCGCTCGGCCGCCACGGCGCGCGCGGTGGCGTCGTGGTTCAGCGGCGCCAGCAGGGCGCGCAGGTCGACGCCGTCGCTGCGTGGCGCGCTGCCGATCTCGATCGCCATCGCGCCCTGTCCGGCCGCCGGCAGGCTGTCCTCGGGTTCGAGCAGCGCACGGATGCGCCCCGGCAGGCCGAGGCGCTTGAGGCCGGCCGCCGCCAGGATGATGGCGGCGTACTCGCCGCGGTCCAGCTTGCCCAGGCGGGTATCGAGGTTGCCGCGCAGCGGTTTCACCACCAGCTGCGGATAGCGCACCGCGATCAGGGCCTGGCGACGCAGGCTGCTGGTGCCGACGACCGCGCCCGGCGGCAACTCGGCCAGGCTGGCGTAGTCGTTCGACACGAAGGCGTCGCGCGGGTCTTCGCGCTCGAGCACGGCGGCCAGCTCGAAGCCTTCCGGCAAGTCCATCGGCACATCCTTGAGCGAATGCACGGCCAGGTCGGCGCGGCCTTCGGCCATCGCCACTTCCAGTTCCTTGACGAACAGGCCCTTGCCGCCTACTTTTGATAAGGCACGGTCGAGGATCTGGTCGCCCCGTGTTGTCATTCCAAGAATTTCGACGCTGCACTGCGGATATAATGCAGCGAGACGATCGCGCACATGCTCCGCCTGCCACATGGCCAGGCGGCTCTCGCGGGATGCGATAATAAGCTTTTGAGGCGTCAGCTTCGCGGGCGCTTCCTGCGCCGATTCATTTGCTTTCAACACGGTTTCTTTCACTGTCGTCGGGCCTACCAGGACGATGACGTTTTCGGCCCTTGCCTAAGATCACAAATTTTAGCATGGGCCCTCTTGCAGACGATGGCCCACCGCCATGCACAAACAATTTACTTGTGGTCGATATGGATAATCCTGCTGCACTAGACAACTCAGCCGTACAGCCCGCTTTACAGCCCGCCCTCGACAAGGACGCGCCATTGAAGGAAGACATCCGCCTGCTCGGCCGCCTGCTCGGCGACGTGCTGCGCGAACAGGAAGGCGAAGCCGTGTTCGAGGTCGTCGAGACCATTCGCCAGACCGCGGTGCGCTTCCGCCGCGACGCCGACCATGGCGCCGGCCAGGAACTCACCACCCTGCTGCACCGGCTCACGCGCGACCAGACCATCTCGGTGGTGCGCGCCTTCTCGTATTTCTCGCACCTGGCCAACATCGCCGAGGACCAGCACCACATCCGCCGCCGCCGCGCCCACCTGATGCGCGGCGCCGCGCCGCGCCAGGGCAGCGTGGCCCATGCGCTGTGCAAGCTGCGCGACGCCGGGGTGCCGCAGGACGTGGTCGAGGACTTCTTCAAGGAAGCCCTGATCTCGCCGGTGCTCACCGCCCACCCGACCGAGGTGCAGCGCAAGAGCATCCTGGACGCCGAGCACGACATCGCGCGCCTGCTGGCCGAGCGCGACCTCGGCCTGACGCCGAAGGAATTCAGGCGCAACACGCAACTGCTGCAGGCCCGCATCGCCACCCTGTGGCAAACGCGCATGCTGCGTTATTCGAAGCTGACCGTCGCCGACGAGATCGACAACGCGCTGTCCTACTACCGCATTACCTTCCTGCGCGAGGTGCCGGGGCTGTACGCCGACATCGAAGAGGAAATCGCCGAACGCTACCAGGGCGAGGCCGGCGGCCGGCCACCGCAAGCGGGCGACGCCCAGTACCTGCAGATGGGCAGCTGGATCGGCGGCGACCGCGACGGCAACCCGAACGTCAATGCCGACACCATGCGCCACGCGCTGGTGCGCCAGTCGACCACGATCCTCGACTTCTACCTGGACGAAGTGCACGCGCTCGGGGCGGAACTGTCCACCTCGACGCTGATGGCGGAGGTGACGCCCGAGATGCAGGCGCTGGCCGACGACTCGACCGACAACTCGCCGCACCGCAGCGACGAACCCTATCGTCGCGCCCTGATCGGCATCTATGCGCGGCTGGCCGCCACCACGCGCGAGCTGGGCGTCGACCACATCCTGCGCAAGGAAGTCGGCCACGCCGCGCCTTATCTCGACGCCGCCCTGTTCGCGGCCGACCTGGAGGTCATCGCCGCGTCGCTGCGCGCCAATCACGGCGCGACGCTGGTGGCGCCGCGCCTGGCCAGCCTGATGCGCGCCGCGCGCATCTTCGGCTTCCACCTGGCCTCGCTCGACATGCGCCAGAGCTCGGACGTGCACGAACGCGTGCTGGCCGAGCTGTTCGCGCGCGCCGGCAGCGAACCGGACTACGCCGCCCTGAGCGAAGAGCGCAAGATCGCCCTGCTGCTGGCCGAGCTGGCCCAGCCGCGCCCGCTGTATTCGCCCTACGAGGGCTATTCGGACGAAACCAATTCCGAGCTGGCGATCCTACGCGCCGCGCGCGAGATCCGCCTGCGCTACGGCAGCCGCGCGATCCGCAACTACATCATCTCGCACACCGAGACCGTGTCCGACCTGCTCGAAGTGCTGCTGCTGCAGAAGGAGACCGGGCTGATGCGCGTGAGTTCGGGCAGCAGCGACGTGATGGTGATCCCGCTGTTCGAAACCATTCCCGACCTGCAGCGCGCCAGCGCCATCATGGACGAATGGATGTCGATTCCGCTGGTGTCGAGCATCATTGAGAAGCAGGGCCGGCTGCAGGAAGTCATGCTCGGCTACTCGGACTCGAACAAGGACGGCGGCTTCCTGACCTCGAACTGGGAGCTGTACCAGGCCGAGCTGAAGCTGGTCGACGTATTCGCCGCCAAGGGCGTCAAGCTGCGCCTGTTCCATGGCCGCGGCGGCACGGTGGGCCGCGGTGGCGGCCCCAGCTACGATGCGATCCGCGCCCAGCCGCCCGGCACCGTCAACGGCCAGATCCGCCTGACCGAACAGGGCGAGATCATCGCCTCGAAGTTCTCCAACCCCGAGATCGGACGGCGCAACCTGGAGCTGCTGGTGGCGGCCACGCTCGAGGCCAGCCTCAGCCCGCGCCCGGCGGATGCGGTCAGCAGCGCCAGGCTGGCGCGTTACGAAGCCGTCATGGCCGAGTTGTCCGAGCGCGCCTACCGCGCCTACCGCAACCTGGTGTACGAAACCCCCGGCTTCACCGACTACTTCTTCAGCGCCACGCCGATCGCCGAGATCGCGGAACTGAACCTCGGTTCACGCCCGGCCTCGCGCAAGTCGACGCGCCGCATCGAAGACCTGCGTGCGATTCCCTGGGGCTTCTCCTGGGGCCAGTGCCGCCTGCTGCTGCCGGGCTGGTACGGTTTCGGCAGCGCCGTCAGCGGCTGGCTGGCCGATGGCGACCCGGGCGTGCGTGAGGAGCGCCTCGCGCTGCTGCGCGAGATGCACGAGGCCTGGCCGTTCTTCGCGGCACTGCTGTCGAACATGGACATGGTGCTGGCCAAGACCGACCTGGCGATCGCCTCGCGCTACGCGGAGCTGGTGGCGGACGTGGAACTGCGCGAGCGCATCTTCCGGCGCATCACGGCCGAGCATGGCGAGACCCTGCGCTGCCTGGAAGCGGTGACCGGGGTGGCCGAGCGGCTGGCCGGCAATCCGCTGCTGGCGCGCTCGATCCAGAACCGCTTCGCCTACCTCGATCCGCTGAACCACCTGCAGGTGGAGCTGATCCACCGCCGGCGCAAGCTGGGAGACAACGCGGACCCGCGGGTGCACCGCGGCATCCACCTGTCCATCAACGGCGTGGCGGCGGGCCTGCGCAATACGGGCTGAGCCGTTTGTGCTTCGTAGGGTGGGCGGGAAGACCCGCCCACCCTAGCGCCGACATCAGCCTGCGCACGCCCCCAGCACACTTCCCTTCCTCAGGAAGGCCGGCACCGCCTGCGGCGCCACGCACACCTGCGCGCCCGGATGGCTCGCGCTGCCGGTCTTGTTACACACCGCCACCTTGCCCGCCCCGCAGCGCGCGTCGATCACCTTCACCGTCACGCTGGCCTGCGCGAAGCAGCTTTCCGGACTGGCCGCCTGCGCCGTGAACAGGAAGCTGCCGGCCGCGGTCGGGCTGAAGCTGGTCACCGCGCCGGTGCCGGCCGACAGGCCGCCTGCCGGGCTCCAGGTGAAGGTCGAGGCGCCCGCGGCATCGCTCGCGCTCAGCGTCACGCTCTGCGGGCCGTAGCCCAGCGCGATGGTGTCGGCCGGCAGGCCGGTCGGCTCGCCCGCGGCCGGCGTGACGCCGATCGCGGGCTGCGGCACGTGGCCCAGCACCTGCACGCTGCCTTCCGCGCTGGCGCTGTTGCCGCCCTTGTCGATCGCGCTCAGCACCACTTTCTGCGCGCCGATGTCCGCGCACGAGAAGCTGGTGCGCGAGGCGCTCAGCGATTCCACGCCCCAGTTGTCGCTGCTGCCGCCATCCAGGTCGCCCGGGGCGATCGAGGCGGTGCCGTTCGCCAGCGTCACCGAGACGTCGCGGGTACGCACGGTCGGCGCCTCGAAGTCGTTGCTGACCGTGTCGGCCCGGGCGCTCTCCACGCTCAGGCGGTTCAGCGCGGTGACCGTGTAGTAGTAGTACTGGCCCGGACCGACGCCGGCGTCGAGGAAGGCGCCGGTGGCGGTGTCGGTCACGCCCAGCAGGTTGGCCGGATTCTCCAGGTCCATCGCGCGCTCGGTGGAGCGATAGATGGCGTACTTGCCGGTCTTCTCGAATTCGTCGGCGCTGTCCGCCGCGGGCGCCCAGGCCAGTTGCACCGCGTTGTCGTCGCCGGCGGCGGCGCTCAGCTGCGCCGGCGCGCCCGGCGCAGCCGAGCCTTTCCAGGCCATCAGCGGCAGCAGCGCCGGGCGCACATAGGTGCTGTTCTTCAGCGCGGTGCGGTAGCCGAGGGTGTCGGCCTGCAGGAAGGCGTGGCGGAAGTGGATCTGGCCCGAGACGTGCGCCTGCGAACGATTCAGCGCGATCTGCCTGTCGACCTGGTTCGGGTCGGTCCAGCCGGAGGTGTTCATCTTGTAGTCGGCCAGGCCGATGTACATGTGGCGCTCATAGGCGTTGTCGTTCCACCACGGCACCAGCAGCTTGTAGTCCGAGCCGGCCTGGCCGATGTACCAGTAGACCTGCGGCGCCAGGTAGTCGACCCAGCCTTCCCGGATCCACTTGCGGGTGTCGGCGAACATGACGCTGTAGTGCTGCGAGGCGCCGGCGGAGGTCGGCGAGCCGATCGCCGGGTCGGTGCTGCTGCGGTAGATGCCGGACGGCGAGACCCCGAACTTCACCCAGGGTTTGGCGGCGCGGATGCTGTCGTTGACGCGTGCGATCAGGAGGTCGATGTTGTCGCGCCGCCAGTCGGCGCGCCCTGCCGCAGTGTCGGGGAAGCCGCGCGGGTCGGCGTGGTAGGCATCGTCGTCGCCGGTGGTGCCGCTCGGGTAGAAATAATCGTCGAAGTGGATGCCGTCCACGTCGTAGCGGTTGACGATGTCCATGATGACGTTCACCACGTGGTCCCGCACTGCCGGCAGGCCCGGGTTCAGGATTTTTACGGTACCGACCGTCAACATCCACTCCGGATGCGCGCGCGACACGTGGTTGGCCGCGTACATGGCGGTGTTGCCCTGGTTGGCGGCGGTGGCCACGGCGCGGTAGGGGTTGATCCAGGCGTGGAACTCCATGCCGCGCTTGCGCGTTTCCTCGATGGCGAACTGGAGCGGATCCCAGCTCGGCGCCGGGGCGCTGCCCTGCTGGTTGGTCAGGTAGTAGGACCAGGGTTCGAGGTCGCTGGGATACATGGCGTCGGCCTGGCTGCGCACCTGCAGGAAGGCCGCATTCATGCCGGTCGCCTTGTTGTGGTCGAGGATCGCCCTGAGCTTGGACTGTTGCAGCGCCGGCGTGTCGAAGCGGCTCGGCCAGTCCAGGCTGATGTGGGTGCTGATCCACACGCCGCGCAGCTCGCGCTTGGGCGCGATTTGCTGTACCTCGCCCTGGGCATGGACGTGGGAATAGGAAGCGACGAGCACCATGGCTGCCGCTGCAAGCAAAAGTTTTTTCATGTTGTCTTTTTTGCAGGTTGAGGTGAGCGCACCAGGGGAGCGCTGGTGGCGGTCCCCGGTGCCTCTCCACGCACCGATGGTGTGCCATCCGCGAAAGAGAGTACGCTGGAGCAATTTTGACAACCAATGAAATTAGGCTTGGGCGGCATAACCAGCGCACATGAGCCAGCGCACATGAGCCGCCGCACATGAGCCGGCATGCACTTGCCGGCATGCATTTGCCGGCATCAAGCGCCGTCAGTGAGCGATGGCCGCCTGCTTGCGCCCGGGACGCGCTGCGGCGCCTGCGGTGTCGAGGCGGAATGCGCCGACGACCTGGGCCAGCTTCGCAGCCTGGTCTTCCAGCGCGCCGGCGGCGGCGGCGGCCTCCTCGACCAGGGCGGCATTCTGCTGGGTCACGTCATCCATGGCGGCGATCGACTGGTTGACCTGGCCGATACCCTGGCTCTGTTCGCGGCTGGCCGAGTCGATCTCGCCCATCAGGTCGGCCACGCGCTGGACCGCCTGCACGATGCCGCCCATCGTGGCGCCGGCGTCGTCGACCAGGCGCGCGCCCTCTTCCACCCGTTCGACCGAGTGCTTGATCAGTTCCTTGATCTCCCTGGCCGCGTTGGCGGAGCGCTGCGCCAGGTTGCGCACCTCGCTCGCCACCACCGCGAAGCCCCGGCCCTGCTCGCCCGCGCGCGCCGCCTCCACGGCCGCATTCAGCGCCAGGATATTGGTCTGGAAGGCGATGCCGTCGATGACCGAGATGATGTCGGCGATCTTGCGCGAGCCTTCCGAGATCGTGCCCATCGTCGCCACCACCGCATCGACGACCCGGCCACCCTGCTCGGCCTGGCTACTGGCCGTCAGCACCAGCTGGTTGGCCTGGCGCGCATTGTCGGCGTTCTGGCGCACGGTCGACGTCAGTTCTTCCATGGCGGCCGCGGTCTCCTCGAGGCTCGATGCCTGGGCTTCGGTGCGGCTCGACAGGTGCTGGTTGCCGGCGGCGATCTCGCTCGACGCGCCGGCGATGGCGTCGGTGCTGTCGCGCACCTCGGACATGGTGCGGTTGAGCGAGGACACGAAGCGATTGAAGGCGCCGGCCAACCGGCCGATCTCGTCGCCCGACTCGACCGGCATGCGCGCCGTCAGGTCGCCGTGGCCGTCGGCGATTTCGCCCAGCATGGCGGCGGCGCGCGCCACCGGCGCCGCGATCGCGCGGCTGACCAGGAAGATCAGGAACAATCCGAGGCCGCCGCCGATCGCGCCGGCCGCCAGCGCCACCATCGCCGAGTTGCGCACCAGGTCGCCCAGGATCTCGCTTTCCGGGACTTCGGCCACCGCGTACACGTCGAGCTCCGGGATATACGAGCTGGCGACGATGAGCTCGCCCCGTTCGGAATCCCGCACGGCATGCGCGAACGCCGTCTTGCCGAACAGTTGCTTGAGCAGTGCGGGCGAGTAGCCGGCCAGGTCCTGCAGGCGGTGCTCGCCGTCGGCAAGCGCGGGGTCGCGGTGCAGGATGATGCTGCCGTTCGGACGCGCCAGGAATACGTGGCCGGTCTTGCCGATGCGGTGGGCGCGCACCGCGTCCGCCAGGCCCTGGACCGCCATGCCGAGACCGGCGGCGGCCAGCTGCCCGTCGCCCAGTTCGACCCGGGTGTTCACGTACATTTTCATGACCCCGGTCTTGGGATCGGGGTCCAGGTTGAGCTCGACCCGGCGACCGCCGGCCAGGAAGGCATCGAGCCAGGCGTCGCGCGGATTGCCCTTTTCCAGCATGTAGCTCAGGCCGCCCTGGTCCATGAACTTCATCTGCGCCGGCGAGGCCCAGAATACGGTGTCGACCTTGTGCACGGCCTTCACGCGGGCGGCGTAGGCGCGCCACGCGTCCAGGCCGCTGTCCGGCAAGCCCTCGCCTTCCCATGCGTGCAGGTAGGTGTTGTTGGCCACGTCGAGCGACGCCGCCATCGGGCCGCCGATCTGGCGCAGGATGTCGTTGCGGATCTCGCCGACCATGGCCGGAAGGTTTTCCTTGACCGCGGTCTCGCGCAGGCTGCGCGCGGCCAGCGTTATGTTGAGCACGCTTGAAATCGCGATGAACAGCAGCATGCAGGCTGCCATGCTGAGCATGAGTTTGGTCTTGATCGAGCAGCGCTGGAAAAATGGAGGAAGCATGGCGGGGAATGAGGGTGGGAGGATTATTGCCGTATTGCATCTTCACCCGGCGCGCGCGCCGACGTCAACCCGATGCGTGGCCATGCTGTACAGACTGACAAGGAAGCGTTGTTCTAGAGCAGCAATCGCCAAAAAAAATGCCGCCCTATCAATGACAGGACGGCATTTTTACCAACTGGTAAAAATTACTGGTTATGCAGGAAGGTCTTCAGCTTGTCCGAACGCGAGGGCTGGCGCAGCTTGCTCATCGCCTTGGCTTCGATCTGGCGGATACGCTCGCGGGTGACGTCGAACTGCTTGCCGACTTCTTCCAGCGTGTGGTCGTTCGACATCTCGACGCCGTAGCGCATGCGCAGCACCTTGGCTTCGCGCGGGGTCAGCGAGTCCAGCACTTCCTTGATCACGTTGCGCATCGACGCATGCAGGGCGGCGTCCAGCGGCGCCAGGGTGGCGTTGTCCTCGATGAAGTCGCCCAGCTGCGAATCGCCGTCCTCGCCCATCGGGGTTTCCATCGAAATCGGCTCCTTCGCGATCTTCATGATCTCGCGAACCTTGTTCTCCGGCATTTCCATCTTGGCGGCCAGGGTCGGCAGGTCCGGCTCGCTGCCGGTTTCCTGCATGATCTGGCGAGAGATGCGGTTCATCTTGTTGATCGTCTCGATCATGTGCACCGGCACGCGGATGGTGCGGGCCATGTCCGCGATCGAGCGCGTGATCGCCTGGCGGATCCACCAGGTCGCATAGGTCGAGAATTTATAACCGCGGCGGTACTCGAACTTGTCCACGGCCTTGAGCAGGCCGATGTTGCCTTCCTGGATCAGGTCGAGGAATTGCAGGCCGCGGTTGATGTACTTCTTCGCGATCGAGATCACCAGGCGCAGGTTGGCCACGGTCATTTCGCGCTTGGCCTGGCGTGCGCGCTTCTCGCCGGCCGCCATCTGCTTGTTGATGCGGCGCAGGTCGGCCAGCGGCAGCGCCACGCGCGCCTGCAGGTCGATCATGCGCTGCTGCAGTTCCTTGATTGCCGGCAGATTCCGGCTCAGCACCGCGCTGTACGGGTAGGCGCAGTCGACTTCGCGGTCGCCCCAGGCCAGGTCGGTCTCGTTGCCCGGGAAGACCTTGATGAAGTGGGCGCGCGGCATGCCGCAGCGGTTCACGCAGATGTCCAGCACGGCGCGCTCGATCGAGCGCACCTCGTCCATCTGGCCGCGCAGGGTGTCGCACAGCTTTTCCACGATCTTGGCGGTGAAGCGGATGCCCAGCAGCTCGTTCGAGATGATGGCCTGCGCCGCTTCGTACTCGTCCGAGCCATAGCCGACCGTCTTGAAGGCGTGGCCCATGCGGTCGAACTGCTTTTCGATCAGGGCGAACTTCTCGAGCGCGCTCTTGCGCAGCTGCGCCAGCTGCTCGGCCGAGTAGCCGGCCGCGCCGCCGCTGGCGGCGCCGTCTTCTTCTTCTTCCTCGACTTCTTCTTCCTCGTCGTCGTCGTCGCCCGAGCCGCTCGCGGCACTCGAGGCGCCCGATGCGCTCGACGACGTCGAGCCGGATTCGTTCAGGTCGACGAAGCCGTCCACCACGTCGTCGATCTTCATCTCGTCCGAGGCGATCTTGTGCGACAGCGCGATGATTTCCGAGATCGTGGTCGGGCAGGCCGAAATCGCCTGCACCATGTCTTTCAGGCCTTCTTCGATGCGCTTGGCGATCTCGATCTCGCCTTCGCGGGTCAGCAGCGACACCGCGCCCATCTCGCGCATGTACATGCGCACCGGGTCGGTGGTGCGGCCGAAGTCGGAGTCGACGGTCGACAGCGCGGTCGCGGCGGCCGCTTCCACTTCGTCGTCGCTGGTGGCGGTCGGCACGTTATCCGACAGCAGCATCATCTCGGCTTCCGGGGCGCGCTCGTAGATGGCGATGCCCATGTCGTTGAAGGTCGCGATGATGCCTTCGATCGCTTCCGGATCGACGATGTTTTCCGGCAGCTGGTCGTTGATCTGGGCGTGGGTCAGGTAGCCGCGCTCCTTGCCCATGTTGATCAGGTTCTTGATCTGCTGGCGGCGCTTCTCCAGTTCGGCTTCCGAGAAACCACTCTCGCCGCCCAGCATGCCGGCCAGGCCCTTGGCCTTGCGCTCGCGCAGCTTGGAGGCGGCCTTCATTTCGGCGCGCTCGACCGCGTTGAGTGCCGCGACTTCGTCGTTTTCCGGCACGAACTCGCTCGGCTTGCGGCCGCGGCGGCCCGGCACCTTCACCTGCGGCAGCAGGTAGCCCGAGGTATCGATCGCGGCCAGTGCGGCGGCGTCGGTGGTGGCGTTGACGCTGCCGACGGCGGTGGCCGGGACGGCCGCGGACGCCGGCAGCGCATTCGCGTCGGTGCGGCGGGTACGGGTACGCACGACCTTCGGCGCAGCGGCCGGCGCTTCGTCGGCAGGGGCCTGCACGGCCGCCGCCGGGGCTGCCGCGCTGGCCTGCACCGCATCGGCCTGCGGCGCCTCGACGGCCGCTTTCAAGGCCGCCAGCTTGGAGCCGCGCTTGCGCACCACGACGGTTGCCGCGGCGTTCGGCACGGCCGCGGTGTAGTCTTCGAAGGGCGCCGGCTCGGCCGGCGCGGCCGGGATCTCCACCGCTGGCTCGGCCGCTGCCTCGGCCGGAGCGGCAGCCACCGCCTCGACCGGGGCAGCGGCCGCTTCGACGACCGCCTCAGCCGCGGCCGGCGCGTCCAGCACGGCTTCGTTGGCGGCGGCATCCGCGCCGGCCGGTACCTGGCCGGCTTCCAGCGCCGCTTTTGCCGACGCCAGGCGCGAGCGGGTCTTCACCACCGTCACCTTGGCCGCCGCTTCCGTCTCGAGGAAGTAGGAGGTCGCGGTTTTCGGCACTGCCAGCTGTGCCGTAGCCTTGGCGGGCGCTTTCTTGGCGGTCAGTGTCAGTGTCTTGGCGGTGTTTTTCATAGTAAAACTCTCTCCAGTCGAGGCGCACGACGCGCCTGCGAGTCAATGTCAGCGGGACCCGCGTGCGGGTCCGGGTGTGGATGTGGGCGCGGAAGTGGCCCTACCTGAGGGCGGATACGCGGACTTCAAGCACACATTCCCCCGATCGCCCTGCACTTTTAGTGCGATGGCGGCGAACTAACAAGGAATGAACGGTGTTTAAAGTCACGGTGTGCATGTCGGAACGAAAAAAAGCCCGTCGGGTGAAACGGGCTTGCATCTCATGTTCAGGAAAGAACAAAAGGAGGCGATATTATGCCGCATTGCAAGAATTGGTGATAATTGAAATATCCCATATGGGATATCACCAGCTTGAATATGACTGCCCCCTTGGCCGATCTCCCGGCCGGTCTGCGACGGCGCAAACCGTGCGCAAGGCAAGAGGCGGATCATACACGATTTCATGCCTGCACGCCTGCCGCACTTGCGCTCGCTTCCAATCTAATTCTCAAGATAAATGAAACTAGTACAATACGGCCGGCACCGGTGTCCGGGCGCCGTGCTATCCTTCGCATTCCCGTTCTTACCTTGAAGTCAATGAATACCAATACCGCTGCCGAGACCGTCGACCACAACGCTCCTGCCACTTCCGAGACGCCGGCTTCACTGTCCGCCGAATCGTCCGCTGACACGTCCGCCGAATCGTCTGCCGAATCGTCCGCCGACACGTCCGCCACCGCGCCCGCGCCCGGCGGCGCCGCAAGCCCGGCCCCTGCGGCCGCGCCGGCCACGTCGGCACGCGCCCTGCTCAAGCAGCTCCAGCAGGAATTCCCGGCTTTCCGCGACTGCCTGCCGCTGGCGATCGGCATCGACAAGCAACTGCTGGCACGCATGCCCGGCCTGGACCGCAAGACCATGCGCGCCGCGCTCGGCATCCACACCGGCTCGATGCGCTACCTGCGCGCCATGGAAAAGGCCAAGCTGCGCCACGACCTGGACGGCACCCCGGGCGCCGAGGTGACCGACACCCACCGCCAGCACGCCAAGGAACAGCTGCAGCAGCGCTTCAAGAAGGAGGCCGACCGCAAGAAGGCCGAGCGCGAAGCCGCCGCTACCGAAGAGGCAAACCGCCAGCGCCAGGACAAGCTGAACGCCCTCGCGGCCAAGTTCTCGCGCTCCTGATGCCGGCACCGAGCGCCGCCGACCCGGAAGCACTGCTGCCGCCCTACGACGGCATCCGCCTGGCGGACGTGCGCATCGTGCGCACGCCGCGCGATGCGGCCGCCGCGCTGGCGGCGCTGTCGCAGGCCGACGTAATCGGCTTCGACACCGAATCCAAGCCGACCTTCTCGAAGGGCGAAGTCTCGACCGGGCCGCACCTGGTGCAACTGGCCACCGACGAACTGGCCTACCTGTTCCAGATCGGCAGCGCCGCCAGCGCCCAGACCGCACTCGACGTACTCAAGCCGGTGCTCGAATCGGCGGCCATCCTGAAGGTCGGGTTCGGACTGGGGGATGACCTGAAGCGCCTGCGCGCCAAGCTCGGCATCGACGCGTGCAACGTCCTGGACCTGGCGACCGCCATGCGCCGGCGCGGCGAGCGCAACACCCTCGGCGCCAAGACCGCCGTGGCGCGCTTCTTCGGCCAGCGCCTGCAGAAGTCGCGCCGCATCACCACCACCAACTGGGCTCTGCCGCAACTGAGCGAAAAGCAGGTGCTGTATGCGGCCGACGACGCCCATGTGGCGCTGCGCCTGTACCGCTTCTGGCGCGCCAACCCGCCGGCCGACGAGGCTAGCGCGTTGCCGCGTCGCGCTTCCTGAGCACGCGCTTTTCCACGACAAAGTAGGCTTCCGGGCAAAACGCCGTTCCGAGCACCGGGAACGGGCTGGCGCTCGCCATTTTCACGGCGAAGCGCGCCGCCAGGTCCCGGCGGAACACCCGGTGATCGAAACCCATGTGCTCGTGATGGACCTCGACGTCGGGCGGCAGGCGACCGAGCGGCCGGTCCTTGGGCGGCATGCCGAGGGTCGCCATCAGGACGTGCCCGAGCCTGGCGTCGTAGGCGCCATGGCGCCGGCTCATGCGGAACATCCCCTTGTACAGCGCCGGCAGGCCCACTTCGACCGGCACGCCGAACACCGCCTCGCCATCGTCCTGCAGCAGCGCCACGATCTCGGCCAGCGACTGCGCGCGCATCGACAGCGGAATATGCTCGAAGACCTCGAGGCAGAACAGCAGGTCGACCTGTCCTTGCGGGATGGTGTCGAGGGCGGCGTGGAACTCGACCCGCGGCAGGCTGCGCAACTCGGTCCGGGCTTCTTCGAGCAGGTCCGAGCAGGGCTCGTAGCAGATGATGGTCGCGTTCGGATAGGCGCGCACCAGGTGCTTGCAGAGTTCGCCGCTACCGGCGCCGAAATCGAGCACGCAGCGGACCGCTTCGGGGGCTTTCTGCGCGAAACCGAGCGCGCTGCGCAGGCGCTGCCGCTGCAGCCAGCGCTTGATGGGATTGCGGTCCCCGAATACCCCTTCGGTGTAACTGACTCCCATCCTGCGCCCCGGCGATCCAAAGGGCTGCGATTATAACAAGCGGGCGAACCGGCAAGGCGCGCTACGCGTTATCATTCCAGCATTCCTACTGCCGGGTTCATCCATGATCGGACCACTCACGCTTCCGCGCCCCACGCCGTTCGCCGCGATGCCCTTCGCTGCGATGCTGGTCGCCGCGATGCTGTTCGCCGCGACGCCGCCGGCTGCCGCCGCCCCCCAGGGCCCGCCGGACACGCTGGCCCAGCGCCTGCTCGCCTGCGCCTCCTGCCATGCCCGCGTCGACGCGCGCGGCGATCCGGTCAACGACAGCTACTTCCCGCGCCTCCAGGGCAAGCCGGCCGGCTACCTGTACAACCAGCTGCTGAACTTTCGTGAAGGCCGGCGCCAGTATCCGCTCATGACCTACCTGGTCGAGCACCTGCCGGACGCCTACCTGCGCGAGATCGCCGGCCATTTCGCGGCCCAGCCGCCCGCCGCCCATGCCGCCGCCGCCCCGACGGTATCGCCCCAGGTGCTCGAGCGCGGACGCCACATCGTGATGAACGGCGACGGCGCGCGCAAGATCCCTGCTTGCGTCGCCTGTCACGGCCAGCGCCTGACCGGCGTCGAACCGACGATTCCCGGCCTGCTCGGCCTGCCGCGCGACTACGTCAACGCGCAATTCGGCGCCTGGCGCAACAAGGCGCGCCGCGCCCACGCGCCCGACTGCATGGCGCAGATCACGGCGCGCCTGTCGCTGGACGAGGTGAACGCCGTCGCGAGCTGGCTCGCCGCCCAGCCGGTGCCGTCCGATCCGCGCCCGGCGGCCTCGATCGCACGCCCCCTGCCCCTGGCCTGCGGCAGCGCCCCGGAGCAGCCATGAAGAAGCTCGCCCTGGCGCTGGTCGCGCTGGTCTCGCTTGCCGCGCTTGCCATCGCCGTCGCCTGGCCGCGCGAAGAGTTCGTGCCTTCCACCTCACCCCAGGCCTGGGCCGCGACACCCGAAAACATCGCGCGCGGCGCCTACCTGGCACGCGCCGGCGACTGCGTCGCCTGCCACACCGCGCGCGGCGGCGCCGAATACGCGGGCGGACGCGCACTCGACACGCCGTTCGGGCGCCTGTACGGCCCCAACCTGACGCCGGACCCCGACACCGGCATCGGCCGGTGGTCCGCCGACGACTTCTGGAACGCCCTGCACAACGGCAAATCGCGCGACGGCCGCCTGCTGTATCCGGCCTTCCCCTACCCGAACTACACCAGGGTCGCGCGCACCGATGCCGACGCCCTGTTCGCCTACCTGCGCAGCCTGCCTCCCCGGCGCCAGCCGAACAAGGCGCACGAACTCGACTTCCCCTACAACCAGCAGGCGCTGCTGGCGGGCTGGCGCCTGCTCTACTTCAGGCCGGCCGGCTTCACGCCGCAGCCGGCGCGCGGCGCCGAATGGAACCGCGGCGCCTACCTGGTCGAGGGCCTCGGCCACTGCAGCGCATGCCACAGCAGCCGGAATCGGCTGGGAGCGACAGGCGAGGCGCTGTCGGGCGGCCTGATGCCGACCAGCGGCTGGTACGCACCCTCGCTCACCGCCGGCGGCGAAGCCGGGGTGGGCGACTGGGACCGGGAACACATCGTGGCGCTGCTCGGCACCGGCGTCTCGCCGCGCGGCGCGGCCACCGGGCCGATGGCCGAGGTGGTGGCGCGCAGCCTGCAGCACCTGACCCGGGCCGACCTGGGGGCGATGGCGACCTACCTGAAGTCGCTGCCCGCGACCGAGGCGCCGGTCCGGGAAAGCGGCGAGCGCGCCAGCGAGCCCTTGCTGGCCGAGGGACGCCGCCTGTATGGCGCCTACTGCGTGGACTGCCACGGCGCCGACGGCAAGGGCAAAGCGCCGGCCTACCCGCCGCTGGCCGGCAACCGCGCGGTCAGCTTGAGCCCGCCAGTGAACGCGATCC
Source organism: Massilia sp. UMI-21 (assembly GCA_015277795.1). Classification (NCBI taxonomy): domain Bacteria; kingdom Pseudomonadati; phylum Pseudomonadota; class Betaproteobacteria; order Burkholderiales; family Oxalobacteraceae; genus Massilia; species Massilia sp. UMI-21. The sequence continues at coordinate 2,117,084 of CP063848.1, read as the reverse complement.
GGATGGTGCTCAACGGCGGCTTCCCGCCTGGCACCGCGGGCAATCCGCGGCCCTACGGCATGCCGCCCTTCAGCCACGAGCTGAACGATGCGCAGGTGGCGGCGGTGCTGACCTACGTGCGCGCCAGCTGGGGCAATGCGGCGCCGCCGGTGGCGGTGCCGGATGTGAACCGGTACCGGAGCGTGCCGCTGGATTGAAAACGATGCCTGCCACGCGCGAACGGAGGACACTGTGGGACGCTTAATCTTCAGCATCAACCTGACCCTGGACGGCTGCCTCGACCATCGGGAAGGAATCGCCGACGACGAGACGCACGCTTTCTTCACCCGCCTCATGGACCAGGCCGGGGCAATGCTATGGGGCCGTGTGACCTACGAAATGATGGAGAGCTACTGGCCAGGGGTCGCCTGCGGCGCCGTGCAGGCAGCGCCGGCGATGCGCGAGTGGGCGCTCAGGCTGGAAGCCAAGCCAAAGTACGTGGTTTCCTCGACACGCACCGACTTCCCCTGGACCCACAGCCACCACATCGCCGGCGAGCTTCGTACGGGCATACAAAGGCTCAAGGACGCGACCCCGAAGGGCCTGCTCCTCGGCAGCGGCAAGCTCGCGGCCGAGCTGGAGCGGCTGGAGCTGATCGACGAGTACCAGTTCCTCATCCACCCCCGGATTGCCGGCCACGGCCCGACCCTGTACGAAAGCGGCCTGCACGGCACCCGACGGCTCGAGCTCGTCTCGGCCACGCCACTCTCCAACGGCGCCGTCGCCATGCACTACCGGCGCGCGCGCTGAGCTGGTGAAGGTAGTGGTGGCGTTCGACGTGGCGCCGCTCACGGGGAGCGCCGCCTGCGCGCGCTGTCAGTCGATCAGGGTCTTCACCATCACGCGCCCGTCCGGCAGCGGGCTTTCCTGGCGCAGCATCAGCTGGCTGCCCTTGGCGAACCAGAAGGTCGATTCGCTGCCCGGACGGTTGTAGTCGGTCTTGACCACCCAGCAGTCGACCGGGCCGCCCGGGCCTGCGATGGCGGCCGAGCCGGTGACGCGGAAGCTGTAGCGCTGCGGCGCCGGGCCGCCCGGATGGTAGAAGTTGATGCGCGCATCCAGGCCCTCGGCCAGCGGCAGCGCCTGCAGGAATTCGATGTCGGTCTCGAAGTTGTAGGTCGGCTCGCCGGAGGCCACCACCAGGTCCTTCCGGGTGTTCTCCGCCAGTTCGCGCATGCCGGTGATCCGGTCGGGCGCGAACACGAAGCCTTCGACCACGCGCTTGCCGTCGCGCTCGCTGATGCGCTCGTGGCTCAGGGGCCGGAAGGTACCGGCCTCGAACCAGGAGTCGAGGGTGCGCGTCGAGGGCGTCGGCAGCACGCCGTCCCAGCGCTGGACCACGCGCATCAGGCGCTTGCCGTCGCGCTCTTCGAAGCGGATCTCGCGGGTCCAGATGTCGATCGGCTGGTTTTTAGCTTGACCCGCCGGCTGATCCGCGCCGCTCGCGGGCGTGCGCATGAAGCGCAGGTAATGGTGGGTGCCCGGCTTGAGCAGGGCGAAGCGCGCCAGCGGCGTGCCGACGTCGACCTGGAGAACGGTGGCGGCGGCGGCGGAGTGGGCGTGGGCGTGGGCGGACAGGCTCGCGCCGGCGGCGAACAGCGCCAGCATGGCGGTGCGGAGGATGCGCATGGGGTCTCCCTGAATGACGATGCCGCAGAGTATCGCCGCAGTCCGCGCAGGGCCGCAACAGGAAACGGATATGCATGCCGGCGCCGCGGCGCCGGCCCTCCCCCCTCAGACCATGTCGGCGAAGCCCACCCGGTCGGTGGTGGCGTTGCGCGCATCCTCGACCCGCACCTTGTGCGCCGCCAGCAGCTGCTCCAGCGAGGCGTTCATGGTGTGGCAGCCGGGGTCGCGCCCGAGGTTCATGTGGGCGCGGATGGCGCCGACGTCGCCCGCTTCCAGCATCCGCATCACGGTGCTGCTGGGGGTCAGGCATTCGGTGGCGAGGTGGTAGCGGTTGCCCTCGACCGAGGGCAACAGCGCCTGGCACAGCACGCCGCGCAGGGCGTGCGCCAGGGCCTGCGACTGGGCTTCCGAATTGCCGAGCAGGCGCAGCATCTTCTGCAGGCCCAGCTCGGTGGAGCGCGCGTGCAGCGTGGCCAGCACCAGCGGGCCGGATTCGGCCAGGGCCAGGGCTTCCTGCGCGGTCTCGGCGTCGCGGATCTCGCCGATCACGATCACGTCCGGGCGCTCGCGCAACGCATCCAGCGCGCCCAGGTAGTAGCTGGCGACGTCGGCATCCTCGCCCACTTCGCGCTGGGTGATGATGCACTTGCGCTGCGGGATCAGGGTTTCGACCGGGTCTTCGATGGTGATGATGTGGCCCGAGCGCTGCCTGTTGATCTCGTCGATCATCGAGGCGATCGTGGTCGACTTGCCCTGGCAGGTGTCGCCGATGATCAGCACCAGGCCGCTGGCCAGGCGCGCGAACTCCTGCTCGTCCGGCCACAGGCCCAGCTCGGACAGCACCAGCGGCTCCTTCGGAAAGCGGCGGATCACGCAACCCAGGCGCTTCTTGCCCTGGAAGCTGAAGCAGTTGGCGCGGATGCGCGCCGTGTGCAGGTCGATCGAACGGTCGAAGGCGCGCAGCGCGATCCGCTCGGCCCAGTTCGGCTCGATGACGTCGAAGAATTCTTCCAGCTCTTCCTTGGTGATCGGCGAATCGGTCACCGCCACCAGGCCCTTCGGCTGGCGCAGCATCAGCGGACTGTTCTGGTGAATGATGATGTCCGAGAACACCAGGCGCGAATTCAGCAGGTGCAGAATCTGCTCGACCAGGGTCCCGAATACCGGGTGGTCTTCGTTCTCGATATACGACAGGGTGGGAATCTGCGAGGACTGGTGGTATTCCATCTGGCCGGCACGTAGGAAAAGTTTGAATGGTGCCGGACATTATAGGACCATGCCTCACCGAAAGATTGCAAAAGTGAAAGAAATGTTCCGGTTGCCCGCTCAGCGTGCCAGATTTGCAACGATGCGCTCGCCGAACAGCGTGATCGCCACCCCCAGCGCCACCACGCAGGCACCCACGACCCGGATGTTCGAGACCTTGCGCACCGCCATGTTGACCAGGCCAAAGTGGTCGATCGCCATCGACGTGAGCAGCTGGCCGGCGATCACCAGCACGATCAGGCTCAGCAGGCCGATGCGCGGCGCCAGGAACACCGTGCCGAACACGAAGGCCGCGCCCAGGAATCCGCCGGCGAACTTCCAGGCCGGCTGGCCGGCCAGGGCCGCAAAGGTCGGTCCCAGCCCGCCGCGCGAGACTGCCACGCCGGCCAGGACGATGGTCCCGCAGGCAAAGGACACCAACGCGGCCACCACGGAATTGGCGCCGATCGAGGCGGCCAGCTGGGTATTGACGGCGGCCTGGATCGACATCGCCATGCCGACACAGAAGGCCATCAGTAAGAAAATCAGGTTCATTGCTTCCTCAACCGGCTGCATGCCGGGGCAAAAAGCGGACGATTCTAGTGCAATCCGGGCGTTCGGGATAGCCACCCGGCCTGCCGGCGTGCATGCCGGCCTGTCACGCCAGCGCGCATTCCAGGTGCGCGACCCTGCGCTTCGTCGCATTCGGCATGCGCCGGGCTCGGCGCTTTCCTAAGATGTCTGCATCGACAAACGCTTCACACAGGAGACACCCATGAAGAAGACCTCCCTCGCGGCCGCCCTGCTTGCCGGCCTGTTCGTCACCGCCAGCCTGCCCTCGACGGCCGGTATCTGGCCCTGGAGCGGCGAACAGGTGCAAGGCAGCGGCACCGTCAAGCGCCAGGCGCGCCAGGTCGCGCACTTCACCGGCCTGGCGTTCGACATGCCGGGCAAGCTCGAGCTGCGCCTGGGCGACGCCGAGGGCGTCACCATCGAGGCCGACGACAACCTGCTGCCGCTGGTGGAGACCGTGGTGGAGAACGGCACCCTCAAGATCCGCCCGTCCAGGCGCAAGCTGAACCTGCGCACCAGGAACCTGAAGGTGGTGGTGACTGCCCGCCAGATCGAGCGCGTGGCGCTGGGCGGCTCCGGGTCGATCGACGCCGCCGTGCTGCGCGCGCCGAAGCTGAGCATCGACCTGGGCGGCTCGGGCGAGATCGATGTGGGCAAGCTGGACAGCGAATCGGTGGCGGTGGCCCTGGGCGGCAGCGGCAGCTTCAAGGCCGGCGACGGCAGCGCGCGCGAGCTGTCGGTATCGATCGGCGGATCGGGCACCGTCGACATGGGCAAGGTGCGGTCGGACAGCGTGAGCGTCAGCGTGGCGGGATCGGGCGACGTCACCGTATGGGCGCGCCAGGAGTTGAGCGCGACCATTGTCGGCTCGGGCGACGTCGGCTATTACGGCGATCCGCGGGTCAGCAGGTCGGTGATCGGGTCCGGAGAGACGCGCCGCATCGCGGCGGCGCCACGCTAGGCCGTTCAGTGCCCGGCGTGCGCGCTGTAGGTCAGTGGCCGCACCGGCACGCTCAGCTTGACGTCCTGGCGCTTGCCGGCCGCATCCTGCACCTGCAGGGTCAGGTCGACGTTCTCGCCTTCCTTCACCTGGCGCTTCAGGTCGAACAGCATCACGTGGTAGCCGCCGCTGGCCAGGTTCACGGGTTGACCGGCCGGCAGTTCGATCGACTCCACCCGGCGCATGCGCATGGTCGACCCGACCATGGCCATCTCGTGCAGCTCGGCGCGGCCGGCGACATCGGCCTGCACCCCGACCAGGCGCGCGGGCGCCGCCGACTGCACGCGCATGAAGGCGCCGGTCGCCTTCTGCGCGGGTACGGTGGCGCGGATCCACGGCTCGGAGACCGTCACTTGGGCATGGGCGGCGGCCGACAGCAGGCCGCCGGCGAGCAAGGCGAACAAGGCAGGAGCAAACGCAGGAGAAAACGCAGGAGCAAATGCAGGTTTCATGGTACGCAATCCAGGATGATTGAACCGCGATTATAGCTTTACCGCACGCCGCGCAGGGTTTCGCGCTCGACCAGCACCGTGTCCGCGCCGTCGGTCAGCCACACCTGCCCGTCCTGGATCGTGCACTGCAGCTGCATGTTGCGCTTGGCCATCTTCTCGAGCTGGACGCTGGCTTCGTTCGGGATGTTCACCACCGAGACGTTGCGGGCGCGGTCGATCTTGTTGGCGATGCCCTTGAACCAGATATCGCTGGTGGCGCTGTAGCTGTACACGATCACCTTGTCGGAACGTCCGGCCGCCTTCAGGAGGCGCTTCTCGTCCGGCTGGCCGACCTCGATCCAGGTCTGGATGGCGCCGGTCAGGTCCTTTTGCCAGAGCGCCGGCTCATCGACGTCGAACAGGTCCTTGGTGAAGGCGAGCGCCGGGTCCGCGTGCAGCGCGAAGGCCAGCACCCGGATCATCACGCGCTCGTCGGTCTCGGACGGATGGCGCGCGATGGTCAGGGTGTGGTCGCCGTAGTAGTTGCGGTCCATGTCGGCGATCGACAGGTCGGCCTTGTAGATGGTTGCCTTGAGAGCCATAAGCGGGGTTATCGGTATGCGCGCAATGCGGATTGGTTGGGGAAAGCCCGCTATTGTCGCACGCGCCGCGCCGGCCGGGGCAAGTGGCGGTATAGTCACGTTGTTAACATCTTCCCATCCAGGAGACAGCGATGACCAATGCATTCCCCCCCAACCAGCAGTTCCGCCTCGCCGCGCGTCCGCTCGGCCTGCCGCGCAAGGAGGACTGGGCCTTCCATGAAGAAGCCGTGCCCGAGGCCGCGGACGGCGGCATCGTCGTCAAGGTGCTGTACCTGTCGCTCGACCCGGCCATGCGCGGCTGGATGAACGAAGGCAAGTCGTATATCCGCCCGGTGGCGATTGGCGAAGTGATGCGCGCCGGCGGGCTCGGCGTGGTGGTGGCCTCGCGCTCGCCGCGTTTCGCGGTGGGCGACTACGTGCTGGGTGGCACCGGAGTGCAGCGCTACTGGTCCGGCGCGGCCGACGACAAGACCGCCGCGTTCACGAAGATCGACCCGGCGCTGGCGCCGCCCACGGCCTGGCTCAATACCCTCGGCATGCCCGGCATGACCGCCTTCTTCGGCCTGCGCGAAGTCGGCCAGCCCAAGGCCGGCGAGACGGTGGTGGTCTCGGGGGCGGCCGGCGCGGTCGGCATGACCGTCGGCCAGGTGGCCAAGAAGATGGGCTGCCGCGTGGTGGGCATCGCCGGCGGCGCCGACAAATGCCGCTTCGTGGTCGAGCAGCTCGGCTTCGACGCCTGCATCGACTACAAGGAAGCTTCCGTGCACGCCGGCCTGAAGCAGCACTGCCCGCAGGGCGTGGACGTGTACTTCGACAACGTCGGCGGCGAGATCCTGGACGCGGTCCTCACCCGCATCAACATGAAGGCGCGCATCGTCATCTGTGGCGCGATCTCGCAGTACAACACCACCAGCCAGGTCAAGGGACCGGCCAACTACCTGTCGCTGCTGGTGAACCGCGCGCGCATGGAAGGCATGGTGGTGTTCGATTACGCGGCGCGCTACCCGGAGGGCGTGGCCACCCTGGCCACCTGGATGCAGGAAGGCAGCGTCAAGAGCATCGAATACGTGGTCGAGGGCTTCGAGCGCTTCCCCGAAGCCCTCTTGATGCTGTTCGAGGGCAAGAACCTCGGCAAGCTGGTGCTCAAGGTGGCCGACGCCTGATCGGTTGGGCCGGTTCGGCGCGGCGCCCTGCACATGGAATGAACTTATCCTCTCGCGGCGCGTCTACGTGGATTTGACCCGCCCATTTCCTTGCGAGGTGAACATGGTTCAACTTCCACAACCCGACCCGCCCGGCGGCATCCTGGCCCAGCTGCGCGCCGACCATGCGCACATGCGCGCCCTGTTCCACGCCTTCGCGATGCTCGATCGCGAAGAAGAAGCGCAGCGCGCCCGCGTGGTGGACGATCTGTGCGACACGGTGCTGATGCACACCCTGCTGGAGGACGAGCTGTTCTATCCGGCACTGGGCAGCGTGGTCGACGACGCCCTGCTCGAAGACGCGGCGCTGGAACACGACAGCATCCGCGAGCTCATCGACCAGCTCGAATCCCTGTTCCCGGGCGACGACTACTTCGACGTCACGGTCGCGGTGCTGGCCGAGGAAGTGGAACGCCACGTCGCTTTCGAAGAGACCCTGCTGTTCCCGGCGCTCGCCCGTTCCGGCGCCGACCAGCTGGCGCTCGGATTGCGGCTGCGCGCGCGCCGCGACCAGCTCGAGTCCGACCTCGCCGCCCCGCCGTCCGGGATCGACGGCTGCGCGCCGCGCGCCCCCCTGCACGCGGCGGCCGGCCGCCTGCGCGAACGCCGCTCGCGCCCGCGCTAGCCGCCGAATGCACTGCCGGTCCCGGCGTGAAGGAACTAACGCTCCAGCCTCCTCTCTAAACGGCACGAGCGCATCCATACGCGCTCGGGGCTTCCCACTTCGACAGCGTAGGCACCACAAGGAGAGCGACATGGCGACAAGTAAAGAGAACGGCAAGGGCAGCGCCCAGAAAGGCAGCGGCGGCAACGGCGGCCAGGCGCCGGCCAAGCGCGGTTTCGCGGCAATGGACCAGAACCAGCAGCGCGAGATCGCCAGCAAGGGCGGCCAGGCGGCGCACCAGAAAGGCACCGCGCACGAGTTCGATTCCGAAGAAGCGCGCCGCGCCGGACAGAAAGGCGGCGAGGCGGTCAGCCGCAACCGCGCGCACATGGCCGATATCGGGCGCAAGGGCGGCGAAAGCCGGCAATCGGCCCAGCGCGCCGCGGCGGCGGCCAGACAGGCCGGCAACCGCCAGGGCGAAAAGGAAAACTGACAGGCGGTCCGCCCGAGACTGTCCGCCCGCGGCTGTCCGCCCGCGGCTGTCCCCACAACGATGCATCCACACCACGGCGCCCGCGGGCGCCGTGCTCCTGCCGAACCCGAACCTGCGGCGCCGTGGTACATTGCGGCCGCCATGCACAAGCTTCCCTACCTTACCCACTATCCCGAGCAACTGCGTACCCAGGTCGGCCAGCTGATCGACGCCGGCCAGCTCGGCGAGGTGCTCCTGCAGCGCTACCCCGAGCCCCATGGCATCCGCACCGACAAGGCGCTGTACGCCTACGTGCAGGAGCTCAAGGACGACTACCTGCGCCAGGCCGAACCGGTGTCCAAGATCGCGTTCGACAGCAAGATCCACGTGGTGCAGCACGCGCTTGGCCTGCACACCGCGATCTCGCGGGTGCAGGGCAGCCGCCTGAAGGCCAAGCGCGAGATCCGCATCGCCAGCGTGTTCCGCGACGCTCCGCTGCCATTCCTGCGCATGATCGCCGTGCACGAACTCGCCCACCTGAAGGAGAAGGAGCACGACAAGGCCTTCTATAAACTGTGCTGCTGGATGGAGGCCGACTACCACCAGCTCGAGTTCGACCTGCGGCTCTACCTGACCTGGCTCGACCTCGGCGGCGGCCGGCTCTGGGCTGGTCCCGCCTGAGTCCACCGCCATTCGGTCACGTTGCCATCGAACAACAATGATTGTCAGACCGCCTCGCCCCGGGGTGCAAATCGCTCGACTTTCACTGTTGCGTTCGGTAAAGTCTGGACGTCGCACGCCCCGGGTGGGGCCCGCTTTTCCACGCCGTCCAGCATCGATTCGACCATGACGTACCCGTTTTCCCTCCCCGCCAATCGTCTGCCGGCTGCCCTGCGTGGCGGCGTATTCGCCTATGGTCTGCTGGCCGCCGCCGTCACGGGCAATGCGCTCGCCGGCGACAGGGGCACGGTCGACGCGCCCCACGGCCCGGCCTGGAAGTTCTCGGGCTTCGGCACGCTCGGCGCGGTGCACGCCAGCATCCGCGATGCCGATTTCAGCTCGACGGTCCTGCGCGCCAACGGCGCCGGCCGCAGCGAGCGCTGGAGTCCGGACGTCGACAGCCGCCTCGGCGCCCAGCTCGACCTGTCGCAGGGCCGCTGGTCCGGCGTGCTGCAGGTGGTCAGCGAGCAGAACATGGACGGCAACTACCGCCCGCGCGTGGAATGGGCCAACATCAAGTACCAGGCGACCCCGGACCTGGCGCTGCGCATCGGGCGCATCGCGCTGCCGGTCTTCCTCGCCGCCGACTACCGCAAGGTGGGCTATACCATGCCATGGGTGCGCCCGCCGGTCGAAGTCTACGGCGCGCTGCCCATCTCCAGCAGCGACGGTGTCGACGCCACCTGGCGCTGGGGCCGCGGCGACACCCGTCACGCCATCCAGGCCTTCCACGGCCGCACCGACACCCGCCTGTACGACGATCGCCGGCTCGAGGTGCACCGCATCGCCGGTCTTTCCCACAGCATCGAACACGGCCCGCTGAGCGCGCGCCTGTCGGCGCTCAGCGGCCACCTGACGACCGGGGTCGGGGACGAAGTGTTCAGCCTCCTGCGCGCCTTCAGCCCGCAGGGCGTGGCGCTGGCCGACCGCTACCAGATTGCGCACAAGCGCGTGAGCATGATCAGCGCCGGGATCAGCTACGACCCGGGCCGGTGGTTCGTGAGCGCCGAGGCCGGCCACTCCCATACCAATTCCCTGCTCGGCGAGACCAGCACGATGTACGCCGGCGGCGGTTACCGCTTCGACAGCCTGACCCCCTATGCCGGTGTCGCCAGGGTGCGGGCCCACGGCGCCACCAGCGATCCGGGCCTGGCCCTGGACGGGCTGCCGCCGCCGGCCCGGGCGCTGGCCGGCGCGCTCAACGCCGGGCTGAACGCCTACCTGGGTACGATTCCGATCCAGACCACCTTCAGCACCGGCCTGCGCTGGGACCTCGCCACCGACGCCGCGCTCAAGGTCCAGTACGACCGCGCCCGCCCGAGCGGCGGTTCGCGCGGGACCCTGATCAATACCTCGGCCGGCTTCCGCTCCGCCCAGGTCGTGCACGTGGCAAGCGTGGCGCTGGACTTCGTGTTCTGAGGCCGGCATGGGTATCCGTCTTCGACACCTGATGGCAGCCGCCGCATTGATGCTGGCGCAGGCCGCTTCCGGCAATGCATCGGCCGAGCTGGTCGTGATCGTCTCGGCGCGCAATCCGCTGCCGGCGCTGTCCGGCGACCAGGTGGCCGCGATCTTCCTCGGCCAGGCCGGACGCTTCCCCGACGGCGCCGAAGCGGTCGCGCTCGACCAGCGCCTCGGCTCGCAGGAACGCGCCCAGTTCTACAGCCAGGTCACCGGCAAGACCCCTGCCCTGCTCAAGGCGCACTGGTCGAAGATGGTCTTCACCGGCCGCGGCCAGCCGCCGCGCGAACTGGCCGACAGCGCCACCGTGCGCCGCATGGTGGCCGACAATCCCGCCATGATCGGCTACATCGACCGTTCCGCGCTCGATGCCAGCGTGCGTCCGGTACTGGTGCTGCGCTAATTCCATGGACAGGCTGGCCTCGCCCGCGCATGCCCAGGCGGCGCCGCAACCCGGCGCGCTGTCGCGCTGGCTCGGGCGCGGGCTGGAAACCCATATCTCGCTGCCGCTGTTCGCGCTGCTGCTGGTGGCGGCGCTCTGGATTGGCGCCCTCCACATGATCCGTGCCGAGGAGAGCGCCGCGCAGGCCGCGGCGCGGGCGGCCACGCGCGAGCTGGTCGACACCTACGAAGCCCAGATGGCGCGCAGCCTGAGCGGCATCGACCAGACCTTGCGCGTGCTCCAGTACGCGGTCGAGACCAATGGCCCGAAGACGGCGCTGGACGCGATGGCGGCCAAGGGCCTGCTGCCGCCCGGACTGGTGTTCCAGGTTGCCATCACCGGCGACAACGGCCGTGTGCTGGCCAGTAATCCGCTCGCGCGCCGTCACAGCGATGTCTCGAACGCGCCCTGGTTCGCCTGGCACCGCGCGCACGACGGCGACATGCCCTACGTCAGCACCCCGGTCGGCAACGACGAGCCGCACGTAGTCTTCTCGCGCCGCATCAACAGCAGCGACGGCCTGTTCGCCGGCGTCGCCAGCGTGGCGGTCGAACCGGCCTTCTTCACCAGCTCCTACGAACACTCGCGCCTGGGCGGGCGCGGCCTGCTGGGCGTGGCCGGCAGCGACGGCGTGATGCGCGCGGTGCGCATCGGCGAACAGGTTTCCTGGGGCCAGCGCATCGCCCTCGGCAAGGCCGACAGCGTGCAACTCGACGCGGGCGCCATCGACGGCGAGCTGCGCTACACCAGTTCGCGCCCGATGAGCGGCGCTCCGCTGGTGGCGGTGGTGGGCCTGTCCGAACCCGAACAGATGGCTGCCTTTCGCGCCCAGCGCCGTGCCTGGCTGCTCGGCGCCAGTGCCGGCACCGCACTGCTGCTGTGCGTCGTCGCGCTGGTCAGCGCCTGGTCCTGGCAGCTGGCCAAGGCGCGCCGCCGCGAGCGCCTGGCGCAGGAAACCTATGCGGCCGCCTCCGAGGCCAGCCTGGACGCCTTCTTCGTGCTGCGCAGCATTCCGGGCGCCGTCGGCGGCGTGGACGACTTCCTGATCGAGACCACCAACAGCCGCGCCGAGGAGCTCACCGGCCTGCCCAAGGCGCGCATGCAGGGCAAGCGCATGTCGGTGCTGCTGCCGACCCACCTTGGCGTCGGCATCTTCGACGACCTGGCGGCGGTGGCCACCGACGGGGTGGCGCGCGAAGCCGAATGGCTGGCCCACATGCTGCCCGACGAGGACCGCTGGCTGCACCGCCAGGTGGTGCCGGTCGAAGGCGGCGTGGTGGCGATCGTGCGCGACATCACCGAGCGCAAGCTGGCCGAGCAGCGTATCCGCCACCTCGCCCACCATGACGACCTGACCGGCCTGCCCAACCGCAGCCTGCTGCGCGACCGCCTCGGACAGGCCATCCGCGACGCCGAGCGCAAGGGCGGCGCGGTGGGCCTGGCCTTCATCGACCTGGACGGCTTCAAGCTGGTCAACGACGGCCTCGGGCACAATGCCGGCGACGAACTGCTGAAGGTGGTGGGCGCGCGCATGGGTCGCTGCCTGCGCCGCAACGACACCCTGGCGCGCTTCGGCGGCGACGAGTTCGTGATCCTGCTGCCCGACCTGTCGGGCGACCCGATGGCGATCACGCCGCTGCTGGAAAAGGTGCGCCAGGCCGTCACCGAGCCGGTCGAGGTGGAGGGGCAGGAAGTGCAGGTCAGCTGCAGCATGGGCGTGGTGCTGTACCCGCGCGACGGCCTGGAGGCCAACACCCTGATGATGAACGCCGACGCCGCGATGTACCGCGCCAAGGAAAACAAGGACAGCTTCCAGTTCTATGCCAGCGAGATGAATGCCAGCGTGGAAGAGAAGCTGGTCCTGCTGGAAGGCATGCGCAGCGCGCTCGACACCTGCGTCGCCCCGGGCGGCCGGCCCGACGACTGCCAGTTCCAGTTGCTGTACCAGCCCAAGGTCGACCTGCGCACCGGCCGCCTGTTCGGGGTCGAGGCCCTGATTCGCTGGAAGCACCCCGAGCAGGGCATGATTTCGCCGCTGCGCTTCATCGGCCTGGCCGAGGAGAGCGGCCTGATCGTGCCGCTGGGCGAATGGGTGGTACGCACCGCCTGCGCCCAGGGCATGGCCTGGCGCGCCGCCGGCCTGCCTCCCGTGACCATCTCGGTCAATGTGTCGGCCCGCCAGTTCGAAGAGAAGCGCCTGGTCGAACGCATCGCCGAAGCCTTGCACGAGACCGGACTGCCGGCGGAGGCGCTGGAAGTCGAAGTCACCGAAAGCTCGATCATGCGCGACCTGGCGCGCTCGGTGGAAAAGATGCGCGAACTGAAGAGCATGGGCGTGTCGCTGTCGATCGACGATTTCGGCACCGGCTATTCGAGCCTGTCGGCGCTGAAGTCCTTCCCGATCAGCCGCCTGAAGATCGACAAGAGTTTCGTCAGCGACCTGGCCGTGAGCCCGGACGACCAGGCCATCGCCATGGCCGTGATCTCGCTCGGCCACAAGCTGAACCTGCGCGTCATCGCCGAAGGCGTCGAGACCGAAGAGCAGCGCGCCTTCCTGCGCGCCAACGATTGCGACGAAATGCAGGGCTACCTGTTCAGCCGCCCGGTGCCGCCCGAGCGCATCGCCGAACTGCTGGCCGCCAGCGCCGTCCATCCTTCAAGGAAGGCGGCATGATGCCGGCGCGGCACCTGCTGCGGCAATGCGTCGTCCTGCTGTGCGGGGCCGACCCCAGGCTGCGCCGCATGCTGCAATACTGGGCCGCCACCTGCCTGCTGTACGTGGTCTGCATCGTGCTGCTGCTGATGCAGGTGCGCCAGGGGCTGACCGATCCAGTCGCGGCGGGACGCCTGATGGCCTTCGGCGGCTGCGGCGCGTCGGTGTTCTACGTCCTGATCCGCGCCAGCGCGCGCCTTCGGCTGGCGCCCGACCAGCTGGCGGTGTCGCAGGCGGTCTTTTCGCTGATCTGCGCAATGATTGGCTACGCGATTTCCGGACCGCTGCGCGCCACCATGCTGTGCATGGCGGTGGTGGTGATCGTGTTCTGCATGTTCGCCGCGCGCCCGCGCCAGACCCTGCTGCTGACGGCGGGGGCATTGGCCGGCATGGGCACCGTCATGTACTGGCTGCAGGCCACCGACCCCTTGCGCTTCCCGCCGATGACCGAGGCGATCACCTTCGGCTACCTGGCCGGCAGCCTGCTTTCCACCGCGGTGCTGAGCGGCGAGATGAGCAAGCTGCGCGCGCGCCTGAAGCGCCAGCGTCGCGAACTGACCGAGGCGCTCGAGACCATCCGCGTGCTGGCCACGGTCGACGAACTGACCTCGCTGGTCAACCGGCGCCACATGCACGAGGTGCTCGAGGCCGAGGAACGGCGCCCGCCCGACGCCCGCCAGGGCGGCAAGGGCTGCTGCATCGCCCTGCTCGACATCGATTTCTTCAAGCAGGTCAACGACCAGCATGGCCATGCCGCCGGCGACGCCGTGCTGCGCGGTTTCTCGATCGCGGCGCGCGCCTGCCTGCGCGCCAACGACGTGCTGGCACGCTGGGGCGGCGAGGAATTCCTGCTGTTGTTGCCGGACGCCGCCCCCGAGGACGCGCGCCTGGTGCTGGAGCGGATGGCCGAGCGCGTCCATGCCATGCCGGTGCCGGGCCTGCAGGGGCGCCGCATCAGCTTCTCGGCCGGCCTGGCCAGGCGCTGCGACGGCGAACCCTTCGCCGACGCCATCCACCGCGCCGACAAGGCGCTCTACCGCGCCAAGGAAACCGGGCGCGACCGGATCGTGCTGGCCTGAGGGCCGCCCATATGCGTGGCGTCGGAAGTTAAGGCGCGCTGCATCGACGGCTGGCGGCGCGCCATCTGATCCGGAATACGCTGTGGTGGACCGCGCATGCGGACTTGCCGAGCTGGCGCGCTTCAGCTCCTGAGCAGCTGCGGCAAGGCCTTGCCGCCCGGCGTATCCGGGAACAGGGTGCGTGCCATCCGCCCCGGATCGAGCCGGAAGGTTTCGGCGCAGGCCTGCGCGATGAGCGTGTCGAGTCCCAGGGTCGGGCGCAGGTCGCGTCCCTCGAACAGGTCGGCCGGCGCCAGGCCCGGCCAGTCGGCCAGCACGCGGCCGCCCTGCACCGCGCCGCCCAGCAGCATGGCGGCCGCGCCGGTGCCATGGTCGGTGCCGCCGGTGCCGTTGGCCGCCGCCGTGCGCCCGAACTCGGTGGCGACCAGCACCACGGTGTCCATCCAGGCCGGGCCCAGGCCCTGGCGCAGGCCGCCGACCAGCGCGTCCAGGTTGCGCAGCTGGGCCGCCAGGCGGCCGCCCTGGCCGGTATGGGTGTCCCAGCCGCCGGTGTCGATCATCGCGATGCGCGGGCCGTCCGCGCGCGCCAGGAAGCCGGCCGCCATGCGGCCAAGCTCGCCCGGCGCCTGGCGCCTGGCCCTGGGGTCGGCGCCGCCCGCCATGCCGCGCGCCTCGAGCGCGGCCGACCACAGCGCATGCAGCTCGGCGTCGTGCGCGTACAGCTGGGCCACCCGCTGCATCAGGTCCTCGTTCGCGTCCGGCAGTCCCGAAGGCGCATAGGAAGGCACCGCCAGCGCGCCGCGCAGCGCCATCGGCACGGTCGGAGCAAAGGCGATGGCATCCCTGCCGCGCTGCGACAGCATGCCCACCAGCCGGTTCATCCAGCCATCCTTGACGGCGAACGGGGTGCGCCCGCCGGTTTCCAGGATGTTCTGGCCGTCGAAGTGCGACCGTTCCCGGTAGGGAGACGCGATGGCGTGGACGAAGCTGGCCTGGCCTGCCTGGTACAGCCCGTGCAGCGTGGCCAGTGAAGGATGCAGCCCGAAGCTGCCGTCGAGCTTCAAGGCCGTTTCCGGGTCGATGGCGAGCGCGCCGCGCAGGCGCGCGTAGTGCGGATCGGCGGTGGGGATCAGGGTGTGCAGGCCATCGGCCGCGCCGCGCTGGATGATGAAGACGAAGCGCCGCGCGGTGGGGAGGGCGTCGCCGGCAAAGGCCACGCGCGGCGCCGCCAGCAGGGCTGCGGCGCGGGCCAGGAAAGCGCGTCGGTCCAGGCTCATCTTATCTCCTCAGGAAGTCGGGCGAAGCGAACAGCAGCGCCAGCGCGGTGGCCGGGCTGTCGGCGCGGGCGATGGCCAGGCGCGTGGCCTGGCTCAGGGAAGCGGGCAGCACCTGTGGCGCCAGCGTGCGCGCATCGACCATGGCGGCCGCTTGCGCGCCGAGTCGCTGCGCCACCTCGACGCGGCGCAACAATGCGTCCGGCGCGGCCCAGGCGGCGGCGGTGTCGCCATAGCCGGCCGGCGAGCCGGGGCGCCAGACCGGCTGTCCGAGCTGGTTCAGCACGTTGGCCGCCGCCTGCGCCGGCATCTCGCGCCGGCCCAGGGCGCGCAGGCTGGAGATGCTCCAGTCCCACGGCGACTTGAACTTGCCGGGCCCCGGGGCCCAGGCATCCGGCGCCAGCACCAGTTCGCGGTACACGTTCGGCAGGTCGCCGCCGCTGCGCAGGAAGGCCTCGGCCAGGCGCCGCACCAGCGCCGCGGGCGGCTCGTCGGCAACAAAATGGCGCGCCAGCTTGCGCGCGATGTGCTCGGCCGTGGCCGGCGCCGTTGCCAGCTCGCGCAGGATGGCGCGCGCCTGCTCTTCGCCCCCCGGCGCATGGCTGCGCCCGAGCACGCGCCGGCTGCCCGGTTCGTGCAGGGCGGGAGCGAAGCGGAACGGCGCCGCCCCCTCCTCGCCATCTTGCGGCAAGGTCCAGCCGGTAAGCGCGCGCGCGAACTCGGTGACGTCGTCCTGGGTATAGCCGCTGCGTACCCCGAGCGTATGCAGCTCGAGGATCTCGCGGGCGAGGTTTTCGTTGAGGCCCGCGTTATTTCCCCCGCGCCGGCGCGCGCGGCGCCCCGCCACGCTGTCCGGGCCGGTGGAGCGCACCTGGTCGAGGTAGACCAGCATGGCCGGATGGCGCACCGCGGCCAGCAGCAGGTCTTCGAAGCGTCCCAGGATGTGCGGACGGATGGCGTCGGCCTCGAAACCGCCGGCCAGGCTGGTGACGGGCCGCTTGTCCACCGAGACCGCGAAATGGTTGGCCCAGAAATGCACCAGGCGTTCGGCGAAAGGCGTGGCTGTCTGCAGGGCGCCGGCCACGCGCGCCCCGAGCGCGGCGCGGTAGGTCTGGCCCTCGCTGTCGCGCCAGGCTTCGCGCAAGCTGCTGCGCTGTTCTTGCGGCGCCTGGCGCAGCGCGCGCTGGTGCGCGACCCAGCCGGCGGCCAGCTGCGGGGTGCGCGGCAGCGCGCGCCAGGGCGCGGGCAAGGGATCGAAGCGCTCGAGCTGGGACAGCAGCCAGCGGCGCGGATCGTCCGGCGGCCGGTCGTCAGGGCGGGCGCCGAGCCCGAAGCGGTTGAGGGCGATCGATGGGGGCATCATGGGCGAACAGGTAGGTGCATGTCGGTATTCCGTCCAGCCAACAGAAAAGTTCCAACTATTTTTTACCGCCGGCCCGCCCGCCGGCCTGGGGGGGGGAGGAGCGCCGCGTCAGGCGGCGCCGGGCGTGGCCGCGCGCAGGCGCCGGATCAGCGCATCCGGATCGGCCTCGACCTGCATCAGGCCGACGTGCTCGGCGCGCACGAAGCCTTCCTCGCACTGGTGGCGCACGAAGCCCACCAGGCCGTCCCAGAAGCCGTTGGCGTTGAGCAGGCCGATCGGCTTGGCGTGGATGCCCAGCTGGGACCAGGTCAGCATCTCGAACAGCTCTTCCAGCGTGCCCATCCCGCCCGGCATGGCGATGAAGCCTTCCGACAGCTCGGCCATCATGGCCTTGCGCTCGTGCATGTCCTTGACCACGAACAGGCGGGTCAGGCCGGCGTGGCCGACTTCGCGCTCGACCAGGGCCTTCGGGATCACCCCGGTGGCTTCGCCGCCGAGGCGCAGCACCTCGTCGGCGATCACGCCCATCAGGCCGACCTTGCCGCCGCCGTAGACCAGGCCGATGTTGTGCTCGACCAGTGCGGCGGCAAGCCGGCGCGCGGCATCGGTGTAGATCGGGTTGACGCCATGCGAGGCGCCGCAGTAAACGGCCAGGGTCTTCATCGTCGGGAGCATGTGAAAATCTTACAGGAATTCGGCGCCGGAGCCGGGCCTGGCTTCGGCGGACAGCTTCTTGAGGTATTCCTCGGACAGCTTCTCGAACAGCAGGCGGGTGTCGCCGCGCAGGTAGGGGCCGACCATCGACAGCACCTGGTAGCAGCCGCGCGCGAGTGCATCGGCGATGGCCTGCTGCTCGCTGTACTTGCGCGGATTGCGCACGTATTCATAGGACAGCCAGTAGGTCGCCACCACCACCATGTTGGTGGCCATCGCGCCGATCTGCTGGTCGCCCGCCTCGAGCGAACCTTCGCTGCGCAGGTCTTCGCACAATTGGCGCGCCACCTTGATCTTGTGGGCCAGGATCGCCTTGAAGTGCAGCTCGAGCTTGCGGTTGCGCGACAGGAGGTCGTTCAGGTCGCGGTAGAAGAAGCGGTAGCGCCAGATCAGCTCGAACATCAGGTGCAGGTAGAGCCACACGTCTTCCATGTTCGAACGGCGCCCGGCCGGCACGGTGAGGATGCGCTCGATCTCCGCCTCGAACTGGACGAAGATCGAGTTGACGATGTCGTCCTTGTTTCGGAAGTGATAGTACAGGTTGCCGGGCGAGATATTCATCTCCTCGGCGATGACCGTCGTCGTGATGTTCGGCTCGCCGAACTCGTTGAACAGCCTGAGCGAGAGCTCGAGGATGCGTTCGCGGGTCCGGCGCGGAGCTTTTTGTTGCATGAAGGGCGAAGTTTATGATTCCAGCCGGGAGGATAACACCAAAAGCTGTCAGGGAGACAGCATTGGGAATGCCATTCAGGCGCCTTCTTCCGCGGGCGGCGCGGCCCCCGGTGCGCGCCGGGCGCGCTTTCCCGGCGCCTTCGCCACGGGCGCCGGCGCCGGCAGGCCTGCGCCGCGTTCGGCCAGCATCGCCTCGAGCGCGTCGACGCGGCGCCGCAGGGCCTCGACCTCGCTGGCGGCAGGCACGCCGATGGTGGCCAGGGCGCGCGCCACGCGCTCTTCGAACACCTGTTCCAGCTTGCCCCAGGAACCGCCGTCACGCCCGATCCGGCGCGCGGCGCGCTCGGCGGCGCGCGCCACCGTCCCGGTGGCTTCCTCGACCTCGCGCGCGCGCCGGGCCAGCACGCTGCCGTCGCGCACCAGGCGCGTGAACGAGCGCCCGCCCTCGCCCGCTTCCTGGGCCTTGGCGAAGGCGCCGAGGCCGGCCTGCCAGATCTGCTGCGCCGATGCGCGCACGGCCCGGGCCAGCGCCTCGTCGTCGTCCTCGACCGGAAGTTTCTTGCTCATGATGTTCCTTGTAAACCGGTACGTCGATTCTAGGCGCGCACGCTAGAAGACGGGTTCTAAAGCGTCAGGATTGCCGACGCCCGCGCTGCAGGGCCAGCGCTTTGCGCATGCGCTCGCGCAGCATGGCCGCCGACACCGGCTTGGTGTAATGGGCCTCGGCCACGCCCGAACGCAACGCGGCCTCGATGTCGGCCAGGTCCTGCTGCCCGGTCAGCATCAGGCGCAGCGTGCGCGGATGGCGCGCCGCGACCAGGGCCAGCACCTCGGTGCCGCTCATGCCGGGCATCGCCTGGTCGCACAGGATCACCTCGACCGGCTCGCGCTCGAGCAGCGCCAGCGCCTCGGGACCGGATGTGGCGCTCAGCACCCGCACCGGTTCGTCGCCGAGCATGTCGGCCAGCACGGCCAGCATGAAGGAATCGTCGTCGACCAGCAGGATGGCCGGCAGGTCGTGCGGCGCGGCGCTGCCTGCGCCGGCGGCCGGCGCGGGCGCGGCAGGCGGCGCCGACGCAGGGGCGGCAGCGGCAGCGGCGCCGGCTTCGGCGGCAGGCAGGAAGGCTTCGAGCTCCGCCACGAAGCTCTCCGGTTCGATCGGCTTGCTGATGTAGCCGTCGAAGCCGGCGGCCAGTACCCGTTCGCGGTCGCCGGCCATCGCCAGCGCGGTCACGGCCAGCACCGGCACCGCGGACAGGCTCGGCTCGGCCTTGAGCGCGGCCAGCACCGCGTAGCCGTCCATGCCGGGCAGGTGGACGTCGCAGGCCACCAGCTCGGGCGGTTCGGCGCGGGCGAGCGCGATGCCGCGCGGGCCGTCGGGCGCGCTGACGGCGACGTGTCCGTAAGCGGTGAGCAGAAACGCCATCAGCTCGACGTTCGCGGGGTTGTCTTCGATGATCAGGATGCGGGCCAACTCGGCGCTCCAGTTGCGGCGTTGGGCTTACTGTAACACGCGAGGCGTCAATACAGCCAACACGGCCGGCGCGCTCAACCCGCCTGTTCCCGGCGGCGCGCATGTGCCTGGCCGCACCCGGCGATCTCGCGCATCACCGCGTCGAGCACGCGCGGATTGCGGCCCAGGGCCACGTGGCCGACACCGCCGAAAGCCAGGTTGCGCGCACCCGGCAGTTCGCTCGAGGTTTGCGGCGCGATGATGTTGTCGTGGTGCGAATACATCGACGTGACCAGTGCGCGCGCGGCCGGATCCTCGCCGGCGGCCAGCGCGCGCAGCCAGGCGCATTCGGGCGGTTCGGCCTGCGCGGCAAGGCCTGGAGCGGCCCGGCCTGGAGCGGCCCTTCGCATCTGGGCCGCGTTCAGGCCGAGGCCGAAAGCGGCCAGGCAGGTGCCGTGGTGCGGCGTGCCGAGCGTGATCACGCGCGCCACCCTGGCGCGGCCGCAGGCGCGCATCCAGGCCCGCGCCACCAGCCCGCCCATGCTGTGCGCGACAATCACCACCTGCTCGGCGCCGGTGGCGGCGCGGAGTCGCTCGACCGCGCGCTCGACCAGCGGCGCGTAGCCGTCGATGTCGCCCATCAGGGGTTCGAGGTCGACCGTGGCATGGCTGATGCGGGCCGCGTCCAGGCGCGGCAGCAAGCGCGACCAGTAGCCGCTGTTGCAGCCGTAGCCGTGCAGCAGCAGCACCGGCGGTCCCTCGGCGCCGGGATAAATGCGGGTGCCGGCGCAGGCGCGCGGCATGGTCCAGGAAGACTGCAGCATGCTGGCGCCGAACTCCTCCAGGAACATGCGCAGGCGCGCCCCCGGACCGAGCCGGAATTCGCGCGGCGTCGGGCTGGCGAAGCGCGTGCTCATGAAGAAGTTGTTGGCGTTGATGAGCAGGCGCACCAATGCCACGCCGCCCAGGCCCACGGCCAGCCCCTGCCAATGGCTGGCGCCGAAGATCCGCACCGCCGCCAGGCCGATGCCGAAGGCGGACAAGGCCTGCACGAGCAGCACCAGTTGCAAGAGGCGGCGCGCGCTCACGTCCGCATCCCTAGGCCACCGGCCGCGCCGCCGGCCTGCCGGTCAGCGCGCTCGCCAGGCCACTGGCCAGTTTCGCGCTCAGGCCGTAGATCGACAACTGCGGGTTGGCGCCGATCGAGGTCGGGAACAGCGAGCCGTCGTGCACCGAGAGGTTGGACAGGCCGCGGTAACGGCCATCGGGGGTGGCCACGCCGAGGCGCTCGTCGCCCGACATCGCGCAGCCGCCCATCACGTGGGCCGACGCCACCCGCGTGAGCTGCAGGCCCTGCGGCAGCGCCGCGATAGCTAGCTTCGCCTCGCGCCACGAGGTATAGCGGCGCGCCATCTCGTGCGCCGGCTGCACGCCGCTGGCACCGGCGGCGAACTGGATCTCGGCCATGGTGAGCAGCGCGCGCCGGGCCCCGTCCCACAGGTAATCGGTGAGCGGATAGTCGAGCTCCGGGCTGCCGTCGCCGCGCAGGCGCACGCTGCCGCCGGGCGCGCCCTCGTGGAAACCGTCGCGCAGCAGCGCCAGCATGCCCTGCAGGTGCGGGAAGTCATGCATGAGGGCGGCGTGGGCCGCCCCGAAACCGTTCATGGTGGTGGCCAGCAGCAGCGGATGCAGCGGCGGCGCTTCCAGCTTGTAGCCGATCGGGCCGTCGAGCGCGCCGGCCAGGAAGTGATCCGAATACACGGTCTGCGGCGCCCCGGCCCAGGCTTCCACCCGCTGCGGAAAGAAGGCGGCCGAGATCAGGGTCGGATGCAGGAAGCTGCGCCGGCCCAGCAGGCCGCTGGGGTCGGGGGCGCCGGAGCGCAGCAGCAGCGCCGGAGAATTGATCGCGCCGCCGGCCACGACGTAGTGGCGCGCGCGCAGGCGCAGGGTGCGGCCGGTCGGGTAGACGCCGGCAGCGTCCAGCGCCTGGCACGACAGCTCGTCGGCGCGCTCGCCCCGGAAGGCGAAGCGCTGCGCGCGGGCGCGCGTGACCAGCGTGGCGCCGTGCTCGAGCGCGGCCGGGATGGTGGTCACCAGCATCGATTGCTTGGCATTGGTCGGGCAGCCCATGCCGCAGTAGCCGAGGTTCCAGCAGCCGTTGACGTTGCGGCGGATGAAGCCGGTCGGGATGCCGAGCTGCTGCGCGCCGCGGCGCAGGATGTCGTTGTTCTCGTTGGGCGCGCCCGTCCAGTCGGCGATGTGCAGGCGCGCTTCCATCATGGCGAACCAGGGCGCCATCGCCGCCGGCGTCGCATCCGGCAGCGCGTAGTGGCGGCGCCACCAGTCGAGGGTGGTGGCGGGGGTGCGGAAGCTCGAGGTCCAGTTGACCGTGGTCGAACCGCCCACGGTGCGGCCCTGCAGGATGTTGATGCCCTTGTCGACCGTCTTGCGCGCGGCCGATTCCTGGTACAGCGCGGGATAGGCCTCGGCTTCGCGCATCTTGAAGTCGCTCGAGGATTTCAGTGCGCCCTCTTCCACCACGATGACGGACAGACCCGAGCGCGCCAGGATCTCGGCCGTGACGCCTCCGCCGGCGCCGCTGCCGACGATGACGACGTCGGCTTCCAGCACGCGGTCCTGGGTGAGCGCGGCGGCGTCGACGATCTTCCAGCCCCTGGCGATGCCGGCGTGGATCGGGTCCGGAATGATCGGCGAACTCAATGGCGCACTCATGACAGCTCCTTCATCGGCCCGGGATAGCCGGTGGCGGCCCAGCTGGCCGGCTGCGCGTACCAGGCGCCGAGCACCAGGTCGTGCAGCGCGTGGTAGGCGCTGCGCAGCAGGCCGAGACGGTGCAGGCGCCACGCCTGCAGGAAGGCGCCGACCTCCTCGGTGCGCGCACCTTCCCAGCCGCCGGCCACGCCGGTCAGCAGGCGGCGGGCAGGCGCCAGCGCGAGCAGGCCGAACAGGTCCTGCACTTCTTTCTGGGTGGCGGGCGGCAGGCCGAGGATGGCGCCGTGCACGCCTTCGATGGTGCCGGCCAGCGCGGCGTCGCGCCCTGCGCCCTGCGGCAGCGCGCCGGCCAGGATCGCGGGCAGTATCGCGTGCAGGGCCGCGCGCGCTTCGCCGTCGAGGGCGAAGCGGTGCGGCGGCGCGGCATGCGTCGCGCGGTAGAGCGCGCCGCCGGTCGCCAGCGCCAGCGCGGCCAGGCCGCCGGCTTTCAGGAAAGTCCGTCGTGATGTCCCCATGGTCTGCCTCTTGTGTTTTTTCCCCGACTTCAGTGTACGTCAAAGGACAAGGCCATCGGCGGGCCGCCATTAGAGGGGCGCCTCCAGGAGTGGAGACGGAACGGATACCCGACCTGTGGACTGCGCACGCGCTCCGGGCTGACGGAAGGCATCGCGGCCAAGGACCTGGCGATCCGCGCGATGGAGGAACTGACTGCCGACGGGTTAAGTACGCGATGTGCCTTGCGGGCCGTGGATGCAAAGGATATTTGCATCCACGCCCCCACAGGCAAATATTCTGTGCCGCCTACTTTTTCGGCGCGTGCTGGAGGATCTCGCGGGCGATGCCGCGCAGGATGTTGACCTCTTCGGTTTCCAGCCCGGTGCGCGCGAACAGGCGCTTCAGGCGCGGCATCAGCTTCCTCGGGTTGTCCGCATCGAGGAAGCCGATCGCCACCAGCGCTTGTTCCAGGTGGGCATACATGCCGTCGATCTGGGCCAGGCTGGCGGCATCGCCCTGGAAGCCGACCGCGCGCGCTTCCACGGCATCCCCCGCTTCGCCCAGGCCGGCGAGCCGGCACTCGTAGGCCAGCACCTGGGCCGCCTGCGACAGGTTCAACGAGGAATAGTCGGGATTCGAGGGGATGTTGATCAGGACGTTGCAGCCTTCGACGATCTCGTTCGGCAGGCCGACCCGCTCGTTGCCGAAGACGAGCGCCGGATGCAGCTCGCCCTGCCCGGCCACGTGGGCGGCGAAGGCGCGCGGGGTCCACACCGGCGGCGAGAACTCGCGCAGGCGGGCCGACACGGCAGCGGCGAAATTGCAGCCCGCCAGGGCTTCCCCGATACTGCCCACGATGCGCGCATTGGCCAGCACGTCGCCCGCGCCGCTGGCGAAGGCCACGGCTTCCGGATCGTTCAGCGGATCGGCGCAGCGCGGGGCGACCAGCACCAGTTCGCTGAAGCCCATGGTCTTCATGGCGCGCGCCACCGAGCCGACATTGCCGGCGCGGCTGGTTTCGACCAGCACAAAACGTAGCCGTTTGAAGAGAGATGTGTTGATTTCGGTCGGGTTCATTTAAAATAGCGCCAACGCGCGGTGCGGGCTGTTGGGATCCGGGGCTGGAAAGTCCCGAATTGTAACGGGTTCGGCACCGCTTTGCTCTTTGTCATCCTCTATTCAGCAGACCGTTCACGGCGCTTCGATGCGTGGTGGGCGTTCGCGTTTTTTCCACGGAAAGCCACATGCACCCAATGCTCAACACGGCCATCAAGGCCGCCCGCCGCGCCGCCACCGTCATCAACCGCGCGTCCTTCGATCTCGATCGCATCACCATTTCTGAAAAAAATCACAACGATTTCGTCACCGACATCGACCAGGCGGCCGAGGCGGCCATCGTGGAAACGCTGCTGAAGGCCTACCCGGACCACGCCATCCTGGCGGAGGAAAGCGGCGCGTCGAAGAACCTGAATGACGAGAGCGAGAACGTGTGGATCATCGACCCGATCGACGGCACCACCAACTTCCTGCACGGCTACCCCAACTACTGCATCTCGATCGCCCTGCAACAGCGCGGCGTGATCACCAACGCCCTGGTCTACGACCCGGTGCGCAACGACCTGTTCACCGCCACCAAGGGCGCCGGCGCCTACCTGAACGACAAGCGCATCCGCGTGCGCAACCACGACCGCATCGGCAAGGCCCTGCTGTCGGCCGGCCACGGCCCGGATCCACGCGCGCTGGCCGAATACCTGCGCATGTACGAAGTCGTCGCCTCGCGCTGCCACGGCGTGCGCAGCGGCGGTTCGGCCGCGCTGGAACTGGCCAACGTGGCCGCCGGCCGCATCGACGGCTTCTTCGAGAAAGGCCTGAAGGTATGGGACATCGCCGCGGGCGCCCTGCTGGTGACCGAAGCGGGCGGCATCGTCGGCGAGTTCAACGGCGAGTCGGAATACCTGCACAAGGGCGACATCATCGCCGCCGGCCCGAAGGTATTCGGCGCCATGATCCCGCTCCTGTCGCCTTTCGCGTAAAATACAGCTTGTGTTTCCGGGGGTGGTCATGGATTCGGTCCTTCACCCCCGTTTCACCGGACGGAAAGTCCCGGTCAGAAACTTTCCATAGAGAAACAACTCCTCTATAATCCCGGCTGCCAGTGCGTGTTTTTGCACGAGCGTTCCATGCGCGGCAGCGTCCGGCGTTCCCGCGGTTTGTACTGCGTCCCGCCTGCAATGACTAATCCGATTTCCCTGGACCGGCGCCGTGTGGCGCAGGCCCCCTTCTTATAAAGAATCTATGTCATTTTCTACTCTCGGTTTGTCCGACGCCATCGTGCGCGCGGTAACTGAACAAGGCTATACCTCGCCCACCCCGATCCAGGCCCAGGCCATCCCGGCGGTCCTGAACGGCGGCGACCTGCTGGCAGGCGCCCAGACCGGTACCGGCAAGACCGCCGGCTTCACCCTGCCGATCCTGCAACGCCTGTCGACCGACCAGGTCGGCAGCACGCTGAAAAGCAAGAGCGCCCCGCGCGCGATCCGCGCCCTGGTGCTGACCCCGACCCGCGAACTCGCGGCCCAGGTCGAGGAAAGCGTGCGCGTGTACGGCAAGTACACCAACCTGAATTCGGCCGTGATCTTCGGCGGCGTCGGCATCAATCCGCAGATCAAGCTGCTCAAGCAGGGCGTCGACGTGCTGGTCGCCACCCCCGGCCGCCTGCTCGACCACGCCGGCCAGCGCACCGTCGACCTGTCCAAGATCGAGATCCTGATCCTGGACGAAGCCGACCGCATGCTCGACATGGGCTTCATCCATGACATCAAGAAAGTGCTGGCCCTGCTGCCGCCGAAGCGCCAGAACCTGCTGTTCTCGGCTACCTTCTCGGACGACATCAAGGCCCTGGCCGACAAGCTGCTGAACAACCCGCAAGCGATCGAAGTGGCGCGCCGCAACTCGACCGTGGAAGTGATCGCGCAAAAGATCCACCCGGTCGACCGCGACAAGAAGCACCCGATGCTGTCGCACCTGATCAAGGAAAACGACTGGCACCAGGTGCTGGTGTTTACCCGCACCAAGCACGGCGCCAACAAGCTGGTCGAACAACTCGGCCGCGACGGCATCGGCGCGATGGCGATCCACGGCAACAAAAGCCAGTCGGCGCGCACCAAGGCGCTGGCCGAGTTCAAGGACGGCAGCCTACAGGTGCTGGTGGCGACCGACATCGCGGCGCGCGGCATCGACATCGACCAGCTGCCGCACGTGGTGAACTACGACCTGCCGAACGTGCCGGAAGACTATGTGCACCGGATCGGCCGTACCGGCCGCGCCGGCGCCACCGGCGAGGCGGTTTCGCTGGTGTGCGTGGACGAGCACCAGATGCTGAAAGACATCGAGAAGCTGATCAAGCAGACCCTGCCGCGTCAAGTGATCCCGGGCTTCGAGCCGGACCTGAATGCCAAGGCACAGCCGATCCAGCTGCGCAGCGGCGCGCCGGGCCATGCCAACCGTGGCGGCGGCCGTCCAGGCGGCAACCGCGGCGGCCAGGGCCAGCCGCGCAGCGCCGGTACCGCCGGCAACGGTGGCGGCAACGGCGGCCGTCCGGCCGGCGCCGGCGGCAACCGTCCGGCGGGCGCCAATGGCGGCAACCGCAACGGCAACAGCGCCGGCCGCGGCCCGCGCTCGGGTTCGGCACCGCGCCAGGGCGGCCGCGACCGCTAACGGACGGGGCAGCCAGCCTGCCCGCTCCCTGAACGGGGCCAGCGTCGAATGCTCGGACATCCGCAAGGTTTCCGCAGCATGCGACGCTGGCCTTTTTTGTCTTTCCAGCAAGCTCATCCGATCCAAGCTGCGCTTCCTCACTCCTGCACCGCAATCGCTCGCGCGCATACTTGCCGAATGTCGACAGTGGGTATATATTTGAGTAATCAACTATCTATTCATGACGGGAGTCTTCCATGACCGACCAGTACCAAGCCGACGGCGCTGCCGCGGCAGCGCTCGACAGCCCGACCAGCGAATTCTGCCTGCGCATGGCGCGTGCCTGGGCAGCCGTGTCGCGGCGCCTGGACAATTCCCTGGGAAGCATGCACGGGATTAGCTTTGCCGACTACCAGCTGCTGCTCAAGCTGCAGCGGGCGCCGGGCGGCCGCTTGCGCCGGGTCGACCTGGCGGAAGCGCTCGGCCTGACCGCCTCCGGCGTGACCCGCTCGCTGCTGCCGCTCGAGAAGATCGGCCTGGTCGGACGCCAGAGCGATCCGCGCGACGCCCGGGTCGGCTACGCCATCATCACCCCCGCCGGCGACGAGCTGGTCACGAACGCCGGCCTGGTCGTGCACAACGTCAGCCGCATGCTGCTGGGGGCGCCGTCGCGCGAGCAGATCGCCGCGACCTCAAGCCTGCTGAGCCAGCTCGCCAGCCAGTAGGTCTTGCGTCTTGCCGGGCCGGGATCGGCTAGGATAGCGGGGTCGCCACCGGAGCACCCATGCCCAAATTCGCCGCCAACCTGAGCCTGATGTTCAACGAAGTCGATTTCCTCGAACGCTTCGCCGCGGCGCGCGCGGCAAGCTTCGACGCGGTCGAGTTCCTGTTCCCGTATGCCTTCGAGCCGGAACAGATCGCAGCCCGCCTGCAGCGCTACCGGCTGGAGCTGGTACTGCACAACCTGCCGGCCGGCGACTGGGCCGCGGGCGAGCGCGGCCTGGCCTGCGATCCGCGCCGCAGCGCGGAATTCCAGGACGGGGTCGGCCTGGCCATCGATTACGCGCGCGAACTCGGCGTACAGCGCCTGCACTGCCTGGCCGGCAAGCTGCCGCCGAAGCTGTCCCACGAGCGCGCCCACGCCGCCTACGTCGCCAACCTGCGCCATGCCGCGGCCGAGTGCGCCGCGCACGGCATCGCGCTGCTCATCGAGCCCATCAACGACCGCGACATGCCCGGCTACTTCCTCACGGGCACGCGCCAGGCAGCCGCCATCATCGCCGAGGTCGGCGCACCGAATCTGTTCCTGCAGTACGACATCTATCACATGCAGCGCATGGAGGGCGAGCTGGCCGCCACCATCCGCCGCTACCGGAGCCTGATCCGCCACGTCCAGCTGGCCGACGTGCCGGGCCGGCACCAGCCCGGCACCGGCGAGATCGATTTCCCCTCCCTGTTCCGCCTGCTGGACGAGCTCGGCTACGACGGCTGGGTCGGCTGCGAATACCTGCCCCGCGGCGATACCCAGGCCTCGCTCGGCTGGCTGGAGGACGAACGCCGCAGGGGCGCCGAGACGCTGGACAGGCTCTGATCATTCGGGCAACATCACGGCTTTACCCTGGCCGAGGAGCCGCGATGATTCAGGGATTGCGCACTGTAATTTACCCCGTCACCAATCTGGCCGAGGCCAAGGCATGGTATGCGCAGGTACTCGGGCGGGCGCCCTATTTCGACGAGGTGTTCTACGTCGGTTTCCAGGTCGGCGGCTTCGAACTGGGGCTGATCCCGGACGGCCAGCCAGGCAG
Source organism: Massilia sp. UMI-21 (assembly GCA_015277795.1). Classification (NCBI taxonomy): domain Bacteria; kingdom Pseudomonadati; phylum Pseudomonadota; class Betaproteobacteria; order Burkholderiales; family Oxalobacteraceae; genus Massilia; species Massilia sp. UMI-21. The sequence continues at coordinate 2,088,667 of CP063848.1, read as the reverse complement.
CGCCGGCGCCACGGCCTACTGGGGGACGCAGGACATCGAGGCCGAAGTGGCCCGCCTCATGGCCCTGGGCGCCGAGGTGGAGGCGGCGGTCGCCGACGTCGGCGGCGGCATCCGGGTCGCCACGGTGCGCGATCCCTACGGCAACCTGTTCGGCGTCATCCAGAACCCGCACTTCGACCGCGCGAAGGTCGAGTAAGACCGCCGTGCGAACGGGACAAGAAAGTCTCATTCACTGCGTACAATTTAACTGCGTGCAATTGACCGTCAGCAAAACTCCGCCAGACGGAGTTTGAAACAATGGGTACTTTCGGGCCGCCCCCTCCGGCCAGAAAGGACCCACATGCTGCGACAATTCTCGATCCGCCTGCTGTTCCTGTGCGCCCTGCTGCTGGCCGGTTGCACATCCACCGGCGGCACGGTCAGCCTGCAGGAAGTGCGCGAATTCGCCGACGCCTCGGCGCGCCTGGGCGGCTATGCCGAACTGGCGCGCCGCTACCGCGATACCTACGAGCGCGAGCAGCCCTACCTGTCTCCCGTGGCCGACAAATTGGCGCGCGAGAACGACGCCAAGCGCAAGGCGGCGTACGAGGACTTCGTCGCGATCCAGAAGACGCTGGTGCTCTACATGCAGACCCTAAGCCTGCTTGCCGGCGATGCGCGCTATGACCTGTCCGACCGCATCGACGACCTCGGCAACGGCCTGAAGGCGAACACCGAATCGGGCCTGCAGCAACGCCACATCACCGCCTACACCGGCCTGACCCGGCTGCTGACGCGGGTGATCGCGTCCGGCTACCAGAACCGCAGCGTGGAAACCATGGTGCGCGACGGCGATGCCGATGTGCAGACCCTGCTCGAGGCCATGATCTCGCTCACCCGCCTCTACTACAAGACCAACGAGAATGAGAAGAAGACGATTCTCGGCATCTTCGATGTCGAGATTCCGTTCTCGACACGCAATTCCGATCGCATGCTGGTGACGCTGGCCAAGGTGCACTACCTGAACAAGGCCACCGAATACAAGCTGATCGACCGCCGCTATGAACTGGCCCTGCAAGGCCTGACCAAGGTGGCGCTGGGACACCAGAAGATGCGCGAGAACCTCGGCAAGCTGTCGGATGCGGAGGTCCGGCGCCTGCTGGCCAACTACGGACGCGACCTGCGCAGCATCCGCGACGGGCTGTCCGGCGACTGACAGGAGAGCACATGGCTACCACCCCGACCCCTACCCGCACTGCATCGGCCGGTTCCGCCGCGGACCAGGCCGGCGCCGCCGATGACAGCGCAGCGGCCATCGCTCCGGACGCCGGCGCCGCCAGGGCGCCGGCCGATGGCGGCAGCGCCCTGTCCAGCACCGACAAGATCGTCGAACTGGCCGACCAGCTCTCGGCCTGCGCCGACCAGATCCACGACCGCGTGATGAAGGAGATCCGCAGCTATGGCGGCAAGCCGGTGCCGGAACGGGTCCAGGCCAGTGCCCGCGCGCTGCTCGAGGACGAAGTACTGCTGCGCCAGCGCGCCAACGGCCTGTACACCGACGCCGCCACCTTCATCGTCAAGGGCCTGGGCAGGTCGCAGGCCAACCTGGTGAAGCTCACTGCCGACGCCGCCGAGAAGATCCGCAAGATCGGCGTCATCGGCGAAACCGTGGGCCTGGTCGGTGGCCTGCTGGCCCTGGCCGGGGCTGCCGCCACCGGCCAGCCCGTGGTCATCCTGGCCGCGATCGACAAGGTCGAGAAGCACGGCAAGGCGCTCAATGCGCTCCAGCCGAAGCCGCCCGCCAAGGCAAGCTGAGCCCGGGCGGCCGGCTCAGTACATGTGCTGGCCGCCATTGATCGCCAGGTTGGCGCCGGTAACGAAACCCGCCTGTTCCGACACCAGCCAGGACACCATCGCCGCCACCTCGGCCGGCCGCCCCAGGCGTCCGACCGGAATCTGGGGCAGGATGCGTTCGTGCAGCACCTGGGGCGATACGTCGTGCATCGTGCGCGTGTCAAGGTAGCCCGGCGAGACCGTGTTGACGGTGATCCCGTGGCGCGCCGACTCCAGCGCGAGCGCCTTGGTCAGCCCGTGCAGGCCGGCCTTCGCGGCGGCGAAATTGGCTTGGCCGATGGCGCCGCGCTGGGCGTCGACGGCGCCGATGTTCACGATCCGTCCCCAGCACTGCGCCACCATCGGCGCGATCGCATGGCGCGCCATATTGAAGGCGCCGTCGAGGTTCACCCCCATCACCGCATGCCAGTCGTCCAGCCCCATGCCGCCCATGCGGCGGCTGCGGGCCACCCCGGCATTGTTGACCAGCACGTCGATGCGGCCGGCATGTGCCAGCAGCCGCCGGACGGCGTCGGCCGCGCCATCGAAATCGGCCACATCGGACTCGACGGCAATGAAGTCCATGCCGTCGCGGCGATGGCTGGCCAGCCATTCGTGGTGGTAGTGGTTGGACGGCGAGAAAGTGGCGGCGACGGTGAAGCCGTCGCGATGCAGGCGGCGGCACAGGGCCGTGCCGAGTCCGCCCATGCCCCCGGTAACGAGGGCGACGCGTTTGGTCATGAAGGGTCCCCTGAACATGGTGGTGCACGCCCGCCGGTAGAACCGGCGCGACGTGAACTACCGAGTGTAGGGAGGCGCCCCCTGCAGCTTGTTGACCAAGATCAAGCCCGGGCCCATGCCCGCCGCCTCAGGCAATCAGCTCGGGACGGCTGTCGGGATCGAAATCGGCCCAGTCGCCGTCCACGATATTGCCCTCGGCACGCTCGATATGGTGGGCGCCGAGCTGGCGCAGCACGTCGACCGCGCGGTCGATCATGCCGGCGTCGTCGAAGGCCACCGCCACCAGCATCCCGGCTTCGCGCGGCGGAATGCGGTTCTCGGTACTGCCCTCCTCCGACTCGCCGCGTTCCTTCATCTTGGAAAAACTGAACAGCGAGCCGACATGGCCGCCGACCAGGCCGCCGACGACCGGCCCCAGCGGCCCGGTAAGCGGCGCGGTGGCGGCGCCGATGACCACGCCGACTGCGCCGCCGGTGGCGACACCCTGCACCACCCCCTCCGGCGTCTCCTTGGCGCCGGGGGACTGGATATGGTCGCCGCCGATCGGGGTTTCGTCGTGCTGGCCCGGCTGGCTCAGGTAGAACGTGCTGATCCGGCCCGCGTCGAAGCCGGCGGCGTCCAGCGCGCTGCGCGCGCTGTCGACCTCATCCTGAAGCTGGAAACGCCCTGCAATAATGGTGGACATGACGATTTCTCCTGGATCTGTTTGGCTCAACTATGCCGAGCAAGCCGGCTTTGCTCTGTACGCGGCCGCACGCAGGCTGCCGCAGATTGTCAGCGCCATTGCCCGTACACCACCTGGGTGCCGAAGCTTTCCTCGACGACCGGCTGGGGCTCCGGCATCCAGTGGCGCGGATCTACCCTGAAATACTTCAGGAATTCGCCGTACAGGTCCGGATGGCGCGCCGCCAGCGCCCATGGCTGCTCGAAAAAGCTCTCGGTGGCCACCGCGAAGAACTCGGCCGGACTGCTGGCGCCATAATGATCGAGCACGCCCCGCTGCCCCCACATCGCGTCGCGTCGCAGCGCGGCGTAGTTGCGCGACAGGACCTCGGACCAGCTGCGGTAGCGCTCGGTACTGCCCAGGTAGGGCGCGCCGTTGGTGCTGCCCGACTCGCTGTCGAGCTGGTGGGCGAACTCGTGCAGGACCACGTTATGCCGGTCCGGCGCATCGCTGTCGTGGGCCGCGCTGTCGGCCCGGCGCACATGGTCCCAGGACAGGATCACGCGGCCGTCGCCCCAGGACTCGCCCAGCAGGTCCTGGCGCTGCTCGGTGATGACGCCGGCGGCGTCGACTTCGCGGCGCGGCACCATGAAGGCGCCCGGATAGACCAGCACCGCATGCAGCGACGGATACAGGCTCGCGGGGCCATCCTCGCCGACATCGCCGGTGCGCCCCAGCACCAGCATGCAGGCCTGACCGGCAATGGTCATCCGCATCTCGTCGGTGAGTTCGAGACCGGCGCAGCCGACGAAGGCTTTCTCGTGCAGGAACTGCTGCACCAGGCCTTGCAGGCGGCGCTGTTGTTCGGCATCCATGCCGGCATACTGGGCCAGGTTGCGCTCGAGGATCGCGACCAGGCCGGCGTCCAGCGGGCGCGCCAGGGCCCGGCGCAGGCGCCACTTCGGCAGCAGCCACGCCACCAGCAGCCCGGCCGCGGCCAGGCCGGCAAGGATTCCTTCCATCTCAGCCTTCCTGCGGGGACGTGGCCCAGGCCAGCACCTCGTCGGCGCCGCCGATCAGCCTGCCGCCAACGAATACCTGCGGCCAGGTGAGGCGGCCGGTGAGTCCGCGCAGCACACTGGTCGTGATGGTCTGGTCTTCCGCAATATCGGTGAACACGATGTCATTCTCGCGCAGTGTGGCCTTGGCGCGCGCACAATGCGGGCAGCCGGGCCGCGAGAACATGACGACCGGCTCGGGAATCTTTGCATCCGGGTTGATGTAGCTCAGCATCGTATCGGCGTCGGAAACCTCGAACGGGTCGCCTTCGCGCTGCGGCTCGATGAAGATTTTGTCGATCACGCCGTCTTTGACCAGCATCGAGTAGCGCCACGAGCGCTTGCCGAAGCCGAGCTCGCGCTTGTCCACCAGCATTCCCATGCCTTCGGTGAAGTCGCCGTTGCCGTCCGGGATCACGGTGATGTTGGCGGCGTCCTGCCCGGCCTTCCACTGGTTCATCACGAAGGCGTCGTTCACGGAGACGCACAGGATGTCGTCGACGCCGTTCTGGCGCAACACCGGCGCCAGCTCGTTATAGCGCGGCAGATGGGTCGACGAACAGGTGGGCGTGAAGGCCCCGGGCAGCGAGAACACGACCACGGTCCTGCCCTTGAACAGTTCGTCGGTGCTGATGTCGCGCCACTGGTCGTCGGGGCGGGTCTTGAACGTGGCGCGGGGGACCGGCCTGCCCTGCAGGGACTCCGCAGTCGGTAATGCTAAGCTGTTTGACATCGGTCTTCCTTTCCATGATGCGGCAGTCTCGGCCGCGTTGGGAGGGAGGTAAGGCTTGTTGACCGGATTTCAACGCTTCCGCCATAAATAATTGTTCGCCCGAAAAGCATGGACGCAAGGCAGCACCGAAAAAAACAAAGCCGCGCACGGGGCGCGGCTGAAGCGACGACAGCGATCGTCTGGACCGGTACCTGCCGCGGGTCTCTACCGCGGCGAACCGGGGGCGCTTATCAGGCGCGTTCCTTGGCCGGTTGGGTCGGAGCCGGGCCGAACAGTGCTGCGACCAGCGGATCGCGGGACACCGGGCTGCGGTTCACGCGGATCGCGTAGTGGGTGTCGTCCGCCAGGATGTGGAAATGGCGACCGCTGCCGGCCATGTTCTGCTCGCGCAGGCCCGGGCGCTCCTTGCGCGGGGCGGCGCCTTCGCGCTTCGGCTGGCAGATCGCCGCCAGGAAGGCCTTGACGCGCTCCTGGTCCGGGCAGATCTGGTACACGGCCTTGCCCAGGTAGGTGGCGGTGCCCTCGATGTAGCGGGCCAGTTCGATGACGCCGGCTTCGCGCAGGTCGCGGATGTACTTGCGCGCACCCGACGGCGAGAACTTCAGGAACCAGGCGATTTCATCGGCCAGCATTTCGTGGGTCGACAGTTCGTTGATCAGCTTCTGCATGTTTTCGATCCGGCGCTGCGTGGCCGAGGTCGAACGGACTCGTTCGATCGGCGCCAGCGAAATCGGCGCACGCTCGGTTGGTTGCGGGGGGACGCGTTCGATCAGCGCAGAGTTGCTGGAAGTGTGCACTGCGCCGATGTCGCCTTGCACCGCGTTGTGATGGGTCGTTGCATGCATATTGGTGAGCTCCGTTATAGAGTGAGACTGTGTGGTCCGGGTCGCTGTGTGTCGTTTGACACCCTGACAACACTTCGGTTCCGCTTAACTGGCCTCAAGATTGCCTGCGTCGGCATCGATGGTCTGTGCGCCATCCAACATTCAAGAACATTCCTGAAAGCATTCTTGATAAGTCTGCTTGCCAGGAACTTTTTTCCCATGCTCATTTCTTCAAATAAAAACGCACCAAAACAGTGCGGAGGTGAGGTGACGTGGTTTTTTTACCACTGTTGTAAAATCGCACAACAGGCCCGGGATGGGTGCGGTACCGCACCGAGGTTGCGGAACTTGGACTGTTATTCTTTATCCAACATGTGTGTCACGGCATGCGATGTCATCCACCTTCACCTTATGGGAGTTACCTGTGAATAATACGAAGAAGATCGCCCTGGCCGCCGCCATGCTATGCGCGGCCGGCACCACCATGGCCCAAGAAACGATCAATCCGTCGTGGTACATTCAGCCGAGTGTCATCCACGCCAAGGCGGACGGCCGTTTTGGTGTGGACGACCGCGACTGGGGCGGCGGCCTGAAGTTCGGCAAGGCCGTGTCGCCCATGTGGGACATCCAGTTCGGCGGCAGCCAGGTGCGCTTCGAGGACGGCCCTGCCCGTTACCGCCAGACCCTGCTGGGCGCCGACGCCCTGCTGATGTTCTCGCGCGAACGCTTCCGTCCGTTCGTGCTGCTCGGCCTGGGCTTCGAACGCGACAAGGTGCAGAACCCGCTGCGCAACGTCGCCAAGAATTCTCCGTATCTCACCGCAGGCCTGGGTTTCCAGGCATCGCTCACCGACCAGTGGTCGCTGCAGGCCGACCTACGCGCAGTGCGCGGCTTCCTGCGCGACCACGAAGAATTCGGTTTCCGCCGCAGCAACAACAAATACCTGACCATCGGCCTGAACTACGCCTTCAACCCGCCGCCGGCGCCGCCGGCACCGGCACCGGAACCTGCCCCGGTCATGGAAGCCCCGGCCCCGGCGCCCGCCCCGGCCCCGGTCGCCCCGCCGCCCGCGCGCTTCGAGAAGATCACCCTCGAAGCCACCAAGCTGTTCGAGTTCGACAAGTCGGACCTCATCATGCCGTCGCCGAAACTGGACGAGATCGCCGCAGCCCTGCAGGCCGACCCGAGCATCACCGACGTCGACATCACCGGCTACACCGACCGCCTGGGCTCCGAGAAATACAACCTGAAGCTGTCGGAACGCCGCGCCAACTCCGTGCGTGACTACCTGGTCAGCAAGGGCGTCGACGGCAACCGCCTGAAGGCCTATGGCAAGGGCGAAGCCAACCCGCTGGTCCAGTGCGACCAGAAGAATCGCCAGGCCCTGATCGACTGCCTGGAGCCAAACCGCCGCGTCGAGGTCGAGCAGATCACCATCGAAAAGCGCGTTCAGTAAAAGCCGGCCTTGCATGCCCGCTTCCCTGCCGCGACGTGCGGCGCGAAGGCCGGGCATGAATGCCGCCGTGTGACACGAGGGGGCTGCGGCCCCCTTTTCAATTTAAGGATGAGACATGGCTGTTAAAAATTGGCTTCCATATTCACGCCAGCTGGTGCATGTGATGCGCTGCGCGGTGACCGAGTGGCTCGACCATCGGGCTTCCAGCAAAGGCGCCGCGCTCGCCTTCTATACCCTGTTCTCGCTGGCGCCGGTGCTGGTGCTGGTGATCGCCGTCGCCGGCTTCTTCTATGGCGCCGAGGCGGCCCAGGGCCAGCTGATGAACCAGCTGCGCGGCCTGGTGGGGCCGCAGGGCGCCGAGACGATCCAGACCATCCTGGCCGGCGCCCAGAACAAGGACACCGGCTTCATCGCCACCATCGTCGCCACCGTGCTGCTGCTGATCGGCGCCACCACCGTGTTCTCCGAGCTGAAAGACAGCCTGGACGAGATCTGGGACGTACCGAAGCCGAAGGACGCCGGCTTCTGGAACCTGGTGCGCACCCGCCTGCTCTCCTTCGGCCTGATCCTGGTGCTGGGTTTCCTGCTGATGGTGTCGCTGGTGGTCAGCGCCGCGCTGGCGGTGGTCGAGAGCTACATCGGCGGCATGTGGAAGGAAGCCGCGGTGGTCATGGGCTGGGTTGCCTGGGCCTTCAGCTTCCTGGTGATCGCAACCCTGTTCGGGGTGATCTACAAGCTGCTGCCGCGCATCCATCTGTCCTGGCGCGACGTGACCATCGGCGCGCTCGGCACGGCCCTGCTGTTCACGCTCGGAAAGTTCGGCATCGGCCTGTATATCGGCAATAGCGGCACGACCGACAGCTTCGGCGCGGCAGGTTCGCTGATCGCCCTGCTGCTGTGGGTGTATTACTCGGCGCAGATCTTCTTTCTGGGGGCCGAGTTCGCCCGCCAGTACGCGCTCAAGATGGGGAGCCTGAAGCACAAGCCGGCGCACGAGACCGGGGACAAGAAGAAGGCGGCAGCGATGGAACCGGACGCCACCTGGAAGAACGGGCGCACCGGCTGAGGCGAAGGGCGTTCAGGCACGCACGGCGTCGGGGTCCACCTGGCCGACCGATGCGCTGCCTGGACGCCCCGGGGCATGTCGCCCCCAGGGGGCTTACTCGCCCAGCAGCTCCGCCAGCACTTCCATCCCCTCGACGCGCTCCGCCACCACTTTCAGCACCACCACGACCGGCACGCCCAGCAGCAAGCCCCACATTCCCCACAGCCAGCCCCAGAACAAGAGGCTCACGAACACGGCCGCGGGATTCATCTTGGCGATCCTGCCGGTCATCCAGGTGGTCACGACCATGCCGACCAGCGTGGCGATCCCGAGCGAGGCGCCGGCGACCAGGATCACCATGCGCAGCGACTCGAACTGGAAAAAGGCCACCGCCCCGGTCGCGAAGGTGATCAGGAGCGGCCCGAAGTACGGCACCACGTGGGCCACGCCGGCGAAGGCGGCCCAGGCGCCGGCGTTTTCCAGTCCGATGGCGCGCAGCGCCGCCCAGGTCAGCAAGGCCAGCAGGACATTGGTGACCAGCAGCATGAACATGTAGTTCTGGATCGCATTATTCATGTCGTCCAGGATGTGGACCGTTACTTTCTTTCGCGTCAGCGATGGCCCGGTCAGCTTGACCAGCTTGCGTTTGAAGGTGTCCCCCGCGAGCAGCAGGAAGAACACCAGGAACACCACCATCGTCGCCTGCGACAGGAACGTGGCCAGGCCCACCGACCCGACCAGCACCCAATCCATCACGCGGATGCTCGATCCGCCTTCGGCTTGCGCCGCGGGCACGGACTGGGTCCGCTTCTGGATGGCGTGGCGCTCTTCGCCGCCGGTCGCGTTGGAGGCGGCGCGCTCGATCTCGGCCGCTGCCGCCTGCACTTGCTGGATGGTGGAGCGCTGGCCGCTGCTGTTGGTCAGGATTCGGGTGACCTTGTGCGTCAGGGCCGGGAGCTCGTCGATGATGTTGAAGAATTCGTCCTGCAAGCGGTACAGGGTGCCGCCCAGGGCGCCCATGATCAGGACCGTCACGAGGGTGGCGCCGATGACACGCTTGACGTGCCAGCGTTCGAGCCAGCGCACGACCGGATTGAGGGTATAGGCGATGAAGATGCCGAGCAGGAGCGGCACCAGGAATTTTTGCGCCCATTGGAGCGCGAAGATGCAGGCAATGGTGGCGATGATGCCGAGCGACAGCCCGCGCGCATTGACGTGAATCGGCAGCCGCAGGCCGCCCACGTGCATCGTGAGCTCGTCGCCTGCAGGGCCGGGCTCGGCGCCGCCTTCGGGATTGCCTCGGGCTGGCGCCGCCGGAGCGGCATTGTCGGGCGCGTTCGCAGCAGGTTCTACAAAAAGTTCACCGGATTCGCTTGGTGCTGGCTGCATGGATCGTGCCTTGACAATGGAGCCGGGCCGCCCCGGCATGGGGGATTACTTGACGCGGATGTCGTTCTTCACCGAGGTTACACCTTTTACGCCACGCGCAATTTCGACGGCGCGCTGCGCGTCACGCGGCTCGGCCACGAAACCGGACAGCTGGACGTCACCCTTGTAGGTTTCGACGTTGACTTCGGTGGCCTTGACGGTCGGATCCGCGGCGAAAGCAGCCTTCACCTTGGTGGTGATGACGGCGTCATCGACGTATTCGCCGGCGGTCTTCGAGGTCGGGTTCGACGATGCGCAGCCCACGGCGGTGATGGCGACGGCGGCAGCGAAGGTGGCGGTGACGAGGCGTTGTGCGATTTTCATGATAGCTCCTTGTTGATAAGTCAGACTACGAAAGCAAGCCCAATGCGGGCAAGTGGGCGGTACCGGCACGCCGGCCCGCAAATCATTTTCCGAACGCAGTCTTGGCAGCGTTCACACACTGGTCCTTGACTGCGCCGGCATAGGCGTCGCATTTTTCCATGGCGACGCGGTATTCGGCGGCGAGCTTGTCTTCGCGCGCATCCTGGCGCGCCTCGATGCTCTTGCGGTCGGCCTTGGCATCGGCCTGCACAGCGACCAGGGTCGCCTTGGCCTGCTCCATGCAGACGTCGCGTTCGTTGCCGGTGACGGCGGCACAGCGCACCTTGTCGCGGTCGTAGTTGGCCGAGGCGATGCGCATCCGGGCCCGGGTATATGCCGACAAGGTGTTCTTATAGGCGGCCTCGGCCTCCTCCTCGGTGCGGACACGCGCCGCACGGGCTTCGGCCACGCACAGCTCATGCGGATTCCCGGCGATCTGGTCGCAACGCGCACGGGCCGCCTTGAAGTTCGCTTCGGCCGTGTCCTTGGCCTGTTCATAGACCGCCCTGGCGTCGGGCGCAGCCTCGGCACGCGCAGAGCCGGCCCAGGCGAGCGCGGCGCCGATGAGCAGGAAAGCATGGGATGTTTTCATTTTTTATTCTCCATTTGTCAACACGCCAGTAACGTTTTACACGTCAGTAGCCCGGGTTTCTGTTCGGTGCCGAACACAGCATCGCTCGTACAACAACTCATCTGTATGCGGCACGATCCGGCGGCCGACCGGCAGGCGAAGTCGGCGCCCCTTCTTGTCAATACCGTAAGGAAGGACGGTTAGGCAACGCACAGACCCCCAACGCGACGGTGACTAAGCTGGAATCACACTTTTGTCAGGAGAACAACATGAAAGCAACCCGTACCCTTGCTGCTGCCGTGCTCGCGACCACCGCCCTTCTCACCGGCTGCGCCAGTACCTCGACCAGCCCGTATGCGTCCAACAATGGCTACAACAGCGGCTACAACAACGTGTCGATGGGTTACGGCACGATCGAGTCGATCCAGGTAAGCCAGGGCAGCAACCGTACCAGCGGCGCCGGCGCCATCCTCGGCGGCGTGGTCGGCGCGCTGGCCGGTAACCAGGTCGGCAGCGGCAGCGGCCGTACCGCGGCGACGGTTGCAGGCGGCGTGGCAGGCGCGGCGATCGGCAACAATGTCGAGCGCAACCGCCAGGCGGGCGGCCAGGAGCAGTACCAGATCAACGTGCGCATGGATAACGGCGAATACCGCAGCGTGACCCAGGACAGCGTCTACGACCTGCGCGTCGGTAACCGCGTCCGCATCGTCGACGGCCGCGTCTACCGTTACTGATCGGCGCGATCGGCGCGCCGGGCAGGCACCGCAAGAACGGGCTTGCTCGCGCCGCCCCACCCGGTCCGGCCCGAGCGGACCGGGGATCTGCGCATTGCCCACGATCGCTGGAGGACCCATGCGACATCTTTCCCCCATCATGCGCGGCCTGTGCGCCTGCCTGCTGGGCGCCAGCCTGCATGCACAGGCCCAGTCCCCGACTCCACCCCGAACCAATGGCGACGCCGTCGTCGCGCCGCTCGCCGCCGCCAAGCAGGCGCGCGAGATCTCCCAGGGCGACCCGGCACGCTGGTACCGTGAGGACGGCAGCCCACAGGCCCGGCTACGCACCCTACAGAAGGAAATCGGGGCAGCCTTGCAGGAAGCGGAGAACGCCTGCAAGAAGGCAGCGGCTGCCGAGCGCACTGCCTGCCTGCGGGAAGCCCGTGCAATTTACCAGCGCGATCTTACGCATGCCCAAGCGCAGACCGAGACGCAGGCCACAGCGAACCCACCGACTCCTGCGCGCTGAGCCGCCCAGGGCCACCTTTTCAAACCTCGGCTGAGATGCCTGCCGCTGAGTAAAATCGTGACACCGAACCAGGGCAGCGAAGTGCCGTCATGATGAAACCCCGGATCAGTCCGTTTGCCGGGGAGACGAGCATATTCAGCGGCGCTCATGCGACCAAACACATTTATGCGACGCGGAAACGGCGCAAGCGCGCGATCGCCACACCGCGCATCCGTGTCGAGCGTGTGTTTGGCGCCCTGGCCCGGATGGGCGGCAAACTGCTGCGCTGTCCGGGGACTGTGCGCACCACGTTCGTCTTGCAGCTCAAGGCCGCCAGTTACAAGCTCAAGCGTTTCGTCTTTTTACAAGTAGTTTGGCCCAAGGTGCCGGACGCTTTGAACATCACGCTGCTGAGCTGATGCTGGAATGCGGCATCACGCTTCGCGTGGCATTGCTTACGCCAAAAACGGGTGATTCGAGGTGGCCCCAAGGCGCGCATCCTCCACACACCCCTTCCTTGCCCTGGCAGGGCGCCCCGCGCATCCCGGCTCGCGTCGCGGCATGCGCTCCGTGGCATGGCTGCTGCCCTGCTCATCCGTCAGGCCGAAAAAAAACGGCGTGCAATCAATGATTGCGACGCCGCTCAAGCCCCACCATATTCAGTACGAATGCTGCGTTCCTGCCCTGTCAGCTCAGCCCTTGCTGCTGGACGCGGCGCTTGTTCAAGTACCAGCCGGCCACGCCAAGCAGGATGGCGGCGGCACCGACCGGCTTGCCCATCTTACGCTGTCGAACAAAATTGAACAGCGCCAGCCCGTAGGGCATCAGGACCGACACGCTGGTGCCTGTCGGCTTCAGCAGAGCGTCGGCACGTGCCCGCAGGGCCCAGGTGGCGTGGTCGATCACACCGTGCAGCATGACCTCGGGACGCGCCCCATGGCGGATCTGCGCTTTCGCGTGCACCGCGCTGCTACGAAAGAACTCGCCTTCGCGCAGGAGCTCCTGCTTGCGCACTGCCGGGTCAAGGCTGTGCTTGTGGCCGGCCATTCCGGTCGTTCCGTCTTGATTGTGCATGTTTCCCCTCCTTCGTGTCGCCGCTTAGAGCAGCATGTCGCGGTCGTTCTTCAGTTCCTTCATGGTCGCCGGCAAGGAGAGCTTGTCCTGCTTGAGTAGTGCCAGGCCCTTCGCCACCAGGATGCCGGTGATGACCAGGAACACGACGAACATGATCAGCAGGATCTTCCAGCCCATGTCGTCCCAGGCCAGCGCGACGATGGTCGCGGTGCCGTAGGCGATGGTGAACCAGACCGTCAGGATGGCCGCGCCGAACAGGGCCGCCAGTTCGACCAGGTGCTTGCGCACCTCGGACAGCTCGAGCGCGGCAAGTTCCAGGCGCGAGACGAGCAGTCCGAACAGGCTCTTCATGAAGCTGGAGACCCCGCCCATGAAACCGGGTTGATGCACGACGGTGTCGTCATTTTGCATGGCAGTCCCCGGCCGCGCTTATTGCTTGCGGCTCAGGAGGACGCCGAGCAGCACGCCCACGCCGGCGGCGAGCGCCAGCGTACGATATGGGTTGTCCTTCACATAGACATCGGCCTCGTGTGCCAGTTCCCGGCCCTTTTCCACGGCCTGGCCCTGGTAGTGGCCGGCGCGGCCGAGCGCACGATCGAGCATGTCCATGCCGCGATTGCGCAGTTCCTCGGCCTTGTCGCCCGTCAGCGCGGCGGCAGCGGTCAGCATCGACTGGGCGTCACGCACCAATGCCTTCACGTCCGACGAGGCGTCCGATGCATTGCTGTCGAACTGGTAGCCGTGGGCCTGGGATTTGAAGTTGCTGCGGTTGGTGTCTAGCATGGTCTACTCCGGTAGTGTTGTGGTTGTTGGATGCTGCCTGGCTTCAGGCCAGCAGGTCGCGCATGTCGTCGGCATGCTCTTCTTCGACGGCCATGATGTCGACCAGCAAGGCTCGCGTGGTCGGGTCCTGGTCGCCGATCGCCAGGATCATCTGACGGTAGGACTCGATCGCCACACGTTCGGCGATCAGGTCGGCACGGATCATTGCCTGCACGTCGTCGGAATCGTCATACTCGGCATGGCTGCGCGCGGTCAGGGTGGCCGGGTTGAAGTTCGGCGATCCGTTGAGCTGCACGATGCGCTCGGCGATGCGGTCGGCATGATCCTGCTCCTGCTGGGCATGCTCGAGGAACTCGGCCTTGATGTGACCGGTGTTCGGGCCGCTTACGGTGTAGTAGTGGCGCTTGTAGCGCAGCACGCACAGCAACTCGGTGGCCAGCGCATCGTTGAGCATGGCGATGACCGCCTCGCGGTCGGCCTGGTAGCCCTCGGTGACGGCGCCGTCGTCGAGCCTGGCCGCGGCGCGGCGGATCGCCGCGACGTCGAAGCCATGTGCCAGGTGTTTTGTTTCTTCCATAAACGCTTCCTTCACTTGAAGAGCCGGCTCAGCGTCCCGCCGTGCGCGGCGGAATCTGCGCATTCTCGTTGGACAGCACGATCTCGACCCGACGGTTGAGCTGTCGGTTGGAGGCCGTATCGTTCGGTGCTACCGGGAACGCTTCGCCGTAGGCTTTCATGGCGATGCGGTCACGCGGCACGCCCATCGAGCTCAGTGCCGAGGCAACGGCTTCGGCGCGGCGCTGCGACAGCTCCATGTTGTACGAGGAGCTGCCGGTACTATCCGTAAACCCTTCGACCAGCACGGTGCGGTTCGGGTTCTGCGACATGACATCGGCGAGTTTGCGCAAGCTCGACATACCGTTCGGTGTCAGGGTCGCCTGGTTGGTGGCGAACAGCACGTCGCCGATGGTCACGACATAGCCGCGTTCGGTCTTGACGGCCTGCAGCTCGACCAGCATGGCTTCCAGCACGGCGGCGCGCTGGGCCAGCGCGGCATTCTGCTGCTGGACGGCGGCGGCCTGCTGCTGCGCGGCCTGGGCCTGCTGCTGGGCCTGGGCGGCGGCGGCCTGCGCGGCCTCGGCTTCGCGCTTGGCGCGGTCGGCTTCCGCGGTACGGGCTTCCAGGCGAACCTGGTTGCGCTCGCGCGATGCGTTGGCGACGTCGGCTTCCGCCGCCTTGGCCTTCGCGATCTCCATGGCGGTGGCGATGCGCTGCTTGGCGACATACGCCAGACGGTCGACGTCGGCCAGGCTGTCGCGGCGCGCGGCCGCGGCATTGGCCTGGTCGAGCGCGTCGCTGGCCTGCTTGAACTCGAGCGGCGCATACTGCGATACCCGCGGATTGTTGTTGGCGGCAACGAAATCGGCGCGCGCCTGGTCCAGCGTCGGCGTCGTCATCGGGGCGGTAGCGCAGGCTGCGGCCAGCACGGCGGCGGCCAGCAGCGACATCGTGGAACGGGTTTTCATGGGTCTGTCCTTTTTTCCTGGGCGCCGCGGCTTGCGGCGGTCAACGAAGGGAACTTCTTGTTATTGCGGCTGCGATGCCGATCCTTATTGCTGGATCGTGGCCGGCTGCGCCGCATTCGCGCGGTCGACTTCCTGGCGCAGCACGCGCAGGTCTTCGTCCAACGCCTGCGAAGCGGCGGTGGCCTTGGCCGACCTGGCCTTGCTCTGCGCCAGCTTGGCGTCGGCCTGGGCCTGGATCGCCAGCTCGCGGGCCAGCTTGTAATCCTTGGCGGCCAGTGCGGCATTGGCGCGCGTCATCTTGTCGCGGGCAGCCGTGATCTCTTCCGGCGCCAGCTCCGCCGCGCCAGCCGATACCGCGTTCTCGACCGCATTGCGCGAGACCGCCACATCGGCGGTCGCCGGGGCCTTTTGCGGGCTGGCACAACCGGCCAGCACCATCACGCCGGCCACGGCGGAGGCCGTAGCAAGCGACTTCAGCAAACGGGTGAGCGGGTATTGTTGGTCCATCGCTTGTTCTCCTGTTGATGAGGAAATGTCTTCAGTAACGTTATAAACCTGTTATCGCCTCGCTTCGGTTCGCTGGCGCACATTGACTGTCCCACGGCGTCTCGCTCAATGGCAGAGCGTTAGGCAGCGCACATTGGCGCCGGCTGGCTTTGCGCTAAGCTGGCCTGAACCTTCCACTCACGAAAGTCCGCCATGGCCGAGTCAGACAAGCCGGCGGCGCAAGGCCGTCACTCGGCGCGCCGCAAGAAAAGCAAGACAATACTCCTGAGCACAGTCGGCATCCTGGTCGCGCTCCCGGTGATCGCCATCGTGTTCATCCTGAGCTTCGACTGGAACCGCGCCCGCCCCTGGATCAACGCCAGGGTGAGCGATGCGATCGACCGTCCCTTCGCGATTCGCGGCGACCTGGACGTCGAATGGGAACGCCCCGCCGAGACCATGGCGCCATCGGAACGCACCTGGCGCGACCACATTCCCTGGCCGCACCTGATCGCCAACGACACCCACATCGGCAATCCGGCCGGCATGCCGGCCCGGGACTCGGGCAGCGCGCGCCGGTTCTCGTTCTCGCTCAATCCCTTCGCCCTGCTCGCGCGCACCATCCACATTCCGCTGCTGCGCTTCGACGGTCCGCGCGTCGACCTGCTGCGCCTCGACGAGCAGCGCAACAACTGGACCTTCAGGAAAAAAGCGGAAAAGTCGCGCTGGACACTCGATCTGGAACGCGTGGTTCTGACCGACGGCGTCGTGCACATCAAGGACGCCGTGACGAAGGCCGACGTCACGGCGCAGGTCCGCACGCTGGAGCGTGACCCGCGCTACGGCGTCGGCTGGACCCTCGACGGCACCTATCACGGCGCCAGGGTGGACGGCGGCGGCAAGGCCGGCGCGGTGCTCTCGCTGAAGCAGCAAGGCACGCCCTATCCGATCCAGGCCGATATGCGTTCGGGCAAGACCCGGATCGCAGTCGAGGGCACGGTGACGCGCCCTTCCAGGCTGGCCGCGCTCGACCTCAAGCTCGAACTGGCCGGCAACAGCATGGGCGAGCTCTACGGCTTCACCGGCATCCTGCTGCCCACCACCGGGCCGTTCTCGACCTCCGGACACCTGACCGGCACCCTGGACGACGACAAGAGCCGCTGGGTCTACGACGATTTCAAGGGCAAGGTCGGGGCCTCCGATATCGCCGGGCGCCTCGAGTTCGTCACCGGCGGGCCGCGCCCCAGGCTGTCGGGCAAGGTGCACTCGCGCCAACTGGTGTTCGCCGATCTGGCGCCGCTGATCGGTGCGGATTCCAACGCCGCCAAGAAACGGCGCAATGCCGGTGTCGTGCAACCGGAGGGCAAAATGCTGCCGGTCGAGGAATTCAAGACCGAGCGCTGGAACGCGCTCGACGCCGACGTACGCTTCGCCGCGGAGCGCATCGTGCGCGATACCGCCTTCCCGATCAGCAAGCTGTCGACCCACCTGAAGATGGACAATGCCGTGCTGAACCTCGAGCCGATCGAATTCGCCATGGCGGGCGGCCTGGTGCGTTCCAACATCCGTCTCGACGGCCGCGGCCGCGCAGGACCGAAGGCGATCAAGGCCCAGGCCAAGATCACGGCGCGCGGAATCGAGATCAAGAAGCTGTTCCCGAAGATCGAACAGTTGCAGGCCTCGGTCGGCAGCATCAGCGGCGACGCCAGCCTGAGTGCGCAGGGCAATTCGGTGTCCAGCCTGCTGGCCGGCTCGAACGGCGAGCTGAAGACCCTGATCAACCAGGGCCAGGTCAGCAAGCTGCTGCTCGAGATGATGGGCCTGAACGTGGCCAACATCATCGTCACCAAGCTGTTCGGCGACAAGCAGGTGCAGCTGAACTGCATGGCCACCGATTTTGCCGTCACCAACGGCATTGCGCGCACGCGCTACTTCGTGGTCGACACCAACGAAGCGCTGGTCAACATCAACGGCAGCATCAACCTGGCGAACGAACAGCTCGACCTGCGCATCGACCCGAAGACCAAGGGACTGCGCCTGTTCTCGCTGCGTTCGCCGTTCTACGTGCGCGGCCCGTTCAGCCAGCCGGACGTGTCGGTGGACAAGGGTGTGCTGGCGATGAAGGCAGGCAGCGCGCTGGCGCTGGCCGCCGTCTCGCCGGTCGCCGCCCTGCTCCCGCTGATCAATGCCGGCCCGGGCGAAGACAGCGACTGCGCACGCCTGCTGGCCGAAACGCGCGAGAAACCGAAAGCGCCGCCACCCGGCCAGCGCCGCTGAGGCGTGCCTGCGCCGTACTGTGAGTTGTCGAACAGACCAGCCCAGGCCGAAATCATATCTTGTGCACATGGACTCGACGAACACTGCCGCCGGATGAAGCAAAGAAAGAAGCAACTGAGGCAGCGGCTGGGCTGCACCACCGTCCTGGCAGTGATGCTGGCCCTGGGCCAGCTTGCAGGATGCGCGATGTCGGGTGGCGGAGGACCGGTGGCGCAAGCCGTCGACGACGCCACCATCACCGCCGGCGTCAGGGCGGCGATCGGACGCGATCCGGCGCTGCGGGTGTCGGAGCTCGGCATCGAGACCGTGCAGGGCGTTGTGCAGCTGAGCGGCTTCGTCAGCTCGGCGGACAGTGTAGCGGCCGCGGCAGCACTTGCCCGGACCGTGAAAGGCGTGAAATCCGTTAAGAATGATTTACGCTTGAAATAACCCACCGTAAAGGAGATTACTATGAAAACCATCAAACAACTGGCAGTGACCGCAACCCTGGCAACCGCAGCCCTGGCCCTGACCGGCTGCGCCGGCATGTCGCAGCAGGACAAGAGCACCGCAGTCGGCGCCGGCGCCGGCGCCGTGATCGGTGGCGTCCTGACCGGCGGCAGCGCGGTCGGCACCGTCGGCGGCGCGGCCGTGGGTGGCGTGGTCGGCAACCAGGTCGGCAAGACCCGCTAAGCTTTTTTCCAGACCGCGACGCAAACAAGCCCGGCTAGCCGGGCTTGTTTGTTTTCGGCGGGCGGTCGCCCTACATCACCCCGTGGAAAGGCTGGGCAGCCGCTTCTTTCACGATTTCGTAGCAGGTGCAGGATGCCGCCGCCAGGCCTTCCGGATCGAGGATGGTGATGTTGCCGCGGCTGTAGATGATGAGCCCCTGCTGCTGCAGTGCGCTGGCGGCCTTGGTCACGCCGACGCGGCGCACGCCGAGCGCATGCGCCAGGAACTCGTGAGTAAGGTGAAAGTTATCCGACCGCAAGCGGTCGCGCGTGATCAGCAGCGAGCGCGCCAGCCGGGCCTCGAGCACGTGGAAGCGGCTGCAGACGGCGATCTGGATCGCCTGCGCCAGCAGCGTGTCGGTATAGCGGTACAAGACGCGCTGCAGCGAGGGGTTGCGCGCCACTTCGAGGCGAAAACGGGCGCTGTCCATGCGGCTGGCGCTGCCGCCGCGCTGGACGATGGCGCGCACCTGGGTGGTGTCGTGGCCCAGCGCCACCGTGGCGCCGATCATGCCCTCGCGGCCCACCAGGCCGACCTCGAGCGTCATGCGTCCTTCGGCCACGCCCATCAGGGAAATCAGGCAATCGTGCGGAAAATAAATATGGCGCAGCGGATCGCCGGCCTCGCACAGCACCTCCCCGACCGCGACGCTGACCGGTTCGAGCAGTGGGAGGATCTGCGCCAGTTCCTGGGGAGGCAGCGCGGCCAGCAGCAGGTTGCTGTTGTGTTCGGCAATCGGCGGCGGTACGGCGAAATTCATGGGGTTCTCGTATGGGGACTGCATGACCCGAACCGTCTGTCGGATACATTTGCAAACAATGTGGACCAGCGTAACCGCCCCGCTCGGAGCGAGTATGTACGGTGACGCACGGAACCGCTTGTTGTTCCTGTGGACAATCTGCCAATGAACAGACCGCCTGTCGTGCATGCGTTTCGGCTTTGCCTCGACACGACCGGGCTCCCCAGTACACGCCGAAAGGATGCGCCATGAACACCTCACCCACTCCGTCCGCAGGCGGACGCCTGCACCCGTTGTTGATCCTGGCCGCGCTCGCGGTGCTGCTGTTCTCACTGGTGGGGACCGCGGCCATCCTGGGCTGGATTCCTTCCTCCGTGGGGAGCACCGGCGAGCGCCAGCTGAGCGAGGCCGAGCGCCTGGCGCTGGCCTCGACCCTGCCGCAAGGGGCAGACGTCGCGTATCCGCTCGAGCCGGCCGTGCCGGCGCGGGCGTATGCGCCTGCCGGCGGCAACGCTGTACCGGCGCAGGCGGTGTCGGCAGCCCCGGTCCATGACGAAGCGGCGAGCCGGCCGGGGAACAAAGCGGTCCAGGTGGCCGAGGCCGAGGCCACCCCCGGCCGCAACTGGTGCTCGAACTGCGGCAACGTGGAAACGGTCCGTACCATCACGCAGCGCGCAGAGGGCAGCGGCGTGGGTGCGGCCGGCGGCGCGGTCATCGGCGGCCTGCTGGGCAACCAGATCGGCGGCGGCACCGGGCGCACCCTCGCCACCGCGGCCGGGGCGATCGGCGGCGCGGTGGTCGGCAACCAGGTCGAAGGCAACATGAAAGCCACCACCAGCTACGAAATCCGCGTGCGTCTCGACGACGGCACCCTGCGCACTTTCCGCCAGAGCAGCGCGCCGGCATGGCGTAGTGGCGACCGCGTCCGTATTGTGAAGGGCCGCCTGCGTTCGGTCGCCTGACGCTACTGTCCGTCCCGCGCAAGCCGGAATGCCGCAAGGCTTCCGGCTTTGTTGCATTTGGAAAATTTTCTTATTTGCAATGTGCGACAACGCACGGACCAATGGATGAGCTAGCCCGACAATGGCTGCACGCTATCAGTGCGAGGGGCAACACCAACCACTTCAGGGGGAACGCGTCATGAACGGCACAACATGGATCGGGATCATCGTTTGGGGGCTCATTGTGGCAAGCTTCGGCCTGCTGTCGGCGCATCCGCCCGGCGAGGCGGCAACGGGCGGACTGCAGGCGCAGGACGTGGTGTTCCTGGTGGCCGGCGGATTGCTGACCTGCCTGATCGGCGTTACCGGCCTGCTGGGCTTCATGGGCTGGATTCCCGGACTGCGCAAGGAGCAGGGTCGCGCCTGACGCTGCGCGCGGTCCTGGTGGAAGTTGTCGAATAGGTACGCCATCGTACAGAGGCCAGCAGCAGCGAGCGGCATACTGGAATCACGACGCCGAAGCGCGTGATTCCAGCGAAGGAGTTTCATCATGCTTTATACGATTGCCGTCATTCTCATCGTTCTCTGGCTGCTCGGCCTGGTGACTTCGTACACCATCGGCGGCTTCATCCACATCCTGCTGGTCGTTGCCGTGATCATGATCCTGGTGCGCCTGATCAGCGGACGCGGCATATAGCGACTGGCCGCCATTGAACAAATTTTCCGCACTACCCGATCCGCTTTACGCTCATGCCTGCAGTCGCGCTCCGCGGGCATGAGCGCGAAGCGGATTTTCGCTTTTTAAAGGAGATCACCATGCATACCAAACTGAGCAAATCCCTGGTTGCCGCGTCCCTCGTGGCCTTCACCGCCACCGGTTGCGCCGACATGAGCCCGACCCAGCGCGGCACCGCGCAGGGCGCCGGCATCGGCGCTGCGCTGGGCGGCATCGTCGGCGCCAGCACCAGCGGCGGCGGCGGCAAGCGCACCGCCGGCGGCGCCGCCATCGGCGCCGCTGCCGGCGCCGTGATCGGCAACATCTGGTCGCAGCGCATGGAACGGCAGAAGCAGGCCATGGAACAGGCCACGCGCGGTACCGGCGTGCAGGTCAGCCAGACCGCCGACAACCGCCTGAAGCTCGACATCCCGAGCGACGTCTCGTTCGACACCGGCCGTTCCGACATCCAGGCGAACTTCCGCCCGGTGCTGGATCGCTTCGCCGCCACGCTCAACGAGAACCCGGCCACCACCGTGACCATCATCGGCCACACCGACAATACCGGCACCGACGCGATCAACCAGCCGCTGTCGGTCGATCGCGCGGCAAGCACCCGCGACTACCTGGCCGCGCGCGGCGTGAACCCGGGGCGCATCACGATCGAAGGCCGCGGCTCGCGCGAGCCGATCGCCTCGAACAGCGACGCGTCCAGCCGGGCACGCAACCGCCGCGTCGAGATCTACGTCGCCGAGCGCGCCCAAGGCTGAGTCCGGCCCCAAGCTGCTCGAATGGAAGCCGCCCGGCGCAAGCCCGGCGGCTTTTTCATTGGGCATGGCGATGCGCGCCAGCCGGCGGCTCCGTTGCGGGAAGCCCTGCGGCAGTAGGGTGTTCGGCGACGCCGAACGCGTGTTCAGCCGGTGCATGCGCCGGGGCCGGGCAAGCCGGAGCTGGACGCGTGGGCAGGAAACCTGCCCACCCTGGGGCTTACGTGGTTTCGGTAAAGGCCAGATACAGCTCGCGCGCGCGGCGCGCCACCGGGCCGGCGTCGAGCGTGCGGTCCTCGAAGCGGGTGCATGGCGTTACTTTGCCGTAGTTGCCGGTACTGAAGATCTCGCGCGCCGACATCAGCTCGTCCGGCGCCACGCTGCGCTCGTCCACATGCACGCCCTCCGCGGCGAGCAGCGCGATCACGCGCGCACGGGTGATGCCGGCCAGGAAGGTGCCGTTCAGCCTGGGCGTGACCACGGCGCCATCCTGCGTCACGATGAACAGGTTCGAGGTGGCGAACTCGGCCACATTGCCGTCGGCATCGAGCATGATCGCCTGGTCGAAGCCACGCGCCTTGGCCTCGCGCATGGCGCGGGTCGAGTTGGCGTACAGGGCCGAGGCCTTGGCGTCGGTCGGGGCCATGCTCGGCTGCGGACGGAGCAGGGTCGACAGGCAGCTCGAAAAACCGGCAAACGGCGGCAGCGGCGCATCGAACAGGGTCAGCGCGAACTGGCTGGCCTCGGCCACCGGGACCAGGAAGCCCTCGGTGCCGAACACCAGTGGCCGGATGTACAGTTCGGCATCGGCGGGGAACTTCGCCACGCCTTCGCGCACCAGCGCTTCCATCTCGTCCACGCCCAAGGGGCAACGCAGGCCCAGCTTCTCGCTCGATGCAATCACGCGCTCGAGGTGCGGACGCAGGTCCGGCAGCTTGCCGCGCATCGCGCGCGCGCCATCGAAGACCGACGAGCCCAGCCACAAGCTATGGTCCATCGCGCCGTACAGTGGCACATTGCCCTCAGCCCACTGGCCGTTGAAGTAAGTCAGGTACATGCATTCCTCGATCTTGATTGACTCAGCCTGGCAGTGTACCGCTTTCGGCGGATTCATTGTTCGGTGGCGAACCATACGGCCGCGATGCCTCGCGTACACTGTGGCTTTCCACAGTCAACATTGCCCATGCTTCCTATTCTCCAACGGATCGATCCCGACAGCGACCGACTCGACCTGCTGGTCGAACTGGTCGATTGCCTGCGCCCGCGTCATCGCTGGGTCTGGCAAGACGCGGACGACCCGGTGGAAGCCGTGCGCACCCTGATTGAACTGCTCAAGGCCAATCCATCCCTGGCCTGGGCGCTGCGGCGCTACCTGACCACCCTGCTCGAGAGTCGCCGGCATACCAGCCTGTACAGCGACATCGGCGTCCTGTCGAACGATGGCTTCGTCACCGAACTCAAGCGGCGGGTAAGTTACCGCTTCCTTCCCCCGGCCTTGAACGACCTGTACCTGTCGGACGCGCTCGACCAGGTCCTGTACGACGAGGACGACCAGGTCTGGATACGGATGGTGCCGAATGCCGACTGGATGACCCTGTTCGATGTCATCTCCGACGCCCCGCCCCCTCCCGGGCGCAGCGGCGAACCGGCCACTTCCGACCGCGCACGCTACGTTACCCTGATGGGCCTGCTGGACGCGATCCGCACCCTGTCCTGCCGCATCTGCGCCCTGGGCCTGGAGCCGCGCCTGGTGCACAGCTACAGCGAGATCGAGGAATTCGACTCCCCCTTCCTGATGCAGAACATCGAGGTCAACCGCTACCTGGACGAGTACGGCCGCTACCTCGACGGCAAGATCGAGCAGCCGGAAGACGCCCGCCACCTCTTGGTGATGCTCGACCAGTGCGCCGGAGTCGTGGCCAAGATCCGGCGCAGCGCGCTCAACAGCGGAACCAGCGTGGCCCTGACCTACCTGCTGGTGGCCCTGCAGCAGAGCATCGACCGCCTGCACAAGCTGCTCTACCTGGTGGACCTCAGCGGCGAACTGCCGAGCGCGCCGACGGTGGACCTGGATGCGCTGGCCAGTTCGGTGGGGACGCCGGCCGGCACCCTGAACAGCGACCGGCGCCTGGCGGCGATCGCGCTGGCCGAGGAACTGATCGAGGCGCACAACGCCAAATACCGCATCCGCGACCTGCTGCGCGACAACGTCGACCTGCTGGCGCGCAACGTCACCGAAAACGCCAGCCGCACCGGAGAGCACTACGTCGCCGAAACCCGGCGCGACCTGCGCCACATGTTCCTGGCTGCCTCGGGCGCCGGTTTCATCGTCGCCTTCATGGCCATGTTCAAGATCATGCTGGGCTACCTGCACACGGCGCCCCTGGTCGAGGCTTTCCTGTTCAGCATGAATTATTCGCTGGGCTTCATCCTGATCTACGTGCTGCATTTCACGGTGGCGACCAAGCAGCCCGCCATGACGGCCCAGCACATCGCGGCCTCGCTGCAAAAAGCCGACAACGGCCGCGGGCTCGATGTCGACAGCCTGGCGGCCCTGGTCGCCAAGGTGTTCCGCAGCCAGATGGTGGCCGTGCTCGGCAACGTGGTGCTGGCCTTCCCGGTAGCCTGGGCGATCGCGGTCGGCTACAAGACGATCAACGGCGACCACATGGTCGATGCCGCCAAGGCCCATCACCTGCTTGCCGACATCGATCCCATCCATGGCGCGGCGCTGTTCTACGCCGCCATCGCCGGTGTCTGGCTGTTCGTGTCCGGCCTGATCTCGGGGTATTACGACAACAAGGCGCTGTATACGCGCATGGCCCAGCGCGTGCGCCAACTGCGCAGCCTGCGCCGCCTGCTGGGGGCCGAACGCCTCGAGCGTTTCTCGGTCTATGTCGAGCACAACCTGGGCGGCTTGATGGGTAATTTCTTCTTCGGCCTGATGCT
Organism: Massilia sp. UMI-21; assembly: GCA_015277795.1. Taxonomy (NCBI): domain Bacteria; kingdom Pseudomonadati; phylum Pseudomonadota; class Betaproteobacteria; order Burkholderiales; family Oxalobacteraceae; genus Massilia; species Massilia sp. UMI-21. Next base: position 2,063,780 of record CP063848.1, on the reverse strand, counting down.
GGGCATGACCGGCTTCGTCGGCTTCCTGCTCGGCTTGCCGCTCGACATCCGTCACGTCGCCTTCTCGACCGCCAATTTCGCCACCGCCCTGGTCGGCCTCGACCATGCGCTGTCCTGGCAGCAGATCGCCAATGCCGGCGCCGGCGTGGCCCTGATCGGCGCCGTCAACCTGCTGGTCAGCTTCGGGCTGGCCCTGTGGGTGGCGATGCGCGCCCGCAAGATTCGCTTCAAGCGCGGCATCCTGCTGGTGCAGGCCCTGTGCCGCCGCTTTTTTACCGCACCTGTCGAATTCTTCCTTGGCCCGAAAGACCTAGGCCCCAGCAGCGAACTCATCGTGAGGGACACGAAATGAACAACAAACGCCTGAGCACCTTCCTGGTCTTCCTGGGCTTCGCCTGCGTGGTCGCCTCGTGCAAGACCTTGCCCGATGCAACTACCCTGCCCGACAATCCGGCCAAAGCGACGCCGGCGGTCGCGACCCCGCGCGGTGTGCTGCAGCCGAAACAGGCGGCGCGGCTGCTGGCCAAGCGCTGGGCCAACGCCTCGCCCGACCTCAAGCAACTGGCGGTGCTGGAGGAACAGGCGACCGGCGCCCCGCTCATCCCCGGCAACAAGGTGACCCTGCTGTTCGACGGCCCCGCCACGATGCGCGAGATGATGGCGGCGGCGCGCGAGGCGAAGTCCTCGATCAACCTGGAAACCTACATCTTCGACCGCGACCCGATCGGCCTGGAGTTCGCCGAGGTGTTGATGGAGAAGCGCCGCCAGGGCGTGGTCGTCAACATCATGGCAGACGGCGTCGGCACGCTGGCCACGCCCAAGGAATTCTTCGAAGGCATGCGCGCAGCCGGCTTGAACGTGCTGATCTTCAATCCGGTCGATCCGACCAAGCGGCCCGGCAAGTGGCAGCTGAACAACCGCGACCACCGCAAGATCATGGTGGTGGACGGCCGGGTCGGCTTCACCGGCGGCATCAACATCAGCGAAACCTACGCCAACAGCTCGCTGTTCCGCTCGCGCCAGAAGGCCGAGACCGCCGACAGCAGACAGGTGGGCTGGCGCGATACCCACATCCGCATCGAGGGCCCGGCGGTGGCTGCGCTGCAGTATGCCTTCATCGACAACTGGGTGCACCAGGACGCCGGCGAGCTTCCCCCCGGCGAATACTTCCCGCGCCTGACCCCTGCGGGCGACAAGGTGATGCGCGTGCTGGCCACCTCGCCGGACCGCGATTCCGAGATCTACAAGTCGCTGATGGTGGCGATGAACGAGGCCAGGAAGTCGATCCACATCACCTCGGCCTATTTCGTGCCCGACCGGCAGATCGTCGACGCCCTGACCGCGGCGGCAAAACGCGGGGTCGACGTCAAGCTGGTGCTGCCGGGGGTGTCCGACCATGACCTGATCAAGTATGCCGGCCAGGCCTTCTACGACGAACTGCTGGCGGGCGGCGTGAAGATCTACCAGCTGCAGGTCGCGGTACTGCATGCCAAGACCGCGGTCATCGACGGCATCTGGTCGACCATCGGCTCGGCCAACATCGACCGCCGCAGCTTCATCCACAACTACGAACTGAATGTGGTGGTGCTGGACCCGGCCTTCGGGCGCGACATGGAAAGCGCCTTCAACGAAGACCTGCGCGATTCGAAGCAGGTGACGCTGGAACAGTGGCGCAACCGGCCGTGGAAGGACCGGCTGCGCGAGTTCATGGGCCGGCTGGCCGAATACTGGATTTAAGCAGGCTAGCGCGCCGGTCGGCCAGCCTACAGCCCGGCCGCCAGCAGGCCGTCGTGATGCGGCGTCCACACGTTCCCGGTGCGCAGGAACTTGTCGGTATCGACCAGCTCGAAGTGCCCGTGCACCACATCCCAGCCGTAGCGGTCGATTTCGACCTGCTGCGGTTCCACCCGCAGCACGTTGAACGAATTGACTTCGCCCCGCCCGCGCGTGGAGGTCGCCGTCCCCGCCTGCACCACCAGCGCCGCGTATTCGCTCATCTGGTAACGCGCCGCGGTGTTGCCCGCATGGCTGGCGTGCATGTGGCCGCCCATCAGGATGTCGATCCCGCATTCCGCAAACGCGGCCATTGCACGCGGCGCCCGGTTCACCAGGTCGCGCTCCTCGAAATGCCCGGGCAGGTCGAAGGGATGGTGGGCGACCACGATGCGCGTGACCTCGGCCGGCACCGCGGCCAGCTGCCGGCGCACGCTCGCGAGCTGGTCGCCGCTGACCTTGCCGTCCTTGATCGTGAACGAACGCGCCGTGTTGACGCCGACCACGGCGATTTCCTCGTCGATGTAGACCGGGTCGAGGTCGTCCGTGATGTAGCGCTTGTAGCGCGCCAAAGGCTTCACGAAGCGCCGGAACACGTTGTATAGCGAAATGTCGTGGTTGCCGGGCACGATGATCTGGGGGCCCGGCAAGGTGTCGAGCCAGGCGCGCGCCTGTTCGAACTGCTCGCTTTTGGCGCGCTGGGTGAGGTCGCCCGAGACCACCAGCACGTCCGGGGCAATGTGTTCGATCATTGCGCGCAGCGGCGCCAGCAGCGCCTGGTCGACGCGCCCGAAATGCAGGTCCGACAGGTGTACGAGTGTTCGCATCGATTGTTCCTGGTTTCCTAAGGTTTCCGTGTTGCTTGGTCAAATGTCCTGCGGCCCGGCACGCCGGCGCGCGCGCCTGCGCCGCTCGAGCGTGGCGGCGCCGGTGATGCAGATCGCCAGCCAGCCGCAACCCTCGGCGACGGCGGCCAGCACGTCCGACAAATAATGGACTCCAAGATACATCCTGGAGAAAGCGACCGTCGCCACCATGGCCAGCGCCAGCACGAAAGGCAGCACCCTGCCCGTCCAGCCGCGCGCATGGCGCGCCGCATGGCAGGCCAGGAAGCCATACAGCACCGTGGCCCCCATCGCGTGACCGCTGGGGAAGCTGTAGGTGCCCAGCTCCAGCAGCGGCTCGGCAAAATGGGGACGCGCGCGCTCGAACGTGTGCTTCAGCAGCACGTTGAGGATCTGCCCGCCCGGCACGCTGGCGACCAGCGCGATGGTCCAGCCGCGCTGGCCCCTGCGGTACAGCCAGGCGCCGGCGAGCAGCGCCAGCATCAGGATGCCCGGCGTGCTGTGCACGTGGGTCAGCACCAGCAGGACCTCGCGCAGCGCGTCGTTGGCGCGCGCGTGCGCATGCAGCCAGTTGGCCACCTCGAGGTCGAGCTGGGTGATCGGGGCGCCGGCGACGACGGCGCCCGCCATGCGGGCAAACACGGCGGTGGCAAGCAGGAGCATCGCCACGCCGGCCGTCAGGTACAGGCCATACTCGCCTTCGGCGGAGAAGCGGGCGGCGGCGAAGCGGCGGAGTCGAGGAAGGATGTGGGTGGGCATGCCAGAAATCAATCGTTTTGCGGATGGAGCCGGACAGGGTGTCTATTGGCGGAAAAGCTACAAAAATGAAAATTTACTGTACATCCGAACAGTAACTGTGGATTTATACAGTGGTTATGATATTCTTTACTCACTCCAACGATTTTAATAAAAGGAAACACCATGACCACTCTGAACAGCTCCTTCGGCCTGGAATATGCACCTGTCCCTTTTATGGTTCGCATCGGCCGTCGCGAACTCCTGATCACCCGTGATTTCCGCAAGCGCTTCTATGCGGTCAACCCGGTCATCGAATGCGACACCGGCATCGAGCCGGGCCACCTGGAAGTGCTGCTGTTCAAGCGCTGGCTGCTCATCCTGTCGAAAGCGCACTGAAGCAGCGTAGCAAATCGCATATTGTTATGCGAATAAATTCCTTCCTTCAGGGGGAGCCGAGCCCTAGTCTGATGGCTCCCGACTGCCCTCTGAAAGAACAAGATGCTTCGCAAAACCGTCCTTCGCTTGCTCGCTGCGCTCGGCCTCCTGGCCCCGCTGCTGGCGCCATTGCTGAACCAGTCCGCTGCGGCAGTGGATGTCACGCTCCTCAACGTATCCTACGATCCGACGCGTGAGCTCTACCAGGACGTCGATGCCGCCTTTGCCCGTCACTGGAAGGCGCGAACCGGCGACAAGGTAAAAATCAGGCAATCGCACGGCGGCTCGGGCAAGCAGGCCCGCGCCGTCATCGACGGCCTTCCGGCCGACGTCGTCACGCTGGCCCTGGCCTATGACCTCGATGCTATCAGCGAGCGAGGTTTGATCGCGCCCGGCTGGCAAGCTCGCCTGCCCTATCGTAGCTCGCCGTATACCTCGACCATCGTCTTCCTGGTGCGCAAGGGTAATCCGAAACAGATCCGCGACTGGGCCGACCTGGTCAGGCCGGGCGTGGCCGTGATCACGCCGAATCCAAAGACCTCGGGCGGCGCGCGCTGGAACCACCTGGCCGCCTACGGCTACGCGCTGCGCCGGCCGGGCGGCTCGCCGGCCGCGGCGAAGGAATACCTGAGCAAGCTCTACAAGAACGTCCCGGTACTCGATTCGGGTGCGCGCGGCGCCACCACGACCTTCGTCGAACGCGGCATCGGCGACGTGCTGCTGGCCTGGGAAAACGAAGCCCTGCTTGCCATGCGCGAACTCGGTCCGGACAAATTCGAGATCGTCCCTCCCTCGATCAGCATCCTTGCCGAGCCGCCGGTCGCCGTGGTCGACAAGAACGTCGACCGGCGCGGCACCCGCCAGGTGGCCCAGGCCTACCTCGCCTTCCTGTACACCGACGAGGGGCAGGAAATCATCGCCAAGAACCATTACCGTCCCGCCGTCGAGCGCTACGCCAGAAAATACGCGTCGCGCTTTCCGCACATGACGCTGTTCCCGATCACCGAACTGGGTGGCTGGACGCAGGCGCAGCGCGCCCATTTCGCGGATGGCGGACTGTTCGACCAGATCTACCAGCCGGGGAAGTCGCGCTAAAACTTCCAGCAAGCAAGCGCGCATCCCGATTTCTCCAGCCGGGCTAGCATGACGATCCTTCCCCGACGGCCCGCCCTGCAGCCAGACGCCGCGCGCAGGCCGCTTCACCCACCTTGAAAAGGATCACGTCATGGCAATCAGACTCCGGAAACTCCACGACCAGGTCATGGTCATCACCGGCGCCACCAGCGGCATCGGCCTGACCACCGCCCGCATGGCCGCCGCGCGCGGCGCACGGCTGGTACTGGCTTCGCGCAGCAAGGACGCCCTGCACGAACTGGCGGACGAGCTGCGCAGCAAGGGAGCAATGGTCGAGACCGTGGCCGCCGATGTCGGCGAGATCACGGACGTCGAGAACATCGGCGAACAGGCGATGGCGCGCTTCGGCCGCATCGACACCTGGGTCAACAATGCCGGCGTTTCGGTATTCGGCCGCCTGGAAGAGGTGAAGCCGGAAGACCACCACCGCCTGTTCCAGACCAATTTCTGGGGTATCGTCAACGGTTCGCTGGAAGCGGTGCGGCGCATGAAGCATCGCGGCGGCGGCGCCATCATCAATCTCGGCAGCGAGGTGTCGGAACGCGCGATTCCGTTGCAGGGCATGTATGCGGCCTCGAAGCATGCGGTAAAAGGCTTTACCGATGCCTTGCGCATGGAGCTGGAGGACGAAGGGGCGCCGCTGTCGGTCACGCTGGTCAAGCCGGCCGCGATCGACACGATGTACACGGTACACGCCCGCAACTACCTGGACCAGGAACCGGCCCTGCCTGCGCCGATCTACGCCCCGGAAGTCGTCGCCGAGGCGATCCTGCATTGCGCCGAGCATCCGAAGCGCGACGTCTACGCCGGCGGCGCCTCGAAGATGATCGCCGCGGGGGCGAAGATGATGCCGGGCCTGATGGACCGCTTCATGAACGCCACCATGTTCAAGCAACAACGATCGGACCGGCCGGCCGCGCCGAACCGTCGCGATGCGCTCTACAAGCCCGATCCGTCGACCGAGCTGCGCCAGCGCCAGGGCATGCCGCAAACCGTGCATGAGCGCAGCCTGTACACCAGGACCAGCCTGCGCTCCTCGCCGCTCATGACCGCCCTGGTGGGCGGCGGCGCGCTGCTAGCGGCCTTCAGCGTTTCGCGGCGGCTGAGTCGATAGGAAGTCGGTGTCGTCCTCGGTCAGCGGCAGGTCGGGGATCGACACGACCCGGTCGGTGCCGATGTCGGCGCCGTCCTTCGACACGTTGTCGCGCCCGGCAGCGGCGCGCTCGCCGGTGCCGCCCATGTCGCTGTCGGCCGAGAAGTCGGCGTCACCGACATCCGGACCGGCGGTGCCGCCGGCATGGCTCTCTTCGAGGTCCGAGGTGGTGCCGTGGTCGAAGTCGAGCGTCTGGTCCGGGTCGAGGGCCTCGGCAAAGCCGGGGCCGCCGACCACGTCGCTGCCGGTGTCCGAGATATCGCTCGGTCCGAGGGAATCGATGCCGTGTCCCTTGCCCAGATTGCGGTCTGGACGATCCGGGAAGTTGTCCGGATCGAGTGTGCTTGCGCCTGTCATATTGCCTCCAAAACGTGTTTAACCATGGGCACAGGCTAACGTTTTTTGCGGCATCGCGTCGCCGCGCACGGATGCGTCGCGCGCTCAGAAGGCGCGGCGCATGCCCAGGTTGATCGCGCCGCCGCCGCCATAGCCGGCGCCGGGGTTCCGGGCGCCGCTCTGCTGCCTGATGTGCGAGTAGGCGGCATAGAAATCGAGCTTGCGCGAGACCGCATAGGTGGCGCCGATCGCGACCTGGCGCGCGTCGCGGTTGGCCGGGTCGCGGTCGTTCTTGCGGATATAGGAAGCCAGCAGCGTGGTCGCATGGCCGAGCGGCACCGCCACCCCGGCCAGCACGTCGCGGCTGTCGGTGGACGGGACGCTGGCGATGCCGGCGCCGTACGGATTGTCCGGATTGAACAGCGGCGAACTGCCCCAGCCGCGGTTGGCGCTGTAGGCCGCATAGGCGGTGCCCCAGCCAAAGCGCATGTTGGCGGCGATGATGGAATTCTTCGCCGCCATGCTGATATCGACCGGATTGATACGGGTAACCTTGGCCACGTTGCGGTTCTGGTGCGCGGCGCGGATGTTGATCGGGCCGGCCTTGAACCCGACCGTCATGCCCCAGGCGCGGCCCGAGGGCGAACCGTCGATGTCGCCCTTGCCCCAGGACGATCCGGCGGTAAAGCCGTCGAAGCCGCCGGCATAGACCACGCTGTCGCCGCTGCGGCGGACGTCGGCAGCGCCGCTGCCGCTGCCGGCCAGGCCGCCGTGGAACGGATCGCCGACCTCGTTCAGCGCGCGCGCGTCGAGGTTGTACTGGCGTCCGACGGTGAGCGACTGCGCTGCGCCGCTGCGGCGCTGCTCCGCTTCGTGCGCGGTTTCCAGCGTGAAAATCGCCGGCGCGTCGCCGATATGCCCGACGCCGGCGCCGTCCTGCGCGGACCCGCCCTTGGCTCCGGTTTCCCTGGCTTCCTTGACTACCTCGGCGGTGCCTGTGCTCCCGTCGGGAACAGCCGCGTTCTCGGCCGAGGCGCAAGCCGCGCTCGCTCCGAGCACGGCACATGCGACGATTGACATCTTCATGGCGTCATTTCCTCTTTGAAGCCATCATTCCCTTCTTTGGCAAACTGATCTGTTTAACACTTCACATAAAACAGTAGCGCGAAGTCAAACGCCAAAAAAAGCGGCAGTGCGGCCGTCTGAGCCGAACTTTCCTGCCTGCCCCAAGTTCTACACCGTAGAATGACTGGACACAAGAGACTTTTACAAAATACGAGGGGTCCCCCATGTCATCTGTTGTCCGTACGCTGCCCGTTCTTGCTCTGGCGCTCTGTGCCGCCTTCACCTCCCCGCCGGCGCCGGCCCAGCCGCCGGCCGCGGCCCCGATGGCCCATCCGGCCTGGTCGCGCAGCGCCAACATCTACGAGGTGAATATCCGGCAGTACACGAAGGAAGGCACCTTCGATGCCTTCGCCCGGCACCTGCCGCGGCTGCGCAAGATGGGCGTGGACATCCTGTGGCTGATGCCGGTGCAGCCGATCGGCGTGAAGAACCGCAAGGGCACGCTCGGCAGCTATTACGCGGTGCGCGACTACACGGCCGTAAACCCGGAATTCGGCACGATGGACGACTTCCGGCGCCTGGTGAAGCAGGCGCAGGGACTCGGGATGCGGGTGATCATCGACTGGGTCGCCAACCACACCGCCTTCGACAACCCCTGGACGGTGCAGCACAAGGACTGGTACCTGAAGGATGCCAAGGGCGAGATCTTCCCGGTCACCTATACCGAGGGCGCGGAGCCGGAATACTGGACCGACGTGACGGGGCTGGACTGGAAGCAGCCGGGCCTGTGGAAGGGCATGCAGGAAGCGATGGCCTTCTGGGTGCGCGAGACCGGCATCGACGGTTTCCGCTGCGACGTGGCGGCCAAGGTGCCGACCGCGTTCTGGGAACAGGCGCGTGCCGAGCTGGAGCGGATCAAGCCGGTGTTCATGCTCGCCGAAGCCTGGCAGCCTGAGCTGCACCAGCGCGCGTTCGACATGACGTATGGCTGGGATACGCTGGGCGTGTTCAAGGACATCGCCAAGGGCCAGGCCGATGCCCGGGCGCTGCGGGCGCTGTTCGCGCAGCCGCCGGTGGCCTATCCCGCGCACGCCTACCGGATGCGCTTCACCAGCAACCACGACGAGAATTCCTGGCATGGCAGCGACCAGGAGCACTACGGCCCCGCGTTCCAGGCCATGGCGGTGCTGGCTGCAACCCTGCCGGGCATGCCCCTGATCTACGGCGGACAGGAGGCGGGACTGGACAAGCGGCTGGCATTCTTCGAGAAGGATCCGATCGCGTGGAAGGCCTCGCCCAACGAGGCGCTGTACACCTGGCTGCTGAAGCTCAAGCACGACAACCCGGCGCTGTGGAACGGCCAGTATGGCGGAGCGATGCGGGTACTGGAAACGGGCAACGACAAGGTGTTCGCGTTCCGGCGCGAGCGCGAAGGAAACGCCGTGCAAGTGGTCGTGAACCTGAGCGGGGTGGCGCAGCAATACGTGCTGCCCGGGGCCGCGGACAAGCAGTCGCTGGGGGCGTGGGCGTACCGGGTGTCGACGCCGGGCAGCTAGGGCCTGGCGCCGCTTGCCGCCCTACCTGCGCAAGCCCGCGAACGCGGCCGGTTCCCACTCCCGCAGCGCCAGCAGCAAGCCGGTACCGCGCCGTTGCGGCAGCGGGGCCGCCAGGCTGTCTTCGTGGAGCTGGGCGAAGCGCGATCTGAGCTGGCGCAGCTCGCCCTGCAGCTTGGCGTGTGCGCTCTCGGTGAGCATGCCGTGCACGAAGTCGAGGGTATCGCCCGGCTGGCCGAAGGCGCTGTCGATAAACTCGGGCATGCCCTGCTCGCGGAAGTACTGGCGGATCGGCCCGCCCGGCAGCCAGTCGAAATCGCGCGCCACGTTCAGGCGGATGCGGTTGCCGGGCAATAGCGTGATCAAGGCAAGCTTGTCGAGGCGCAGCAACTGCTGCACGCACTCGGCTTCGCTCAGGCGGTAGGCCTGCAGCATCTGGGCCATGGTCCAGTGGTTCAGCGCGCACACCGCCACCAGCAGCAGGCGCGCATCGGACACCAGCTCGCGCTCCTGCGCCGGGCTCAGGGTGCGCAGGCGCTGGCTGCCCTGCCCCGCTTCCTGCGCCAGCTCGGCCAGCGTGAAACCCAGCAATCCGCAGATCTCGACCAGGCGGTCGAGCGTGAACTGCTCGGTGGCGAACAGGCGCTTGACGCTCGGTTCGGACAGGCCCAGGGCCTCGGCGACGTCGCGGTAGGTCTTGCCCTGTTGCTTGAGCTCGCGCTTGAGGGTGGCGATGAGTTGGGTGATCTGGGACATGCGAAGCAGCTCGGCCGGGAGGCTAACAGTGCGGCGATGGTAGCAGCCGCCCGCCCCCGAGGGCAAGCGCTTCGCCTCAGAGCGAGGCTGCGATCGCCACGCCGTTCTTGCCGGTGCGCTTGACCGCGTACATGGCGTGGTCGGCGCGCGCCAGCCAGGCGTCGACGTCGGGCGGGTCGTCCGGGCGGTGCAGCGCGATGCCGATGCTGGCGCCCACCTCTACCGCGGCGCCCTGCAGCATGAACGGTTCCCTGAGGCGATCGAGCAGCTTGCGCGCGGTCTCCTCGGCATGCGCGGCATCGCTGAGCATCTCCAGCACGACCACGAACTCGTCGCCGGCCAGGCGGGCCACCATATCGGTCTTGCGCACGCCCAGCGCCAGGCGCTCGCCGTACTGGCGCAGCAGCTCGTCGCCTTCGTCGTGACCGTAGGTGTCATTGACCGCCTTGAAGCCGTCCATGTCGAGGAACAGCAGCGCGGCCGGACGCCCGACGCGGCGCGCGCGGCTGGCCGCCTCGGGCAGGGTCTCGAGCAGCGCGCGGCGGTTCGGCAGGCCGGTGAGCACGTCGCGCAGCAGCATCGCCTGCAGTTCGGCGGTGCGCTCGGCAACGGTCACCTCGAGGCGCTCGTTGAGGGCCAGCAGCGCCGCGCGGTGCGCGGCCTCGCTGTTCACCAGTTCGCGCATCGTGCTCGACAGGACCTGGGTCTCGAGGAAGCCGTCGATCTGCGGGATCGGCGGCGCGTCCCTGCCGGCCCGGGTCGCGTCGGTCACGCGCTCGATCGCTTCGCGCAACGCCGCCATCGGCCGCGTCAAGTGGCGCGCCATCATGGCGGCGACGCCGGCCAGCGCCAGGGCCAGCAGGGCACTCCAGCCGAGCATGCGCCGCTTCAGGTCCACCGTGCCCGCCAGGGCCCGCTGTTCGGTCTGGCGCACCAGCACGCTCCAGCGCAGCGAGGCGGGGTCGAGCACGTCACCGGTCCGGCTGTAGCCGGTGAGGTAGGCGCGGCCATCGGGCCAGACTTCGCGCAACGATCCGGTCATGCCTTTCTGCGCCAGGCGCAGGCTGGTGGTGTCGACCCTGGTCTCGATCATCGACTGCGGACCGAGCAGGACGGTGCCGTCGTCGCGGATCACGAAGATCTCCGCGCCGTATTCGCGCAGCGCCGGCGTGAGCAGCTTGCGCGCATGGCGCCGCGCCCACTCCCAGCTCATGTGCATGCCGAGCACGCCCACCAGCTTGCCCTCGGCATCGACGATGGGCCCGGATGTGTCGACGAAGCGCCATGGATCGGCCCTGCGCGGCAGGACCTTCTCCAGCAGTTGGGCCGGGTGGTAGTCGCTGGCGTGGGCGCCGCGCATGCCGGCGCTGAACCAGGGACGCTTGCTGACGTTCGCGCCTTCGAGCATGCGCCCGGTGGAGGCAGTGACTCTGCCGTCGAGGTCGGCGATGCCGATCCAGGCGTAGTCAGGGAAGGTGCGCTGCAGGCTTTCCAGCACCGCGCGGCTGTCGCCGGCGTTCTTCGCATAGCGCACTTGCGGCAACTCGGCCAGCAACCGGGTATCGTCGGTGGCCTGCTCGACCACGCGGTTCAGCGTATCGCGCATCTGCCACGACAGCTGCTGCAGGCGCAACTGGGCTTCTTCACGTGCCTGGCGTACGGCAAAGTGGTTGACGAGTACCAGTTGCAGCGCGACCGTCAGCGCGACCGTGGCACAAACAGCCACCGTCATGACGCTGGAGAGACGCATTTTTGCAAGGAAGCCGCTCATGACAACATCATAGCGATGCAAGTGGAATAAACACACATTGTAACGAAGTTCCCGCGAAGAAACATAACCGCGTCCGCTTCATTTGTGGCAGACAGCACTGTTTTTGACGGAACTACAACAAATGGGATGGCACAGGCGAGATAGTGATCGGCCTGGAACGTGGCCAGCATTGCGTTGTCATGCTGGCCAGCGAGGTCCGCGCCGTACGGATCCATCGCGCACCGGCGCGGCGCGCCGGTGCGCGGGACGGACATGCGGTGGCGCCCGAAGCGCGGCCGGTACCGGCCGTGAGCGCGCGCTGAAGGCTCGGCGGCGGGTCAGTTACCGAAATAGCGGCCCGGGCGATGCCAGGCCATGACCATGCTGCTCATCGCGATCGCGCTGAGCGAGGACCAGCCCACCAGTTGCGGGGCCACCAGCGACAGCGCGGCCAGCAAGATGACGCCGTCGATCGCGACCTGGGTGCGGCCGGCATTGATGCCGTAGCGCTTCTGCAGCCACAGGGTGACGATACCCGTGCCGCCCACACCGGCGCCATGGCGCGCCAGGGCCAGGATGCCCATCCCGCAGAAGGTGCCGCCGCCCAGGGCCGCGACCATCGGATGGACGTGCCCAATCACCAGGCCGTTCGGCACCAGTTTGAGCAGCGCCATGATCATGACGCTGCCGAGCAGGGACTTGACGGTGAAGCGTGCACCCATGAACAGGTAGCCGAACAGGAAGAACGGCAGGTTGATGAGCATGAACAGCATGCCGACCGAATAGCCCGACACATAGGACACCAGCAGCGCGATGCCGGCCACCCCGCCCGTGATCAGGCCGGCGGCCTGGAGCAGCAGCACGCCCATGACGACGAACAGGATGCCCACGGTAATGCCGTAGACGTCGTCGAAAACGGTATGCGGCTTGGCCGACACCGGGCGGCTCGCCATCGCAGGCTGGGGCTGCGCTTGCGGTTGCAAGGCGCCCTGCATCATCGTGCCACCTCGCTACCGGCCGCACACGTGGCACGTTCGTCATCTCGGTAGGAAGTCGAGCCGGACAGGAGATGATGCGTCATTTTCCTCACAATGCATGAACGAAATCGGGGGGCGTCAGCGCTGCGCGATGCCGGCACTTGCGATGCCAACATCCGCGAACATGGAAGGTACTACTGGGTACAGGCCCGCATTATTACCGATGTTGCACCGCAATGAAAGTTCGCGTTCCGCATGTCTGCCATTCGCGAAACGCATAACTTCCTGGAGTTGCAATAGAATCACGCATGACGCCGGCTGGCCGCCCGCCTGCCTGCCTGATCGCCGGTCGTCAAGCCTGCAGCTTGCAGATGCCGGTCAGGAGTTCAGCCGTCGTCGTGTAGGCGTCGCCCGAGGTCTCTCTTGCGCGCACCAGGCACGCCGCCTTGGATGGCAGGCCGGTGTCCGGGAAGCGCAGCCCCAGGACGTCGCCGGGCCGCCTTGTGAGGCGGGCAATGCCGTCGAGCTGGGAACCGGACGCGTTCGCTACCAGGACTGCACCGGGCTTGCCTGTTTCGTCCAGCCATCGGAAGAACGTTTCCCTGGTCTTCGCATCGATGGACATGACTTCGATGATGAGATCACAGTCCTTCAGGTGATGGAATCTCTCGGTGGCGGCAAACAGCGCCAGGCGCCGGTAACGCTGATTTGCAGTCAGCGCGCCGCCCGTGAGCGCGTCCGTGTAACTTGCGCGCAGCAGCGCGCGCCCCTGGTCGAGCGCCTCCCGCCTGTCGAACACCGTGACCGGCATGTCGGCATCGAGTAATGCCCGGGCGAGGCCGATCCCCATGCCGTTCGCGCCCATGATGCCGACGCGGCCCACCGGGCGTACGGTATCGTTGGCTGGCTGTTCAGAGAAGCCCGCGGTCGCGGGTAAGGCCCGCGCATGCGGGTCTGTGTGAATCTGGCATCGGACGAAAGCGCCGACGGAAGCGCGGACCGAAGCGCGGCTGCCCGCTGCGTCATCGCTCACCGGGGCAGTCGCGCCACTGCTTGCGGGGCTGGTATGTGCATTATTCATGTTTGTCCCAGAGCTTGCGAATAGACCGGGGACGCCGCAAGCCGGCGTCCCCCCTTTCCTGCAGCCGGTCAGAACTGGTTCATCGTGTTGTGCTTGCCGCCGGCCTTGAGCGCCGCTTCACCGCTGAAGTAGTCCTTGTGGTCGTCGCCGATATCCGAACCCGACATGTTCTGGTGCTTGACGCAGGCGATTCCCTGGCGGATCTCCTGGCGCTGCACACCCGCCACATAGCCCAGCATGCCCTGCTCGCCGAAATACTCTTTCGCCAGATTGTCGGTCGACAGTGCCGCGGTATGGTAGGTCGGCAGCGTGATCAGGTGATGGAAGATGCCGGCTTCACGCGCCGAGTCGGCCTGGAAGGTGCGGATCTTCTCGTCGGCGATGCGCGCCAGCTCGGTATCGTCGTATTCGACGCTCATCAGCATGTTGCGTTCGTAGGCGCTGACATCCTTGCCCTCGGCTTTCATGCTGTCGAACACTTGCTGACGGAAATTCAGGGTCCAGTTGAACGAGGGGCTGTTGTTGTACACCAGCTTGGCGTTGGGAATGACTTTACGGATCTCGTTCACCATGCCGCCGATCTGGCCGATATGGGGTTTTTCGGTTTCGATCCACAACAGGTCGGCGCCGTTCTGCAGCGAAGTGATGCAGTCCAGCACGCAACGCGCTTCGCCCGTGCCCTCGCGGAACTGGAACAAATTGCTCGGCAGGCGCTTCGGGCGCAACAGTTTTCCGTCGCGATTCAGAAGCACGTCACCGTTCTTCAGGGACTCGACAGATACTTCTTCCGCGTCCAGGAAAGCGTTGTACTGGTCGCCGAGGTCGCCCGGTTCGCGGGTGAAGGCGATCTGCTTGGTCAGACCGGCGCCCAGCGAGTCGGTACGCGCAACGATCACGCCGTCGTCCACCCCCAGCTCGAGGAAGGCATAGCGCACCGCGCGGATCTTGGCCAGGAAGTCCTCGTGCGGGACGGTGACCTTGCCGTCCTGGTGGCCGCACTGCTTCTCGTCGGAGACCTGGTTCTCGAGCTGGATGCAGCAGGCGCCCGTTTCGATCATCTGCTTGGCCAGCAGGTAGGTGGCCTCGGCGTTACCAAAACCGGCGTCGATGTCGGCGATGATGGGCACCACGTGCGTCACGAAGTTGTCGATCTTGTGCTGGATGGCTTCCCTGGCGGCGCCGGAGGCGTCGTCGAGCTGGCGGAACAGGCCGCCCAGTTCACGCGCGTCGGCCTGGCGCAGGAAGGTGTACAGCTCCTTGATCAGGGCCGGCACCGCGGTCTTCTCGTGCATCGACTGGTCCGGCAGCGGGCCGAATTCGGAGCGCAGGGCGGCGATCATCCAACCCGACAGGTACAGGTAGCGGCGATCGGTGCTGTTGAAATGCTTCTTGATCGAGATCAGCTTTTGCTGCCCGATGAAACCATGCCAGCACCCCAGCGACTGGGTATACATGGACGGATCGGCATCGTAGGCAGCCATATCCTTGCGCATGATGCCGGCGGTGTAGCGTGCAATATCCAGGCCGGTCTTGAACCGGTTCTGGGCGCGCATGCGCGCGGCCGATTCCGGATTGATGGAATTCCAGGCACTGCCATGCATCGCCTTGAGACTGGAAATGGATTCAACATCGGTGTGGAACTGGGACATCGATAACTCCTGTTTTATGGGGGAAGGCTGTGCTAGTCAGGCGCGCCATGGGCGCAGCAAGACTTGGTGCTATTTATATTACGCACCTTTGCTGCGCGCGCGATTCAAACAGCCCCAGGAGCGCATCTAAATTAAATCTTTTTATTTCAATGGCTTACATACCAAATTTCACATGACGAAAAAACATCCTGGAGACTGGAATAATGGTTTGCTGCTTTGCAGCGCGAATTTTCGCATTGTGAAATTCTATTTATGTTGATGAAAAGGGCAGCTTTTACCTACTTGGCACGCCAGACACGCGTCGATCGCACTACACACCGTCAAGTTGTATTAGTGTCCAGCTCCGTGAGCACGTAAAATCCAGCTCTTTGGGCTTCCGGACGTCGACCATGTCACCTGATATCTTTAGCTTCCTGAACGGCGGCGGTAACACCGCGGAACTGATTCGCGCCTTTTCCTGGAACCGAACCGCCCTGGGTCCGATCGACGCCTGGCCGGGCGTGCTGAAGACGACCGTCGGCGCGGTGCTGCGCTCACCGGTGCCCATGGTCACCATGTGGGGCGAAGATGGCTTCATGATCTACAACGACGGCTACGCCGGCGTCGCAGGTGGACGCCATCCCCGGCTGCTGGGATCGAAGGTGCGCGACGGATGGCCCGAGGTTGCCGACTTTAACGACAATGTGATGAAACGCGTCATGCGTGGCGAATCACTGAGCTATGTCGACCAGGAGCTGACGCTGCATCGCAGCGGCGCCCCGGAACAGGTCTGGATGAACCTCGACTATTCTCCGATCGTCGACGAGAACGGCAACATCGTCGGCGTGCTGGCCCTCGTCATCGAAACCAGCGTCAAGGTGAAAACCGAGTCGGCGCTGCGCGAGAGCGAGGCAAAATTCCGCACCTTCGCACAGGCGATGCCCCACCATGTGTGGACGGCGCCGGCCGACGGCCGGCTCGACTGGTTCAACCAGCGCGTGTATGCGTATTCCGGCGCCCGCGAAGGCGAGCTGGATGGCGAGGCCTGGGCCAGCATCATCCATCCGGACGACATCCCGAGCGTCGTCGCGCGCTGGTCGGCGGCGATTGCGGGCGGCGTGGAATACGAAGCGGAATTCCGCATCCGGCGTCATGACGGCGCCTACCGCTGGCACCTGGTGCGGGGCGTGCCCATGCACAACGAGCGTGGCGAGGTGGTCCGCTGGATCGGCAGCAACACCGATATCGAAGACCAGAAAGCGACGGCCCAGGCGCTCGTCAGCCTGAACGCCACACTCGAGGAGCAAATCTCGGTACGCACGGCCGAGCGCGACCGCATCTGGCGCCTGTCGAAAGACATCATGCTCGTCGCCGACTTCAATGCGACGCTGACCTCGGTCAACCCGGCGTTCACCTCGACCCTGGGCTGGCGCGAGCAGGATGTGGTCGGAAAATCCTTCCTCGACTTCGTGCATCCCGACGATGTGCAGCCCACCATCGAACGCGTCAGCTCCCTCAGCAGCGGCGCGCACGTTTTCCGTTTCGAGAATCGCTACCGCCGGATGGACGGCAGCTATTGCACCCTGTCCTGGACTGCGGTGCCCGACACGCATTTCATCCACGCCATCGGCCGGGACATCACCGCGGAACTGCAACAGGCCGATGCCATGCGACAGACCGAAGCCGCGCTGCAACAGGCGCAGAAAATGGAAACGATCGGCAAGCTGACCGGCGGTGTCGCGCACGATTTCAATAATCTCCTGCAGGTTATCTCCGGTAACCTGCAACTGATGGAGGCCGACGTGCATGCCATGCCGGCCGTTCGCCGCAGGGTGGAAAACGCGCTGGCCAGCGTCGAGCGGGGCGCCAAACTGGCCAGCTCGCTGCTGTCCTTCGCGCGCAAGCAGCCGCTCGAACCAAAGGTGATCAAGGTCGGCCGCCTGATCACCGGCATCGAAGACATGCTGCGCCGCAGCCTGGGTGAGGAGGTCGAGATGGAAACGGTGGTCTCCGGCGGCCTGTGGAGCACCTCGGTCGACATCGCCCAGCTCGAAAACGCCATCCTCAACCTGGCCATCAATGCACGCGATGCGATGGATGGCCGCGGCAAGCTGACCATCGAAGTGAACAATGCCCTGCTCGACGCCGCCTACTGCGCCACCCACCCCGACGTGGCGCCGGGTCAGTACGTGGCCGTGGCCGTCACCGATACCGGCACCGGAATGACGCCCGAGGTCATGCGCCAGGCCTTCGAACCGTTCTTCTCGACGAAGGCCGAGGGCAAGGGGACGGGCCTTGGGCTATCGATGGTCTATGGCCTGGTCAAGCAGTCCGGCGGACACATCAAGATCTACAGCGAGATCGGCGAAGGCACCACCATCAAGCTCTACCTGCCGCGTTCGCGCAATGCCGAAGACAGCTACGTGCCCCTCGAGACCCATCCGGTGGTGGGCGGCAGCGAAACGGTGCTGGTTGCCGAAGACGACGAAGCGGTGCGCGCGACGGCCGTCGACATCCTGACGACGCTCGGCTACCGCGTGCTCAAGGCCAACGATGCCAGCGCCGCCCTCACCGTCATCGACAGCGGCGTCCACATCGACCTGCTGTTCACCGACGTCGTGATGCCGGGCCCCTTGCGCAGTCCCGAACTTGCGCGCAAGGCGAAAGAGCGTCTGCCGGCGCTTGCCGTGCTGTTCACCTCCGGCTACACCGAAAATGCGATCGTGCATGGCGGCCGGCTCGATCGCGGCGTGGAACTGATCGGCAAGCCCTATACCAAGGAGAGCCTGGCCAGGAAGATCCGGCATGTGCTCGCCAACGAGAAGCAGCGGCAGCTCGCCGTGCCGACCGCGCCGCCGGGCGAGGGCAGGCGCGAGGCGCCGTCGTCCACGGCGCCGGCCATGCGGGTGATGCTGGTGGAAGACGACGCCGACATTCGCAACAACACGCGCGACATGGCCGAGTTCCTGGGCTACGAGGTCGTCGCCATCGGCAGCGCCGAAGAAGGCCTGGACCAGCTCACGCCCGATATCCAGGTGCTGATCGCGGACCAGCAACTGCCGGGCATCCAGGGCGACGACCTGGTCCAGCTGGCGAAGGCGCGCTTCCCGCATCTGCGGGTGCTGCTGGCAAGCGGTCTGGGCAGCGCTAGCACGTTGTCAGGCGTGGAACTCCTGCCGAAGCCGTATTCCCTGGAGATGTTGCGGACCGCGCTGCAGGGTGGGACCGTGACGGGTTAAGGTCGGCTGGTCCCGTTTGGCGACCGCGGACGTCAAACGGGCGGGCGCAGGGCACGCCCCACTGCTGTCGGCGCGGCGGTGGATCAGCCCAGCCCGGCAAGATTTGCCGACAATCGGGGGAGAGCAAGGGAGTCGATACTCCCCTCTCCCGCTTACTCCGGGCTGTCGCAATTCTTTACAGGATTTTTTCCTGGCCTGGACCTGCCTGTTTTTTCCAGCGTAGATTCAAGGGCTTACTTCTCGACGATCCTCCAGGTATAAATCTTGCGTGGAAGAACCTATAACACGAGGGGAAGTCATGAAAATCGTATCAATTATCCTCAGCGCTATTTTGCTGACATTGTCGAACTTTGCACATGCCGGCGTCTGGTACAAATGGCACGCAACAAATCATGTCGCTCCGTTCGGGATCTCCCTGCTGCTCGAGTTTGACGCGGCAGCCGTGAAAGCCGGTTCGTTTCAGATGCAAATCGACGAGATCGATCTGGAACAGGCCTACCCGCAATCAGGCCTGCTGCGCCTGATGTACAACCCCGGGACTGAACCAGGCGCGGGAATCCACTGGGATTTTCGGACGGGTATCCGCGCCCCGGGACCCACGATTCTGAACATGAATGTCGACTTCGGCCCTGGGAACCTGCTTACCGGGCACATCTATGCCCACAATTTCGATAGCCAGTTCGGCATGACGACGGGCCTCGGAAACGGTCCCCACTTCACCATCTACGAAGCCGAAAGCGATGCCGGGATGAACGGCTGCGGGTGGGTCACGCCAGATGCCGCTCCATGCAGCGGCGCTACGGGGCTGATCCGGCAGATTCCAGAACCCGGCTCACTTCCACTGCTCGCGCTCGGATTGACGGGATTGTTGGCGGCACGTCGGAAAATCGTCGGGCGGTGAAGATTGCAGTGTCAGCGAACCCTTCCTGCAGGCGCACCATGGCTTTGCTCCGGACGATTTCCGGCGCCGCCTCCTGGGCCGGTCCTATCTCGGTACCGCCACAGTCACTGCCGCTGCGCGAGTTGTGCGCCTTGACGCCGTGGCACATCTCGCACTGCCCGGCCTTCCATTGACCAGGCGCCCCCTGACGGTCTTCGCGTACGCGCCGTCAGTGGCGTCGATATCCCATTCGTGCTTGGTCTTGAGCCACTACCTGTGAAGCCCCTTAGTGCACCGTGGCAGTCTGCACGCGTTCCAGCACGGCGAGGTTGTGATTGTCCGCATCGAACACCTTGCTTGGGACGGCGTTCGCACATCTTGCAGGCACCATCGCTCATTTATGCATTTAGCATGAAATTTATCGACGATCTTGATATGAGGAAACATTCCCCCAGATTGACTTTATCGAACTCAACAAGGACCCTGCGAAGCGATGGATGACGCAACATGCACCGAAGATGGCCATAACTATAACGCCATCGAATTCTCCCGCCTTTCCCCCTCAGACCTGGAGCGTAAACGCCGGCAGCTCATCTGCACGGAGTGCCACAACCCAGCATTTTTCCGTAAAGAATCGCGCGATGGCCGCGGTGCTTGCTTCGGCGCACGCCCGCATATCGACGGCTGCTCTCGTGCTGTTGAGGATCGCGACCTCCGCTTGCCGGGAATGGGGGACGGACAAGACGAACTCATCAATTTCAATAACCGCATTATCGTAGACTTGGATTTTGGTGCGGCTGAGCCGCCGACCCATTTCGACCCGGTTCCTGGGGCACCACTTCGGCCGCGCGCAGGTGCATACGTTGGCGGCGACGGTCCTCGTGTGGCGAACATGCACCGCCGCCTCCGGCCATTGCTCCGCCTGCTGGTTGAGTCGCCCAATTTCCGACATTCGGATGTAGTGATTGCTCTAGAGAATCGGTCGGAAATGTCGGCCTGCGACTTTTTCGTCAATTTCGGCGACGTTGATGCCGGCTACGCTGGCTCGTTGAGGGGCTATTGGGGTCAGCTGACCGATGCCAGGGAGGGGGCCAACGGCGTTCTATGGTTGAACACGGGTGGACAAGGCGACATGAGCATCGGCCTTCCTCCAGAGCTTCGTGCTGATCTTATGGGCCGCTTCGATTTAGAAATCAAGGAGGAATTTGCTGGCGCATACATCCTTGTAATTGGCGAAATGCGTGTCTCTCAGCACGGTAAGATGGTGTGCATTATTGACGACCTAGCCATGGTCACAATCCGTTAACCATGCGGGTGGATGCAACTATGCTCCCCGCCCGCATAAACTCCTCGATACCCCCTACGCCTCTGCTTTTTTCGTTTGGATAGCGGCTACAAAGTGCAACGCCTAAAGATCGGCCACTACTCCTGATCTCGCCCTTCCATCGCCCGTCAAGAATCCTCTGACAATCACCCACACTTGGAGGCTCTTGGCGGAAGCGGTGTCAGCAGTAGTTTGTCTATGAAAATTGAGTTATTTTTCCGAGGCTACCCACCGGGGTGCCCACTGGGCTGCTTTGCTTGCGGCGGAGAACTGTTTGCTACTTCGGATGTGAGAAGCTTTTACCGAGGTCCGCTTTCGACCGCGCATTCAATCGGTCGACGCAACACATGCGTGGGATCGGGTATCTACGTTTATAGAGAATGGGCAACCTAACGAAGCGAACATCGAAAGGTTCAGCGGTAGAGTCCTGTCCAAGTGAATACTATTCTGATTGAAACGACTGCACGCTACGATTGCCGGGCTATCACGTTGTCGGCTAGCGCAGCAATGCACCAGTGCGCCGCCTAGGTGTACACGTTCACTGTCAAGTCAGCGATAGTATACGGCTTAGGGGTCGTCACCGGCGTGAATACCGGCAGCGGCATGCTCTGCGCGCTGAGGTAGATGTAATCCAATGGCGCCGAGCCGCTCGGGACTTCTCGTGCTAACAATTTGAGTCGCGACCATGAGAGCCATGCTGCTTGCGCGTTAAACGGCTCCTTACCGCTGAACCTGGCCCACCAGCGGTTCAGTACGAGCAAGCGAACGGTTAGCTTGGCCGGATCGATGGCATCGTCGCCAAGGCCGACTGTCCGCAGCACGTTGTCGGGCCCAACCTTTCCAACCCAGCTGGCCACCTTTTGCACCCAACCGCCTGCCTTGTTCAGCAACTCGTCATACTGCTTTTCACGTCGCGCTAACTCACGCGCATAAACTGCAAGCCACTTAAGCTGAATCAGGTATAAACAGTTAGTAGACCTTTCGTAGACAACGAGGTCAATGTCTGTGAGGATTTGCTCCTCCTTGAGCAGCTTGACGTTTGATTCGCCAAAAAGGTAGTGGTTAGATCTGAGCAGCGTGGCGATCTCGTCTTGAAACTCGCTTTCTCGCTCCGCAAGGATTCTGCGCATTTGGAACGAGTAGATTTTAGCGAGACGCTGGACAAGAAACATGTAGGGGTTACCCAGGCGGGAGTATCGGGGAGCAAACACCGCGTCGCCGAGACTGACTAAACAAGGAATTGCTCCATCCGGCCCATAATCAAGCTTCGCGTTCTCTTCGCCAAGGACAAGGCACGCCTTGACCTTTTCGAATAACTCCGGCTGCTCAGGCACTCCTGGCACTCGGAAGCACTCACGGAGTTCTGCATCGCTAATCTGGGTCGGGATGAGCGTTAGAAAGCCCAGCGGGTTAAAGCGACGTTGCTCCATTAAGGTTATCTCTTCCAGCCAGGCCTTTGCGAACGCTAGCGAGCAGACATTGACAACGATCTGTTTCCACTGCGCGAAGGTAAGCGGGCCAATTTCCGTACCGTCGGCAAACGCATCAGCCTCGGCATATTCTGAAGCGAAAAATTCGAGGTATTGGCGACCGGCCTCCCTAAATGCTGCAAGTGCTTGCGAGTCGCCGGCAGGCCCAGCGGCGAAGCGAGCGTGCCAAGCCTGTTCAAACAATTTATCGATGCGCTTGCGATTATCCGACCGTTCGTTATGCTCGGCGTCGAGCAGAGCGTCCCGATCGCGATGCTCCAATGCTTCCTCCGAGGCAGCCACTTTCCGAATTTCGACCTCGTCAGGTCCGCAGACGCGGCACGCAACAAGCTTATATTCTTCGGCTTCCGCCAACGTTTTCAGGTCCAGCAGCTGGCCGGTTTCCATTAAACTGGTGCGGACCGCCTGAAATTCTACTTCAGCTGCCGGAAGAGAGATGCCTGCATCAGCACTGTTGGCTTTCATCATCTCCGGTAGCAGCCTACCGATCCCGAGACACATGACTTTCGCTACGCCCTTCGGATGCTTACGCACCCCAGCAAAATCTCTCTGCGCAAGCTCAGCATGAAAGTCCGCAACTTTGATCATGGTCAAAATATGCTGATTAGGGCGCTCACCGCCAGCCCTTAAAGCGTTGCCGATCGATTTGTTTGAATAGCTCTCAAGAATAGCTTGAACGGACTCTTCATCATGCATCGTTGCATACTCCTGATCGGTTGATTGACTTTTGGCGCAGTTCAAGCTGACGGCATAGCTCTACAGGGAATGTTCCTGCGAAACAACTTCTAACGCTGGATTTTACTCGCAGTTTTGGTGCGGTCACTTCTGGATAGGTGCCCGATTTCTGAGTAGTGTTACGCGACCCGAACTGCGCCGCGCAGAACTAGTTGTATGGACGTCACTCTTGGCCCGATAGCGGGCAGTTAGAAACTCTCAATGCACGAGACTGCTGCCTTTAAATTAACCGAAGTGTTTTTTTATTTAACCTAAAGTTATTTTGGTGTTCGCCAAGCCGAGGCCGTACTGAGCTTTTCTGGAACTCGTTCGAGCTGCCCCATTTCCTTAAGCCTATTAAACACATCCTTCATTTGATTGGAATCTTTGATTCCAGTTATCTCGCGCCCTTTCGCGTTATTGATTTCGTCGTGCGTCTTCATATAGTCCAAAACAAGTTGTTCAGCCGACGCTAACGGCTCGTGTCGAATCCGGACGATCACCGAATTCTCAGTTTCTTCAATCTCGGGCGGTTTGAGCTTAAGATTGCGCATTGCTTCGAATGCAGTATTCAATCCCTCGCCTACGTCCTTATTCGGAGGGTTCGGAAATTTATTTATCAATCGAACTATTTGGGGATTTCTCGCACTTTGAGTGTCGAGGATATTTTTCACGGTAACGTGACCAGGGAGTCGACCAGGACTTTCAATCTCTATGCGGTTATCAAACACACGAATTTGAATATCAGCCGTCCGGCTATAGTCGCGATGCAAGACAGCATTTGTTATGACTTCATGAAGCGTCTCATCGGGATAACGTACCGCTTCCAAACCTTCGGCTCCGATACGTTTTTCCTCTTCAATCATCTTTTTTGTCTTATCGACCGCGTCGTATATTTGCGAGTACAAGCAACCTTCGACAGTCTGAGGATCGCCAGCCAGCGACTCTCTACTTATATCATCATTTTTTGTCTTATACCGCATTAGTTTTATGCTCGACCTTTTTGGCAAAAACACGGCTGGTTCGTCACAAAACAGAAGAATACCGGAGACCTTAACGAATCCGTCTTTAACAAGATCTTGGTTTTTCAGGTATTTGTGCGGCTCGCCAGTAGGGATCACGTTGAGCATGAAATTGATAATGCTCTCACTGTTCTCAACACGATTCAACGAGCATTCGATCCACTCGTTTTCAAACGTTGCCACGCCTTTATCGAACTCCAACTGGCGTAGTTTTTCCTGCGTGTCGACCTTAATCTTCCCTGCGTTAGCACGAATGAAGATCTCGCCTGACGACGCCTTCACGATCTCTTTGACTTTACGAACAGTAATATGAAGGACATATCCAGCGCTCGAATCATTACTCAAGAATTCGAATGAAAGATGATTGCCTAGTGCATGTGACTGCAGAAGAACATGTACCACTGCATTTGCATCTTCAGGATTCCCGAAACCGCGCCAGGAGCGGGTTTTTTTCGATTTATCTTCGTCAATCCCGATGTAAATGTCGCCACCGATGAAATTTGCGAAAGCCGAGACTGTTTCCGATAGCTTACTCGGCTTGATCTCGATAGCTTTCACGTCATTTAAGTAACTCTCTTCGAGACTTATTATATGCTGTACTTGCTCGTCGTCGATCTTATAAACCGGGTAAGTCATCAAAATCCCTTTTTTATTAACTATGTGGCGCGGCAGAAAATGATCGTCAATTCAGCCAATTGATCGTTGCGCGGAGCGCTCATCTTCTACACGGAAATAGTAGAGTGCTGCCAAGTGCCTAAAGTGTTATACAAGCGTAACCCGCACGTCATCCCGCTGCCGCAGCCGAGTTCACGCGGCAGGTTATCTCGGGGCATCCTGGTCTTGCATTATGGAAGTCGATACTTTCGACCATATGACTTTCCTTGGGGCTTCTCACTAGTACAAGCATACCTGCGCTTGGCCAGCGCAGTCGTCTAGCCGCGTCCGCGTTCGACCTAAAGCGGTCTGGAGACAAAATCGAAGGTGAACGCTCCATCGACCTAACCCCGACCATGGACGCGTCAGCTCCAGATGGCAACCAGCTCGGCAATTTTCTTTGCGATCACCGTCATCGAGTCTTCCGAGGTGTCTAGTCCGCTACGAGAAGCAAGCATGGGACTGACGTCTCGGAGCGCTGTATAAGTTGTCCAGTGTACGATTGGCACCAGCCGGTTACCTTGTAAGAGCGTTGAAAGCTCTTTGTCGGCTACTCCTTCTTTGGGGAGACGTGCGAGCAACGCGGGAGTTACGAGAACGAGGCCAATTTTTGAGGTTGCCAACCCCTTATCTATCGCACGCATCATTGGCACGCCAAGGCCTAGATCCTTCTCGCTGAACCAGACCTTGACGCCGACTGCCTCAAGCAAGTCGTGCAGTTCCCTGGCGGCTCCCTGCCGATCATCCCAGGCGTGACAGAGAAAACAATCTCGAAGATCTGGCTTGGTCGCCGTTTGAGTTTCAATAGCTTCCCGGACCGGAGTGAGCGACGCAACTTGATCTGGTGTATACGAGAGAGATGAACCGGCACGCGACCAGCGAGGTCTTGAACTCCCACTCGCCACTGACCTGCTACCGCTGCTGTAGCTGCTGCCCGACGGGTAAGACGAACTGTAGCCGCCGCCATAAGCGTAGCTACTGCTGTAGCCGCCAAATTTGGAACTGCATGCAGGACAGTTCGCTCGTGCGGCTGCGGAACTGTGTCCCCGAACGGGTGCAGTGCATCGTGCCATTGCTTACCTTTCTTGGTTGTTGCGACAGGGCTGTTTATATGCACAGCAGCCTAAAGCCATCGTTGTTGGCTAACTTAAAGTATATATTCCCATAAAAAAATTGCCATAGCAACATTCATCTAGTAGAAGGAACGAACATCCGAAAATGGCCTATCACGGACCTGTATAACGGCTCAGTTTACGGCTTGTAACTCAGAAAGCAAGTAAAAGGATCTCAACCGCTTGAAGACCGCGTACCCGCAGTCCCGAAGGGACGAGGACCAAAAGGTTAATCTCAAAGAGATTAACCTTTTAAGACGTCAGTCTATCCTGCCTCCGAAACCTAAACCCCAATAAACCGTCTTCAACGCATTTGATCCTTCTGCTATGAAGCGTGCATAGGTACCGGCGCAATATCTCAGGAGCTACGCAACGTCAAACTGATTGTGCATTGTGGGTACTCGACGCAACGTCTATTAGTAAGCCTAGGCACAGGAACATATCGGTGCCTGAACCACCGGCCTGACGTAGCCACGAGGTCTCATTCACTTTCGTTTGGAGGGATCCATGGATCAACAAGCTCCTAATGTGGCTGTCGAACGCCGTGTATCGAGTAATCGTCCAGGCGTGCAATTCATCAGACTAAAGGAAGTGCTTGCCATCTGCGGCAGGTCGCGCAGTAGCATCTACGAGGCGATCAAGAAAGGAAACTTCCCGAAACCTGTGAAGCTGCAAGGCAGGTCGTCGGCCTGGATCAAATATGAAGTCGAACAGTGGGCAGTCCAGTGCATCCGCGCCAGTCGGCCTGATTCGTAGCAGCACGTGGAGAAAAAGTTCGTCATGACGAAATCTAGACGCCCCAGCATAGCGGGCGCCGGCATCAATCCGCTAACTTGTCGCGATACTCAGGGCAGCGGAGACGCTGGCCGTCGCACCAGATCATAGCTTGTGCTGCGCCCGCCAGCACCAGACCGCTGCAGGATGCCAAGTTCGACCAACTCGTTGATATCGCGTAGCGCGGTATCCGTCGACGATTTCGCGATTGCCGCCCACTTGCTGCTAGTGAGCTTGCCTTCGAAGCCATCGAGCAGCCGATTGATGATCTTGACTTGCCGCTCGTTAAGCGCCACACCCGAGACGCGTTGCCAAAAGTGGGCCTTCTCCAGCACGGCATCGAGCGCGTGGTGAGCCAGATCCACGGCCTCGCCGAGCATTTGCAGGAACCATAGCAGCCATTCGGTCACGTCCATGCCGGTTTTTTGCGTGCGCTCGAGAATGTCGTAGTACGCCTTTCGCTCGCGCTGGATCTGCGCCGACAGGCTGTAAAAGCGCTCCGGACTGCGATCGGCGCGCGCCAGCAGCAGGTCGCCGATGGCCCGCGCGATACGGCCATTCCCATCATCAAACGGGTGCAGGGTCACGAACCAGAGATGCCCCAGCGCCGCGCGAATCAGTGCCGGCTCGGCCTGGACCGGTGCGTTGACCCATGCAAGGAAGTGCTCCATCTCGCCAGCCAGGTTCTGCGCCGGCGGGGCCTCGTAGTGGACGCGTTGCCTTCCGATAGGCCCGGACACAACCTGCATCGGACCGTGCGCATCGTCGCGCCATGTGCCGGTGCTGATCTTGCTGAGGCCAGAGTAACCGGTCGGGAACAGCGCCGCATGCCAGCCAAACAGGCGCTCCTGCGTCAACGCCGACGCGCTGTTGATGGTGGCGTCGAGCACCATCTCGACCACGCCCTCGACGTGCCTGTCCACCGGCGCCAGCGAACCGATCTCGACGCCCAGGCGCCGCGCGATGGATGAGCGTACCGAGGCGACGCTCAGGTGCTCGCCCTCGATTTCGCTGGTCTTGATCACGTCGTCGGTCAATGCGGCCAGACTGGCTTGGTCGCGCAAACCCAGGCCGATGTCGGCAAGCCTGCCCAGAAGCAGGCCTTGGCGCTGACTGACCTGCGCAAGCGGCGACACCAGCGCCGCCAGGTCGTAGCGCCAGTTCGGCCAGTCCGGGGCCTGCCAAATATAGGTGTATTCGCCGCAATTCATGCGGTGATTGTACGGATTAATCGCCGCATTGCCAATGCCGAAAAAAGGCAGCCTCCCCTACTCCAGGCCGCCGCAGTAGTCGGCCCACGCCTGCATCAGGACAACCCGCTTCTCCAGCAGGTCGCCACGCCGGTACGCAGCTTCCACCTTGTCCGGCAAGCCATGCGCAAGCGCGTGCTCGCAGACCTCGCGCGAGAACGCATTCTTGCCGTACTCCGAGCACCAGTCACGGAAGGTCGAACGAAAGCCGTGCACCGTGATGTCCGTCCTCCCCATGCGCCGCAAGACGCTCGTGAGGCTCATATCGGAAAGAAGCGTCTCCTTGTCCCGGCCGGGAAAAACAAAGCCGCTACGGGCCCCTATCTCGGCCAGGATCGCCACGGCGCTGGTGGACAACGGAACCCGATGCTCCTTCCCTGCTTTCATGCGCTCGGCCGGGATCGTTCACAGCTTCGCATCCAGGTCGATCTCCGACCAGCGCGCACCGCGCACCTCGCCCGACCTGCAAGCCGTCAAGATGGCAAACTTGATCGCCCGCGCCGACACGCCCTCGCGTTTGCGCAGCTCCGTCATGAACGCGCCGATCTCGCGCCAGGGCAGCGCTGAATGGTTCTTCACCGGCGCGATCGTGTTTGGATTGGCGAGCAGGTTCTCCAGATGCCCACGCCAGCGCGCCGGATTTTCGTCATGACGAAATTTGTGGGTCGTGGCCCAGTCGAGGATGGACTCGATGCGTCCGCGCAGCCGCGTAGCCGTCTCGGTCTTCGTGGTCCAGATAGGCTTGAGCACCTTGACGACGAGGTCCGTGTCCACGTAGGCCACCGGCAGCGCACCGATGATGGGACTCACGTAGGCCGCGATCGTGGTCTCCCACTGCGCCGCATGCTTGGCGCTCTTCCAGCTGCCGCGGTGCGCGGAGATGTAAGCTGAAGCGCATTCGTCGAAGGTGACGCGCTTCGCCTGCTGATGCACGTATTCGGCCCGGGCTTTGTCACGCTCCTCGATGGGATCGCGTTTTTCCAGCAGCACGAGGCGGCATTGCTTCGCCTTCTCGCGCGCCAACGCCAAGTCGACAGTGTGACAGGAACCGAGTCCCATCTCGCGACGCAGGCCGCAAAAGTCGTAGCGGAACATCCAGCTTTTGGCACCGCTCTTCGACACCTGCAGCCAAAGCCCGGCGCCGTCGCCATACATGCCCGGCCTGGTGACGGAACGGACCTTGATCGCGGAAAGCTTGTTGATCGTGTAGCTCATCGGTGTGTACCCACCTTTCGGCGTAGTCTCCGCCCAGGTTTTCACTCTTGAAACGATCCATATTCCTACCCACCCCTCGTGCGTGGATGTGGGTAGATTTTAGTGGACGTCGGTGGACACCGATTTTAATTTTTCTCCTATGAGGAGACGAAAAAAAGCCCCGATTTCGGGGCTCTTGTTCAGTATGCTTGGCGGAAGCGGTGAGATTCGAACTCACGAACGGTTTCACCCGTCGGCAGTTTTCAAGACTGCTGCCTTCAACCACTCGGCCACGCTTCCCTGAGGAACCGGCATTATACATAATTCATCAACACCGGCGAAGTCAATCAGGCCAGCAGCAGCCAGTTCTCGCGCAGGCAGCGCTCGAAGCCCTCGGCCGGCAGCGGCTTGCTGTACAGGTAGCCCTGCACCTCGTCGCAGCCCGAGGCGCGCAGGAAGGCCAGTTGCTCCAGGGTCTCCACACCTTCGGCGATCACACGCAGGCCCAGTTGCTGGGCCATGCTGACGATGGTGCCGGCGATCGCGCAGTCGCTCGGATCGTCGGGGATGCCGGTGGTGAAGGAGCGGTCGATCTTCAGGGTGTCGATCGGGAAGCGCTTCAGGTAGGACAGGCTCGAGTAGCCGGTGCCGAAGTCGTCCAGCGACAGCGCCACGCCCAGCTGGTGGATGCGGTCCATGATCGCGGTGACGCGCTCGAAGTCGTGCATCAGGGTGCTCTCGGTGATCTCGAGCTCCAGCCAGCATGCGTCCAGTTCGTAGCGCGCCAGGGTATCGGCCACGCGGCCCGGGAGCGATTGGGTGAACTCGCGCGCCGACACGTTCACCGCTAGCCGGAACGGCGCGATGCCGGCGCGCTGCCAGATCGCGGCCTGGGCGCAGGCCTGCTCCAGCACCCACTCGCCCACCTGCACGATCAGGCCGGTGCTTTCCGCCAGCGGGATGAATTCGCTAGGTGGCACGATGCCGAAGCCCTGGTGCAGCCAGCGCACCAGGGCTTCGGCGCCGACGATGCGGTCGCTGCCGATCTCGAACTTCGGCTGGTAGTACAGGGTCAGTTCGCCGTTGCCGAGCGCCTGGCGCAGGCCGGATTCGATGCGCATGCGCTCCTGCATGCCCTGGTTCATGTCCTGGCTGAAGAAGGCGACGCTGCGGTCCGGATTCGCATCGAGCTGCTTGGCCCGTTCCATCGCGATGTCGGCCAACCCGAGCAGGGTCTCGGCATCGCTGCCGTCCTGCGGGTAGACGCTGATGCCGATGCTGGCGCCCACGCGCAGGTCGTGGCCACCGATCAGGAAGGGGGCGTCGAGCGCGGCCTGCAGCTTCTGCGCCACCGTGGTGGCCTCGAAATGCTGGCGGATGTCGAACAGGCCCACCGCGAACTCGTCGCCGGACAGGCGCGCCACCACGTCCTCGTCGCGCAAGGTGTTGCGGAAGCGTTCGGCGGCCTGCCGCAGCAGTTCGTCGCCGATGCGCCGACCCAGGGTGTCGTTGATGCGCTTGAAGCGATTCAGGTCGATGAACAGGAGGCAGCCGGCGGCCTCGTTGCGCTGCGCGACCATCAGCGCCTGGTCGACCAGGCGCGCGAACAGCGTGCGGTTCGGCAGGCCGGTGAGTTCGTCGTAATAAGCCAGGTGGTGCAGCTGTTCCTCGGCGCGCTTTCTCTCGGTGATGTCGGTGAGATAGGCGATCAGGCCGATCGGGCGCTCGGCCAGGTCGCGCAGCGGCGACAGCGACAGGCTGGCCCAGAACACGTCGCCCGACTTCTTGCGGCGACGCACTTCCATCATGCGTCCGCCCTCCTCGGCGAAGCTGTCGTGGAAGCCCTCCTCCTCGTCCGCATACAGGAACAGGATGTTGCGGCCGATCGCTTCCAGCGCGCTGTAGCCGAACAGTTCTTCGGCGCCGCGGTTCCAGCTGGTGATGTAGCCCATCTGGTCCATGGTCAGCACCGACTCGTGGATCTGGTCGAGGATCTGCGACTGGTGCGCGAGCTGGGCTTCCATCTGCGCGTAGGCATGGGTCGAGCGCACCGCCAGCGAATGCACCTGCAGCAGCGACGCGGCCAGGTGCGCCAGCGCGGCCAGCTGGCCCGCATCCTCGGCGGTATAGGCCGCGCGCCCGGCCACCTCGACGATGCCGAACTGCTCCGATGCGCCGGCCACGACCTGGCGCAGGACCGGGCCGGCGCCGGCCGGGCCGCCGACGCCGGCGCCGGGCAGGAAGCGCCCCACCGGGCTGTCCGTCAGCGCGGCGGCGATGCGGCCCAGCGCTTCGTGCAGGGCCTCGCCGCGCAGGCGCAGCACGGCGTCGCAGGTGGCGCTGGCGGCGCCGGCGAAATCCAGGGACGCGACCACGGCGACGGCCGAATCACACATTGCGGCCCACCTGGATCGCCCAGTGATAGGCGTGCAGCTGGCTGCTCCACCAGTCGGCCCGCTGCACGCCGGCCCCGTCGAGTGCGGCCTGCGATGGGTGGGTTTCGGTCAGGCGCAGCCAGCTGCCCAGCGCGCCGCTGCGGTCCAGGAGCGCGCCGGCCACGTGCTGCGGCAGGTGCAGGTCGGCGACGATCTCGGACATCGGCATGTGCAGCAACCGATCGAGCAGCGAGAACACGCCGGCCATGAAGGCCAGGTCGCAGTCGTCGCGCTCTCCCCCGCCCTGCTTGCACAAGGCTTCCAGCTGCGCGCCGCGGCGCGCGGCCAGCGGCAGCAGCAGGTTCGGCAGGCCGTCCACGCCCTGGCGCGCGTACAGCAGCAACTGCAGCCAGCGCTGCAGCTGGCGCCGGCCGAGCAGGCTGATGGCCTGGTTGAAGCTGGTGATCTGGGTGCTGACCGCGAAGGCGGCCGAGTTGACCAGCTTGAGCAGGTGGTAGGACAGCGCCGGGTCTTGCTTGAGCTGTTGCTCGAGCTCGCGCGAATCGGCATCCCGCGACAGCAGGCCGAGCAGGGTCAGGATGCGGCGCCGCGAGCCGACGTCATGGGTGTCGCCGGAAAACAACGGGTCTAAGGGGTAATCGCCGCTGAACCAGTCGAAGCCGGCCAGCTCGCTCTGGCTGAAAGCGGCGACACTGTCGACGCCACGCACCAGGTGCGGGCCGAACAGCGCGGCCAGGCGCCCGGGCGGCAAGCGGTCTTGCGCGCAGTCGCGCGCGATGGTGCGCAGCGCCGGCGGCACCGCCACGCCGGGCGGCGGCGCGCCGTCGAGCCAGAGACGGTAGCCGAGTTCGTGCAGTTCGGTGAGGCGGCGCCCCGCCCCGTCGCGCGCCAGCGCGGAGGCCGCGACAACGAAGCCAATGCGGTTGGCCGGCGCCAGGGCCAGCACCGGTTGCGTGAGCGCAGCAGGGTCGTCGAGCAGGAGCAGGCCGTCGAGCGGGGCGATCGCGGCCAGCAGGTCCGGCGTACCGAACACGGCCTGCAGGCGCTGCGACAACCCGGGGCCGCCCTCGACACGCAGGCACAGCGCCACCCACTCGTTCTGCCCATTGGCGACCGGGTCGATTGCTACCAGCGGAAACGAGTCGGGATGCTGCTCGGCCATTATGGGAGGGCTCTCAGTGATATTCGGCCAATCTTATTGCACCGATTATCAGAAAGCAACATCTTTTATTTCTTTGGAGATACTTTTCGTCCACGCCTACGGATAACCGCCGTGTTCGGCGCGCTGGACGGCGTAGCGGATCAGTTCCGCCTGCCCCTCGATGCCGAGCTTGCGCTTGATGTTGAGGCGGTGGGTTTCCACGGTGCGTACCGACAGGTCGAGCGCGCGCGCGATCTGCTTGTTCGACTGGCCCGCGGCGAGGTGGTCCAGCACTTCCTGTTCGCGCACCGTCAGCACGCTGCCCGCGGCGGCCGGGCTGGCCAGCTGGCGCGCCAGCGCGGCGCTGTAGTAGATGCCGCCGCCCATCACGGTATCGATCGCCAGCACGATGTCCTTGCCGGGTGCGTCCTTCAGCACGTAGCCGCGCGCACCGGCCGCCATCGCCTGCGTCACGTATTCCGGCTTGTCGTGCATCGACAGGATCAGCACCGCGATGCCCGGATAGTGCCGCAACAGGCTGGCGGTCGCTTCGATGCCGCTGCCACCCTTCATGTTCACATCCATCAGCACCAGGTCGGGGCGGCAGGCGCCGGCCTGCGCGATGGCTTCCTGGCCCGATCCGGCCTCGCCCACCACGCGCAGGCGCGGCGCCGCTTCCAGGCGCGCGCGCAGGCCGTCGCGCACCAGGGGATGGTCGTCCACCAGCAGAATGCGGGTCTCCAGCGGGCTCTCCGATGCCTCGGTCATGTCTGTTCCTTCAGGTCGATGCTGGCCGCCACGCGGGTGCCGAGCGGTGAGGAATCGATCGCCAGGCGGCCACCGATCGCTTCCATGCGTTCCATCATGTTGCGCAGGCCGATGCCGCGCTGCGGGTGACGGGCGATGTCCTGGGCATCGAAGCCCTCGCCGTCGTCGGCGATGCTCAGGCTCAGGCAGCGGCCGCGCCGCGCCAGCAGCATCTCGACCTGGCGCGCGCCGGCGTGGCGCTCGACATTGGTGAGCGCCTCCTGGGCGATGCGAAACAGCACCGTCCCCGCCATTTCCGGCAGCGTATCGACCGCGCCCTCGCAGCGCAGGCGCACCGGGGTGCCGCTGTGGAGCCCGAACTCGCCGGCCAGGTGCTCGAGCGCCGGCGCCAGGCCCAGGTCGTCGAGCAGCGCCGGACGCAGGTCGTGCGAGATGCGGCGCACTTCGCCCAGCACCGATTTGACCTGCTCCACGGTCCGGTCGAGCGAGGCGCGCGCCGCCCGCTGCTGGCCGGCGTCGCCGTCCAGGCGGATGATGCCGGCTTCCAGCTGCAGCTTGACCGAGACCAGCGCCTGGCTGATGCCGTCGTGCAGGTCGCGCGACAGGCGCGCCCGCTCTTCTTCCTGCGATTCGACCACGCGCTGCGCCAGCGCCTTGAGCTTGGCGTCGGCCACGCGCAGCTCGCGCAGGTTCAGGGCCAGGCCGCCACCGGCCACCGCGCTCGATGCCAGCACGGCCAGGCCGGCGATCCACAGCAGGGTCTCGTCGATGTTGCGCGACTGCTGGGCATCGACCTGGGCCAGCGCGGCCTCGACATCGTCGAGATAGATCCCGGTGCCCATCATCCAGCCCCAGTGCGCCACCGGCACTACGTAGCCGAGCTTGGGGGCCGCCCGGTGCGAGGACGGCTTGGTCCAGGTGTAGCGGTGGAAGCCGCCGCCGGCGCGGGCGCGCTCGATCAGGCGCTGGATGGTCGGCACGCCGTTCGCATCGACCCAGTTCCACATGTCGGTGCCGACCAGCTCGGGCTGGCGCGGGTGCATCAGGCTGCGCCCCTTCATGTCGTAGACGAAGAAGTAGCCGTCGTCGCCGAAGCTCAGGCTGCCCAGGATGCGCTTGGCCTCGTCCAGCGTGGCCGGGTCGCTGCGCCCGGTGCGCACCAGGTGGCCGATCGACTGGGCCGCCAGGGCCACGTAGTGGCGCAACTCGGCCTCCTTGCTGGCCAGGTAGGCGCGCTGGATGGTGGCGCGCTGCTGCTGGGCCAGTTCGACGGCCTGCTGGCGCACGAACAGGGCGATGGCGCACAAGGCCACGATCAAGGGCGCGATCGCCAGCACGATGAGCTTCTGCCTTAGTTTCATCGGTGAATGTCGGGTTTCGCAGGGTGGACGGCGATGCCGTCCGCGCGTTCAAACGGTGGTGGAATCATTGGCCCGGCATTTCCAGCGTGAGCGCGGGGGGATGGTCAGGTATTTTACGGCCTGAGCCGGCCTCGGGCCTACGTACTACTACGCAGATACTGCGTAATGGTGCGCTTGCGGCGCTGATATTCGTGCAACATACTCTCCGGTACGCTGTCCAAGAAACCGCCGGTCCATCGAGTCGGGTCCGGCCACGACAAGTAGTCAATCCACCTCGGAGGAGCACCATGAAACGCATGTCGGGCATGCTCGGCTGGATCGCGCTATCGATCCTCGGCGCCTTTTCGCTCGGTTACGTCGCCGTCAAGCGCGGCGAAACCATCAACGCCATCTGGATCGTCGCGGCTGCCGTCTGCGTCTACCTGATCGCCTACCGCTTCTACAGCAAGTACATCGCCTACAAGGCGCTCGGCCTGGACCCGACGCGCCAGACCCCCGCCTACAAGTACAACGACGGCCTGGACTACGTCCCGACCAACAAGTACGTGCTGTACGGCCACCACTTCGCCGCGATCGCCGGCGCCGGCCCGCTGGTCGGCCCGGTGCTGGCGGCCCAGATGGGCTACCTGCCCGGCATGATGTGGATCCTGGCCGGCGTCGTCTTTGCCGGCGCCGTCCAGGACTTCATCGTGCTGTTCATGTCCACCCGCCGCGACGGCCGCTCGCTGGGCGACCTGGTCAAGTCGGAGATGGGCGAGATCCCGGGCCTGATCGCGCTGCTGGGCACCTTCATGATCATGGTGATCATCCTGGCGGTGCTGGCACTCATCGTCGTGAAGGCGCTCACCGGTTCGCCCTGGGGCACCTTCACCGTGATGGCCACCATCCCGATCGCGCTGTTCATGGGCCTGTACACCCGCTACGTGCGCGTCGGCCGCATCGGCGAGATCTCGCTCATCGGCTTCGTGCTGCTGATGCTGGCCATCATGGGCGGCCAGTGGGTGCACGATTCGCCGACCCTGGGCCCGATGTTCACCTTCACCGGCACCGAACTGACCTGGATGCTGATCGGCTACGGCTTCGTCGCCTCCGTCATTCCCGTGTGGCTGCTGCTGGCGCCGCGCGACTACCTGTCGACCTTTCTCAAGATCGGCACCATCATGGCGCTGGCGATCGGCATCCTGATCGTCGCCCCCGACCTGCGCATGCCGTCCACCACCAGATTCATAGACGGCACCGGCCCGGTCTGGTCGGGCAGCCTGTTCCCGTTCCTGTTCATCACCATCGCCTGCGGCGCGGTGTCGGGCTTCCACGCCCTGATCTCGTCGGGCACCACCCCGAAAATGCTCGAGAACGAATCCCACGCGCGCTTCATCGGCTACGGCGGCATGCTGATGGAATCCTTCGTGGCCATCATGGCGCTGGTGGCGGCATCGACCATCGACCCGGGCGTCTATTTTGCGATGAACAGCCCGGCGGCGGCGCTGGGCACCACGGCGCAGTCGGCGGCGGCGGCGGTGTCGCAGATGGGCTTCGTGGTCACGCCGGAACTGCTGGAACAGATGGCGCGCGACGTCGGCGAGCACACCATCATCTCGCGCGCCGGCGGCGCCCCGACCCTGGCGGTGGGCATGGCCCAGATCCTCTCGAACGTGGTCGGTGGCCAGGCCATGATGGCGTTCTGGTACCACTTCGCGATCCTGTTCGAGGCCCTGTTCATCCTGACCGCGGTGGATGCCGGCACCCGCGCCGGACGCTTCATGCTGCAGGACCTGCTGGGCGCCTTCGCCCCGTCGCTCAAGCGCACCGAGTCGCTGCCCGCCAACCTGCTGGCCACCGGCCTGTGCGTGGCCGCCTGGGGCTACTTCCTGTACCAGGGCGTGGTCGATCCGCTGGGCGGCATCAACACCCTGTGGCCGCTGTTCGGCATCGCCAACCAGATGCTGGCCGCCGTCGCCCTGATCCTCGGCACCTGCGTGCTGTTCAAGATGAAGCGCGCCCAATACGCCTGGATCACCATCGTGCCGACCATCTGGCTGCTGGCCTGCACCCTGACCGCCGGCTGGCAGAAGATCTTCGATCCGAACCCGAAGATCGGCTTCCTGGCCCACGCCGACAAGTTCCGGACCGCGCACGACGCCGGCACGGTACTGGCGCCGGCCAAGACGGTCGAGCAGATGGAGCGCATCATCTTCAACGACTATGTCGACGCCGCGCTGGCGGGCTTCTTCATGATCGTGGTGCTGTCGGTGCTGGTGTACGGGATCCGCACGATCCTGGCCTCGCGCGCCAGCAGCGGCCCGACCGCGAAGGAGACCCCGTACGTCGCCATGCCGAGCCCGCAGGTGTCATGATGTTCAGCGACCTGGTAGACGCTGGTGTACAAGCGACCAAGCAGGCCGGCAAGTACCTCGGGCAGAGCATGCGCCTGATGGTCGGCCTGCCCGAGTACGACACCTACCTGGCGCACATGGAACGTACCCATCCGGACCAGACGCCGATGACGTACGAGGAGTTTTTCCGTGAGCGCCAGGAGGCCAGGTACGGGGGCAAGCGGGCCACCTGCTGTTGAGGGACTCGATGTCCGTTGCATAACGAAGGGGCGCCGCGGCGCCCCTTCCCTTTTCCATCCTACGCTTCAGTACTGCGTTCGCATATCGCACCTTGACCTCCCTCAACGCTACCCCTGCGCCTTGAACGTATATTTTTTTCTTGCGGGAATTTGCATTCCGCAAAGGAAGCCCAGCGTCGTCCGTCGCCGGGCCGCTCCGCCGTGCCTGCGGGATCAGAATGCCGAACTTCGAGCGCTCCAGCCTGAACCAGAAGCTGACCATCATCTCGCTGCTCTCGACCGCGACCGCGCTGGTGTTCGTGTTCGCGACCTTCACCGCGACCTCGGTGGTCAAACATCGCAAGGACGAGGCGATCCAGCTGTCCACCTTCGCCCAGGTCATCGCGGCCAGCAGCGCCGACTACCTGCTGCTGCGCGACCGTCCGCGCGCCCAGGGCGCGCTCGGGGCGCTCGCCGCCAAGAAGGACATCGCCGCCGCCGTCCTGTACGACCGCAACGGCCAGCCCTTCGCGCACTACGTGGCCGGCAGCGACAGCGCGACCGAAGCGCCGCTTCCGGACGCGCTGCCGGGGGTCGATGCCGAAGCCCTGGCCGCCGCCAATACCCAGGGACAGCAGCAGCTGTCGCGCCGCATGCGGCTGTACCGGCCGGTCATGGCCGGCACCCTGCAGGTGGGCGTGGTCATGATCGAGACCGACATGTTCGCGACCTGGGTCGACCTGCTGGCCGGGCTGGCAGTGATGGGCCTGGCCATGGGCGCCTCGCTGGTGGTATCGGTGGCCATGGCCGGACGTTTCAAGCGCAGCATCGCCGAACCGGTGACCAAGCTGATCCAGGCCGCGCAGAAGGTGTCCGCCAGCCAGAACTACAGTCTGCGCATCGCCCACCAGCGCACCGACGAACTGGGACAGCTGATCGACAGCTTCAACACCATGATGGCGCAGATCGAGGACCGCGGCGCCGCCCTGCTGCACCATCGCGACGAGCTGGAGCGCCAGGTCGGCGTGCGCACCGAGCAGCTTGAAAAAGCCAAGAACGCCGCCGAAGCCGCCAGCCGCGCCAAGAGCGCGTTCCTGGCCACCATGAGCCACGAGATCCGCACGCCGATGAATGGCGTGCTCGGCATGACCGAGATGCTGCTCGCGACAGAGCTCACCGAGGCCCAGCGCAACTACACCACCCTGGTCAAGCGCTCGGGCGAGCACCTTTTGGTGATCATCAACGACATCCTCGACTTCTCCAAGATCGAGGCCGGCAAGCTGACCATCGAGTACATCAACTTCAACCTGTGGGACCTGCTGGATGACATCCACAACGTCTATACCCCGCAGGCGGCCGGCAAGGGCATCGGCTTCGATTTCGACATCGCCAACGACATCCCGGTGGCGATCTGCGGCGATCCGAACCGGCTGCGCCAGATCATGGCCAATCTGCTCGGCAACGCCATCAAGTTCACCGAGCAGGGGCGCATCCTGGCACGGGTGCGCGTGGCCGGCGAGGACAGCCAGTCGGTCATGCTGCGCTTCGAGGTGCACGACACCGGCATCGGCATCTCGCGCGAGGCGCGGGCGCGCCTGTTCGAGGCATTCTCGCAGGCCGACGATTCCACCACCCGGCGCTACGGCGGCACCGGCCTGGGCCTGGCCATTTCGAAGCAGCTGGCGGAACTGATGGGCGGCGCGATCGGGGTCGACAACGCAGCCACGCGCGGTTCCATCTTCTGGTTCACGGTCAGCTTCGACAAGCGCCGCGTCGATCCGGACGCGCCGGACGCGCCCGGGCGCCGCCAGCATCCGCTGGAGGGCCTGCGCGTGCTGGTGGTCGACGAGCAGGAGGAAAGCCGCGAGGACCTGGCCCAGCAACTGCAGGCCTGGCGCGCTTCCTGCGACGGCGCGGCCAGCGCCGCTGCGGGCTACGAACGCCTGCTGAGCGCGGCGCGGGCCGGCCGTCCCTACGACGCCGCGGTCCTCGACATGGAACTGACCCACACCAGCGGCCTGGCCTTGGCCGCCTCGATCAAGGCCGACGCCGGGGGACGCGCCACCCACCTGGTGCTGCTGAGTCCCGAGCGGCTGGCGGCCGACCCGGTGCAGCGGCGCACGGCGGGCGTGGCCTACCAGCTGGTCAAGCCCGCGCGCGCGGCCGACCTGTACGCGTGCCTGGCTGCCTGCGCCGCGCGGCTGCACGCGCCCGCGGCTGGCGCCGTGGGCACCATTGGCGCGCCGCCGGCCGCGCCCGCGCAGCGCTTCCCTGCCAGCGCCGGATCCGCGATGCCCACGCCATCGGCAGCCCCGGCCCTGGCGGCCGCCCCTGCCCGCCCGGCGCCACGCACCAGGACCCGCCGCGTGCTGCTGGCCGAGGACAACCCGGTCAATGTCGAAGTCGCCAAGGCGATGCTGGAAAGCCTGGGCATCGAGACGCATTGCGCGCGCAACGGCCAGGAAGCCCTGCAGGCGGTGCGCACGGGCAGTTTCGATGCGGTGCTGATGGACTGCCAGATGCCGGTGATGGACGGCTTCGCGGCCACCGCCGCCATCCGCCGCCACGAGCGTGACGCGGGGCGCGCGCGCACGCTGCCGGTCATCGCGATCACCGCCAACGCCCTGCAGGGCGATCGTGAGGCCTGCCTGGCGGCCGGCATGGACGACTACCTGTCGAAGCCCTTCACCCAGCAGCAACTGGCCGCCGTGATCGGGCGCTGGGTCGCGGTGCCGCTGGCGGCCGGCAGCCACCACGACGACGCGCCCCTGCGCGCACCGGCGCGCCTGCCGCCCGAGACGGTCGAGGTGATCCAGCGCGAAGCCGTCAACCGGGTCGCGCTCGACAACATCCGCGCGCTCAGCCGCGACGGCGGCGATGCGCTGGTGCAGAAGGTGGTCGCGGCCTACGTCGGCGACATGCCACGTCAACTGGCCACGCTGCGCGAGGCGGTCGAGGGCATGGACACGGGGAGCTTGCGCCGTGTCGCCCACGGCCTGAAGTCGGCCAGCGCCAACGTCGGCGCCGCGCGCCTGGCGACGCTGTGCAAGGAACTCGAACAGCTCGGGCGCGCCGACAAGGTCACTGGTGCCGACCGCATCCTCGCCGACATGGAACACGAATTCCAGACCGTGCGCCACTCGCTCCACGCCATGCTTGAAAAGGAAACTTGAGATGCCTTCTTCTGCCCCGAAGCGCGGAACGGTCCTGGTCGCCGACGACGACCCGGTGATGCGCCTGCTGATGCTCGAAATGCTGGCCCAGGTCGGGCTGGATGCGATCGAGGCGGTCGATGGCGCGCTGGCGGTCGAACTGGCAGCCAGCCGCGCACCCGACCTGATCCTGATGGACGTCGAGATGCCGCGCATGGACGGCTTCGCGGCCTGCGAGGCGATCCGCCGCGCAGAACGCGCCAGCTCCGCCGACGGCACCGGCGTGCCGATCGTGATGGTCACCGGCGGAGACGACCTGGAGGCGGTGACGCGCGCCTACGAAGCCGGTGCCACCGACTTCGTGTCCAAGCCGATCAACTGGCCGATCCTCGGGCACCGCGTGCTGTACGTGCTGCGCGCCAGCGACGCCATCGCCCGCCTGCGGATCGCCGATGCCCAGAACCGCGCGGTGCTGGCCGCCATTCCCGACACCTTCTTCCGCCTCGACCGCGACGGCTTCTACCTCGATTATGAGCCGGGCCACGAGAGGCCGGGCCACGACAGGCCGGGCCACGACAGGCCGGGCCGCAGGCGCGCCGGGCCCGCGCAGCAGCCGCAACCGCCGCAACCGCAAGCCTGTGTCGGCAAGCACATCACCGACGTGCTGCCGCCCGAGATCGCCGCGCGGATGCTGGAACAGATGCACGCGGTGCTGGCGACCCAGCAGGTGCGTTCGGTCGAGTACGAGCTCGAACACT
This sequence comes from Massilia sp. UMI-21, assembly GCA_015277795.1. Lineage (NCBI taxonomy): Bacteria > Pseudomonadati > Pseudomonadota > Betaproteobacteria > Burkholderiales > Oxalobacteraceae > Massilia > Massilia sp. UMI-21. Next base: position 2,022,776 of record CP063848.1, on the reverse strand, counting down.
GCGGCCAGGTGCAACATTTCGAGGCGCGGCTGGTCGCCACCGGTGCGTCGCAGGTGCTGGGACTGGTGCGCGACATCAGCGAGCGCAAGCGCGCGGAAGAACAGATCCGGCGCCTCGCCTACTGCGACAGCCTGACCGGCATCCCGAACCGCCAGGCTTTCCTGGAGACGCTGGAGCGCGAGCTGCAGCGCTCGAAGATCGGCAACAAGAAGTTCGCGGTGCTGTTCATGGACCTCGACGCCTTCAAGCGCATCAACGACACGCTGGGGCACAACGCCGGCGACACGCTGCTCAAGATGGTGTCCGAGCGCCTGCGCGAGACCACGCGGCCGAGCGATCTGGTCTCGCGCGGGGATGGCACGGACGGCGCGTCGGGCGGCAATCCAGGCAAAAGCGGGGCCGACCACACCAGCAACCTGGCGCGCCTGGGTGGCGACGAGTTCACCATCCTGATTCCCGACCTGGAGCGGGTCGAGCATGCGCTGAACGTGGCGCACCGCGTCAAGGAGGCGATGCGGCGGTCCTTTCTGATCGAGGGCAACGAAATCTTCGTCACCGCCAGCATCGGCATCTCGCTGTTTCCGGAGGACGGCGACGACTGCGGCTCGCTGCTCAAGTTCGCCGATACCGCGATGTACCACGCCAAGAACTGCGGCAAGAACAACGCGAAGCTGTACAGCTCTTCGCTGACGATGCAGATCATGAGCCACGTGAAGCTCGAGGTGGGCCTGCGCAAGGCGCTGCAGAACGACGAACTGTACCTGGTCTACCAGCCGCAGCGCGACGTGCGCACCTCCGAGATCGTCGGGGTCGAGGCGCTGGTGCGCTGGCGCCACCCCGAGCGCGGCCTGGTGCCGCCGACCGAGTTCATCCCGCTGGCCGAAGAGACCGGCCTGATCGTGCCGATCGGCGAGTGGGTGCTGCGTACCGCCTGCCGCCAGGCCAGGGTCTGGCAGCGCCACGCGCGGCGCACGCTGCGCATGGCGGTCAACCTGTCGGCCAAGCAGTTCAAGGACGAGAACCTGTCGCAGATGGTGCACTCGGCCCTGCTCGACGCCGGCCTGGAGCCGCGCCTGCTGGAGCTGGAGCTGACCGAAGGCACGCTGATGGACGATGCGCGCGCCACCCTGGTCACGCTGGAACGGCTGCGCGGCATCGGGGTGTACCTGTCGATCGACGACTTCGGCACCGGATACTCGTCGATGAACTACCTGAAGCGCTTCGACGTGCGCGCCCTGAAGATCGACCGCAGCTTCATCAACGGCCTGCCCCAGGATTCGGAAAACGCAGCCATCACCCGCGCCATCATCGCGATGGCGCACGGGCTCAAGATGGTGGTGGTGGCCGAGGGGGTCGAGACCGGCGAGCAGCTGCTGCTGCTCGAGCAGTACGGGTGCGACATGGTGCAGGGCTACTTCCTGGGCCATCCCTCGAATGCCGACGACATTACCGGGATGCTGCGGGCGCCGCCGCTGCTGCTGCCCTCGAAGTAGCGTTCGACCATACGTTGCAATCACACGTCGGCTGCGCGAATACCCTCTGGACGCGTGCTCACCCCTACGGCACGAAGCGCAAGATGTGCTTCGCCGGCCCCGGCAACAGCGGCACCGGCTGCGCCCTCACCCACTCGGCGTGGCCGGCCAGGAAGAACGGCGACAGCGGATGCCCGCTCTGCCCGCCCGGCATGTTGTACAGGCCTTCCTCCTCGCGCCCCGGCGACACCGTCAGGCGCTCCGACTGCCCGAACTTCGGCCCGGCCACGCGCGGCATGTTCGCGTCACCCGGCAACTGGTCCGCCGGCGCCTCCAGCACCGGAGCCAGGGCCGGCACCGCGATGCTGATCGGATGCGCGATCGCGCTGGTGTTGCGGCGGCCCCAGGTGGCCTGGTCGAGCGCCTGGCCATCCTTGCCCAGATCGGCGATCACACGGTCGACGGCGGCCAGTTCCACCGCCCGCCAGTCGGCATACCCCGGCGGCAGCCAGCCGGGCGGACGGGCGTCGAGCAGGCGCGCCACCACCTCGGGCCAGCGGCTGGTCGCGGTAGCCAGCGTGGCCTTCGGCGCGAGCGCATCGATCGCCGCGTTGGCGCGCCCGAACAGCAGCGCGTTCAGCGCCCACATACTGTTGCGCGCCAGCCGGTAAGCGACCGAGTCCACGCTGGCGCGGCCGTCCCAGCTGGTTTCCAGCAGGCGCCGGAACTCGGCACGGCGCGGCTGGCCCGCCAGCGCCTGCGGGTCGAGCGCCGCCAGCAGGCGCTGGCGCCAGCCCGCGATGAACAGGGCGCGGTCGTCGAGCGCCGCGCCGGCAGCCTGGCGCACATCGAGCCCGGCGCCGAGCGCGCGCAGGCCTTCGGCCAGCTGGCGGTTACGTGCGCCCAGGTCGAAGCCGCCGTCGCCGATCAGGGCCGCGCCCTCTCCCATCAGCTGGCGGCTGTTGGCGGTCGTGATCTGGCCGCCGGCCGGGTTCACCACGCGCGGATAGCGTTGCGGCGCCAGCAGCGCGCTCCAGGTGGGCACGTCGCCCGCCAGCGGGAAGGTGGTGGCCAGCACGGGCGTGCTGCGCCGCGGCAGCAGCCCGGCGATGGTCCAGCCGATGTTGCCCAGCGCGTCGCCGGCCACGAAATTCTGGGCCGGGATGCCGTCGACGGCGGCAATCGCCAGCGCTTCGTCCACGTTCGCGGCGCTCTCCAACTCCATGTGCCTGAGGTTGATCGCGGCCGGATCGTGGGCGATCCAGTGCAGCGCGTACCGGCGCCCGCCGGCGTCGCGGATCGGGCCGAGCGACGTCTCGCGCACCACGAAGCGGTCCGGCTGTTCTCCCTTCACGGCGATCAGCTCCAGGTGGCTGGCCGGGGTCTCCCAGCCGTTCGGGGTGCGCACCTGGCCGGGGCGCGCCGGGTCGCTGCCGAGCACCACCAGGTCGACCAGGTCGGCGTAGCTGTTGGTGAAGGCCCAGGCCACTTGCCCGTTGCTGCCGACGATGATGCTCGGCGGCGCGCCCGGCAGGCTGACCCCGGCCAGGCGCCGCTGCCCGCCTTTCGGGTCGGGAAACCGCAGCGCCAGGCGGTACCAGATGTTCGGCAGCTGCAGGCCAAGGTGCATGTCGTCGGCGACGATGGCGGCGCCGCTGGCGCTGCGCTTCCCTGCCAGCGCGTAGTTGTTGCTGCCGACCGCGTCGACGAACCCGGCGCCGGCCAGTTGCACGGGCTGACCGGCGGCCGCCCCCCACCATGCCGGCGCCGTCGGCGGAATCGGCGCCTGCCCTGGCGCTTGCGCTGCCAGGCCGGCATCGAGGGTCGCGTCCCACCTGCTCGCTTCCGGCAGCAGGAAGGCCAGTTGTTCGGGCGTCGCGTGCTCACGCAGCCAGCCGCGCGCCAGTTCGCGCGGCTCCTGGTTGTCCTGCAGGTCGATGTACATCGCCCAGATCACCAGCAGCGAATCGGCGGCACGCCAGGGCTGCGCCTCGGTGCCGGTCAGCGCGTACTCGAATGGCCTGGCGCCCAGCGCCCGCAGGCCGTCGTTGACGCCGGCCACGTAGCGATCGAGCAGGGTCCGCTCCGCTGCCGGCAGGCGCGCCAGTGCCGCCCGCGCACGGGCCCGGAAACGGTGCAGCCGACGCGCGCGGTCGAGCGGCAGGGCCCGCGGGCCGAACAGCTCGGCCAGCTCGCCGGCTGCGGTGCGGCGCAGCAGGTCCATCTGGAAGAAGCGATCCTGGGCGTGGACGAATCCGGTGGCATAGGCCACGTCGGCGCGGTTGGCGCCGCTGATCAAGGGGACGCCGCTTGCGTCGCGCGCCACGGTGACCGGCGCGCCCAGGGCCGGCGCCCGCCGTTCGCCGTCGAGCTGGGCCAGGCTGGCGCGCAGGTACAACCAGCCGGCGGCCAGCGCCAGCACGACCAGCACCAGCAGTCCGGCCGCCCCGCGCAGGGTCCAGGTCTTCCATCGGCGCTGTCGCATCGTGTGGTCCTCCGTGTTGTTGGCGTATCTTGCCAGAAGTTACGCGCTTCCGGCGAACCGGCTCTGTCCGCCGCTGGGCGGAAAATGGCGTCAAGCACGATTGATTTACGCGCTACGTATCCCCACCTGCAGTTCTATACTGGAACCGGAACGCCAGGACGGCGGACAAAGGAGCAGATCATGCAAATGGCAAGGTTGGCGGTATTGGGAATGACGGCGGCGCTCGCGGCTTGCAGTACTCCACAGCAACGGGCCGAGCGCGCGCAGGCGGAAATGGCCGAGCAGATGGCGATCTACGGTCCGGCCTGTTCGCGCCTCGGGTATGCGCCGAACAGCGACGAGTGGCGCCAGTGCGTGCTGCAACTCAGTACGCGCGAGGAACTGCGCCAGACCGGTCCCTCGTACTATGGTGGATGGGGCCCGCGCTACTGGCGTGGCGGCTACTGGGGGCCATACTGGTAATGCCCGGGGCCGCCAGGCGCCGGGCAAAGCCGGCCTTGGTGAGTGCCGCACGGCTTGCCAGCAAACGCTCGACCGTGGCCTGCGCATGGCGCAGCAGCCGCGGATGGCGCACGTCCGGCGGATGCAGGCTCAGCCGGATGAGCGGGCGCTGCGCCAGGGCCAGCGCGAGCAGGTCCGCCATTAGCGGCGAGGCCAGCCGGCCGATGCGGTTGCGTGCGGCGTAGACCAGCGACGGCGACAGCACCTGGCCGGCGCCGCCCCTCCCCGCGGCGGGGCCGCCACGCAGCAGGTGGAAGTACCTGAAGGTGGTGGTGTAGTCGAAATCGAAAGCACGCACGGCCTGCCAGGCCCCCTCGCCCATCAGCCAGGCCGGCGGCACGAAACCGCGCACCGGCCAGCCGCGTTCGGCGAACCAGTCGAGCCCGCACTGGATGCGCCGCGCCGCTTCAATGGCCGGGAGGGCGGCGAATTCGCCCTCGTGGCTGTAGGTCCCGCGCAGGAAACGCTGGCCCAGGCCCGGCCCGCGCGGGGCAGTATCGAGGTGGGTGAAACCATGCAGCGCGAGCTCGTCGCCGCGCGCCAGGGCGCGCTCGAGCCCCGTTTCCATGCGGCCCTGGTCGCCGCCGCCACGGTGGTACTCGGGCACCACCAGCCAGGTCAGCGGAATGTCGGCCACCGCGCGCACGGCCTGCGCCAGGCGCTCGCACGCGTCCCAGGTGGCCGGCGCGACGTCATGGATCGAGACGCACAGCGCCGGCCCCTGGACGATATCGGCCGCCGCGCGGCCGCGCTCAGTCCTGGACACAGACCCGCTCCAGCGCGCGCTGCGTACCAGGCCGCGCCGCCAGCAAGCTGCCGTAGCGGTGCATCAATTGCGGGAACACCTGGCTCCAGTCATGGTGCTCGGCCGCCTTGCGCCGCGCATTGGCGCTCATGCGCACCAGGTCGCGTCCGTAGATCGCCTCGATGGCGCCGGCCAGGCTGCCGGCATCGTCGGGACGCGCCAGGATGCCGGTTTGCTCGTCCACCAGTTCGGCCACCCCGCCGCCGTTGGTGCCGACCACCGGCAGGCCGCAGGCCATCGCTTCGAGCACGATCAGGCCGAAGGTTTCGCAATCGCCCGGATGCACCAGCACGTCGCAGCTCGCCAGCACCCCGGCCAGTTCGCGCTGGTCGCGCTTGAAGGGCATGAGGCTCAGCTGCGGGTGCGGCGCCAGCGCCTCGCCGCCGCCGACCAGCAGCAGGTGGTAAGGCTTGCCGAGCTTGCGGACCGCCCCGATCAGGACGGGCAGCTTCTTGTCGGCGGTGAAGCGGCCGGCATACACCAGCAGGCGCGCGTCTTCCGGCAGGCCGAGTTCGGCCCGCAGGCTGTCGCGGCGGCGGCGCGGATGGAAGATCTCGCTGTCGATGCCGAGCGGCTGGTGCAGGGCGTGGGTGACGCCCATGTCGGCCAGCTGGTGCACCATCAGGCGGCTTGGCGCCAGCACGGTGTCGAACTCGCGGTACAGGTGCGCCAGGTACTTGCAGGTACCCTGCGAGATGGCGTTTCCCAGGCGGTTCTGCACCAGGCGCGGCAGGTCGGAATGGTAAAAGGCGATGGCCGGAATACCGAGCCGCTGACGCAGACGCAGTGCCGCCCAGGCGCAGTGACCGGCGTCGCCCGCCTCGATCAGGTCGGGACGCGCCGCGCGCAGGCGCCGCGCCGCCGCGGCCACCGAGAACGGCATGCGGTAGCCGTTGATGCCGGGCAGCGTCACAGCCGGCACCCGCACCAGGCTGGGCGCTTCGTCGTCGGCGACGTTGGGACTGAAGATGGTGTGCCGCGCCCAGGCGTAACGCGCGAGCCAGCGCGACTTGGCATTCAGGTAGGTGCTGACGCCGCCGCCTTCCGCCGCGTAGAACATCGTGATGTCGACAAGATGCATTTAAGAACCTATCCCAGTAGGGAATGCGTCGCTTTCGGCGCGCCTGGCAAGCGGGGGCCGCGTTGCTCGCGCTTGCCATGCAACGCCGCCAGCGTCCTCTCTCCTACTGGAACAGGTTCAAGGGGCCCGCTGAAAGTAGCAACATAGCAGCGGTCCGCCAACGCGGCTTGCGCGCACGCACAGGTATTCGCGGAACCCTGAGCGGTCGTCCGCCACCTTCGTCTTTACGGGAATTATGCGCTGCGGCGGTCAAGCATGGCGCGCGCTATCGTGCCCGCGTCGACATACTCGAGCTCGCCGCCGACGGGTACGCCGCGCGCCAGCCGGCTGACCTTCAGTCCGCGCGCCTTCAGCATCTCGCTGATGTAGTGGGCGGTCGCTTCGCCCTCATTGGTGAAATTGGTAGCAAGCACGACTTCGACGACGAGTCCGTCGCCGGCGCGCCCCACCAGCTTGTCGAGATGCAGGTCGCGCGGGCCGATGCCGTCCAGCGGCGAGAGCCGCCCCATCAGCACGAAGTACAGGCCCTTGTAGGTCATGGTCTGCTCGATCATCATCTGGTCGGCAGGGGTTTCGACGACGCACAGCAGCGTGTGGTCGCGCGTCTCGTCGGCGCACAGCTCGCACACCTCGGTGTCGGCGAAGGTATTGCACATGGCGCAGTGGTGGACCGTATCCACCGCCTGGTAGAGCGCGCGCGACAGCATGGCCGCGCCTTCGCGGTCATGCTGCAGCAGGTGGAAGGCCATGCGCTGCGCCGACTTCGGACCAATGCCGGGCAGGCGCCGCAATGCCTCGGTCAGGAAGTCGAGCGACCTGGACATATGGGTTCGGGTCAGAACGGCATCTTGAAGCCGGGCGGCATCGGCATGCCGGCGGTCAGGCCGCTCATCTTCTCGGCGGACGTGGCTTCGGCCTTGCGCACGGCGTCGTTGAACGCGGCGGCGACCAGGTCTTCCAGCATGTCGCGGTCGTCGCCCAGCAGCGACGGGTCGATGGTGACGCGCTTGACGTCGTTCTTGCAGGTCATTACGACCTTGACCAGGCCGGCGCCCGACTGGCCCTCGACTTCGATCTGAGCCAGCTGCTCCTGCGCCTTCTTCATGTTGTCCTGCATGGCTTGTGCCTGTTTCATCAAGCCTGCGAGCTGGTTTTTCATCATGGTCGGTCTCTCCAAAAAATGCCAAGTGGGTGATTCAAATTGTCAGGCGGCGGCCGGCTTCACCGAGCCGGGCACGACGAAGGCGCCGAAGCTTCGCTCCATCGCCTGCACGAAGGGATCGGCGGCGACCAGTGCCTCGGCCTGGCGCTGGCGTTCCTCGCGCGCGGCCTTGGCTTCGGCCGCGGCCGTGTACCAGGTCGGGCCGATCTCGGTGTCGAGCGTGACGCGCACCTGCGGGAAATGTTCTTGCAGCGCGGCGGCCAGCTTCTCGCTGTTGCCGCTGGCGCGCAGGGTGTCCACCGGCACGCGCAGGCGGAAAGTCACGGCATGGGCATGCTCATCTGCGTCCACCTTGCATTCGATCAGTTCGGTCTGCAGGGCCAGCTGCTGGGCCACGCCGCGCAGCGGCAGGCCGGCGGCCAGGGCCGGCCAGTTGCCGTCCCAGCCGATGCCCGGGACCGGCGTGACGACATAGGCGTGCGGCGGCGCGGCCGGGGCGCGCATCTGCGCCGGTGCAGGCGCAGTGACAACTGCCGGTGCGTCGGCGGCGACGGCGGTGTCGTCGGAGAACTCGGTGACCCAGGAAGGCGGCTCGTCATCCGCGGGGGCCTGCTGCATGCGCGCCTGCGGCTGCTGCGCTCCCATCTGCGGCGGCGGCACCGCTTGCGGCCGGGACTGCTCCCATGGCGGCGTGGCGCCCGGGGCCGGACGGCCGGACGCGGCGGCGCCCATGGCGGCCGACGGGCCCGCGGCCGGCGGTGCCGCGGTCGGCGCAGACGCCGGCGGCGCTGCGGCCGGGGCAGGTGCTTGCGGTGCAGATACTGGCGGCGCGGCAGCCGGCGCCTCGGCGCGCGGTCTCGCGCCGCCGCCGCTGCGGCCGGATGCCGCGCGTGCCGCTTCCAGCGCCGCGTTGATGGCGGCGCGCGCGGAGCTCATGGCCGGCGCCGGCGCTGGCGCCGCACCCGCGGCCGAAGCCGAAGCTGCCGGCGCCTGGGCCGGCGCGGCGGGGCGCGCCGCGGGCGCAGGCCGCGCCACCGCCGCATGGCTGGCCGCGGCGACCGCCGCCGCCCGTGCCGCCGGCGCGGCGCCGGCTGCCACACCGGGTGCGGCCGTCGCAGGCGCCACCTGCTCGGCGCCGCCCTGCCCCGGACGGAAGGCGAGCATGCGCAGCAGGGTCATGGTGAAGCCGGCGTATTCGTCCGGCGCCAGGCCGATCTCGTTACGGCCGTGCACCGCGATCTGGTAGTAGAGCTGGACTTCCTGGGGGTCGAAGGCCTCGGCCAGGCGCAGGATGTCGCTCAGTTCCGGCAGGTCTTGCGGTACCGCCGAAGGCACCGACTGCGCCAGTGCGATGCGGTGCAGCAGCGTGCCGAGGTCTTGCAGCGCGCCGTTGTAGGACAGGCTGCGGCTGGCCATCTCGTCGGCCACCGCCATCAGGTCGGCGCCGTCCTGCGCCTGCAGCGCGTCCAGCAGGCGCACCAGGTAGGACTGGTCGAGCGCCCCCAGCATGCCCTGCACCGCCTCCAGGCTCACCTGGCCGGCGGCATAGGCGATCGCCTGGTCGGTGAGGGACAGCGCGTCGCGCATCGAGCCGTGCGCGCCCTGCGCCAGCAGGCGCAGGGCCGGCTGTTCGAAGGCCACGCCCTCCTGGCCGAGGATGTTCTCGAGGTGGCCCACGATGTGGCCGGGCGGCATCTGCTTGAGGTTGAACTGCAGGCAGCGCGACAGCACCGTGACCGGGATCTTCTGCGGGTCGGTGGTCGCGAGGATGAACTTGACGTGCGGCGGCGGTTCCTCGAGCGTTTTGAGCATCGCGTTGAACGCGTGATTGGTGAGCATGTGCACCTCGTCGATCATGTAGACCTTGAAGCGCGCATTGCTCGGCGCATACACCGCCTGCTCCAGCAGCTGGGCCATCTCGTCGACGCCGCGATTGGAGGCCGCGTCCATCTCGATGTAGTCCACGAAGCGGCCGGCGTCGATCGCGCGGCAGGCTTCGCATTGTCCGCAGGGTTCGGGCGTGATGCCGCCCTGCCCGCTTGGTCCCACGCAGTTGAGCGACTTGGCCAGGATGCGCGACAGCGTCGTCTTGCCGACCCCGCGCGTGCCCGTGAACAGGTAGGCGTGGTGCAGGCGGCCCGTTTTCAGCGCATGGGTCAGCGCACGGACGACGTGCTCCTGGCCGACCAGCGTTTCGAAGTTCTTGGGACGGTATTTGCGGGCGAGGACTTGATAGGACATGCCGCGATTTTACCGCAGTTGGCGGGCGCCGCGAACTTTCCGCGGCGTCCCCGGCTACACCCTCAGGCCGCGATGCGGGCCTGGCGGGGGTCCAGGTGGAAGACCCCGACCACCTCCGCCAGCCGGCGCGCCTGCCCTTCCAGCGACCCGGCCGTACTGGCGGCCTGCTCGACCAGCCGGGCGTTGTCGCGCGTGGAGGCATCCATCGCGCGGATCGCCTCGTCGATCTCGGCAATGCCGGCTGCCTGCTCGCGGCTGGCGCTGCTGATGCCGGCAATCAGGGTGGAGACCTGGCGCACGCTGTCGACCACCTGCTCCATGGTGGCGCCCGCCTGTCGGACCAGCGCGCTGCCGGCCTCCACCTGGGACACCGATTCGCCGATCAGCGCCTTGATCTCGTGCGCGGCCGTGGCCGAGCGCTGCGCCAGGTTACGCACTTCGCTCGCGACGACGGCGAAGCCACGCCCCTGCTCACCCGCCCGGGCCGCCTCGACCGCCGCGTTCAGCGCCAGGATATTGGTCTGGAAGGCGATCCCGTCGATCACCGCGATGATGTCGGCGATCTTGCGCGACGAGGCATCGATCGATGCCATGCGCTGCACCGCCTTGGCGACCACCTCCCCGCCGAGGGCGGCGACGTCGGAGGCGCTGCCCGCCAGTTCGTTGGCGGCAACCGCGCGCGCGGCGTTCTGCTGGACGGTGCCGGTCAGTTCGGCCATCGAGCGCACCGTCACCTGGATCGAGGCGGCCTGCGCGCTGGTGCGCGTCGCCAGCTCGGCATTGCCGGCGGCGATCTGCACCGAACTGGCGCTGGTCGCCTGCACGCTGCGCTGGACGCTGGCCATCGCTTCTTCCAGCAGGCGCACCACGTCGCGCAGCGCGCGCCCGCTGCCGCTCTCGGCCGGCAGGGCCGCGGCGCGCAGGTCGATCCGTCCGCCCGGGTTCGCCATCGTGGCCACGCTCACGCGCAGTTCGGCCGACTGCAGGGCGTCGCGGCGCAGTACCTGGGCCAGGAAGCACAATACCGCGCTCTCGGCCACGACATACGCGGCATGGAACAGCACCATGGGCAGGCCGGGCTCGCTCAGGCAGCGCACGCCGAAACCGAGTTCCTGCAGGTAATTAAAAGACAGGTGGTGCAGCGCCACCACGCCTGCGGCCGCGACGATCACGCGCCAGTCGCGGTAGCACAGCAGGAAGGCCAGCAGCACGAAGATCCCGAAGTGCAGCTCGGTGCGTCCGGCCGCCTGGTGGATGTGCAGGGCGCAGAACACCATCATGGCCACCGCGACCGCCATGCGCGACAGGCGGGTGCCGCCATTGGCGAGCGTCAGCAGGGTCGGCACGAGCGCCGCCGGCAGGCCGACCAACAGCGCCCAGCGCAAGGTGTCGTACATGCCGGACAGGGCAAGCGCCATCGCGAACAGGCACCACAGCACCCCGCACATGAGCCGGTCGGCCCGTAGATGACTCGCCTTCAACACCTGGTCTACACTGTACTGTTCCACGTTGCGCTCTCATCAATATGTCAAGGCGCACATTCAACCAGATTTCATAATTTCCACAGGGAAATTTGATTGAATTAACGGAACAATCCCGGTTCGTGCAACGTAAATGCAACACGGCCAAGGATTTTTCGAAAGTACATTTCAGACGGGAATATCGACGCGCTGCCAATGCCGGCGTGGGAACGACTGAGGAGAGATGAAGCGAAGAGAAAGGAGGAGGCGAGCCTGATCTGCGGCACTTGCGGTGAACGGCTTTGGCTGCTTCGTTCCCGACCTGACCAGGTAAACCATGCCGCAATGCGCAGGGGCCCGCCAGCGATCATTATACCCGACCCCCGAACTTTATGGGGCCGGATCTTGCAAAGCCTGTTTGCGCGCTTTCAGCAGTGCCGGCACGCCATGCGCGCTTACAGGCCCAGCTGGCCCCAGATATCGTCCACGCGCGCCTTCACTTCCGGCGTCATGACGATCGGCGTGCCCCACTCGCGGCTGGTCTCGCCCGGCCACTTGTTGGTGGCGTCGATGCCCATTTTGCTGCCCAGGCCGCTGATTGGCGAGGCGAAGTCGAGGTAGTCGATCGGCGTATTGTCGACCATGACCGTGTCGCGGGTCGGGTCGACCCGGGTCGTGATGGCCCAGATGACTTCCTTCCAGTCGCGCACGTCGACGTCCTCGTCCACCACCACGATGAACTTGGTATACATGAACTGGCGCAGGAAACTCCAGACCCCGAACATGACGCGCTTGGCGTGGCCGGCGTACTGCTTCTTCATCTGCACCACCGCCATCCGGTAGCTGCAGCCTTCCGGCGGCAGGTAGAAGTCGGTGATTTCGCTGAACTGCTTTTGCAGCAGCGGGATGAAGACCTCGTTCAGGGCCACGCCCAGCACCGCCGGCTCGTCGGGCGGCTTGCCGGTGTAGGTCGAGTGGTAGACCGGGTCGCGCCGCATCGTGATGCGGTCGACCGTGAACACCGGGAAGCTGTCCTGCTCATTGTAATAACCGGTGTGGTCGCCGTACGGGCCTTCGAGCGCATGCTCGAAACCGGACGGATGGTTCGTATCCGGATAGATATGCCCTTCGAGCACGATCTCGCTCGATGCCGGCACCCGCAGTTCGCTGCCGATGGCTTTGGTGAGCACGGTGCGCTGGCCGCGCAGCAGGCCGGCGAACTGGTATTCGGACAGGCTGTCCGGCACCGGCGTCACGGCGCCCAGGATGGTGGCCGGATCGGCGCCGAGCGCCACCGCCACCGGATAGGGCTTGCCGGGATTGGCCAGCGCGTGCTCGCGGAAGTCGAGCGCGCCGCCGCGGTGCGCCAGCCAGCGCATGATCAGCTTGTTCGGCCCCAGCACCTGCTGGCGGTAGATACCCAGGTTCTGGCGCTTCTTGTGCGGACCCTTGGTGATCACCAGGCCCCAGGTGATCAGGGGCGCGATGTCGCCCGGCCAGCAGTGCTGGATCGGCAGCCTGGCCAGGTCGACGTCCTGCCCTTCCCAGACGATGTCGTGGCAGGGCGCGCCGCGCACTTCTTTCGGCGCCATGTCCCACACCGCCTTGACCAGCGAGCCCAGGCCCATGACGTCCTTGAAGCCCTTGGGCGGCTCCGGCTCCTTCAGGCGCGCCAGCACGTGGCCGATATTGCGCAGCTCGGTGACGCTTTCGGCGCCCATGCCCAGCGCGACCCGGCGTGGGGTGCCGAACAGGTTGCCCAGCACCGGCATGGCGTACCCGGTCGGCTTCTCGAACAGCAGCGCAGGGCCTTCGGCGCGCAGGGTCCGGTCGCAGATCTCCGTCATCTCGAGGTGGGGCGACACCGGTACGCCAACGTGTTTGAGCTCGCCCATTCGTTCGAGCTGCGCCATAAAGTCCCGCAAATCTGAATATTTCATCAAGTTTTGATCGTTATCTCGTCAGTAGAAGCTGGTTCAAGGCACCATGCCAAGTAGTTGATTTAGCAAGCCTTTTGAAAATTTCGGCCTGGCAATCAGAACTAAAAGTAATAAGAGCGGATCGTGCTAGGGTTGACTTGGTATAAGGGAGCCACTAGAATCCGTCCTACTTGATGAGGCAGGTAGTCGTTCTGACGTGATTTTAGCTGTTCTCATGCATTCACGGGGTCGGGGCCCCACATGACATTTTTGAGGAGTGTTTTCACTGGGCGTCTGCCCAATCCCCCGAGACAGTTGTTGAGCCACTGGTTCTACCCGCACGGGTTTCAAAGCAGCCAGCTGTAGCAAGGCAATGACGGCGTTAGTCGGCCGCGACGCGGCGACCTACGATATTTCTGATGCACGGCAATCAGTCCCGAACACAGCGCGAACTTCACGTTCCTGCGCCGTGACAGGAGTCTTTTTGCCGCGACAAGGGGAATTCGATGATCCATCGTTTCATCACGAGCGCAAGGCTCGTGCAATCCATGGCCAGCCAGCCAGTCACATGGTCTTCCATGAGCAAAGCGGCACGCGGCATGTTCAACACCGCACGCAACACCCTGACCGTATTCGGTCTCTCGGCAGTGGCCATGCTGGCGCTGCTGTATACCAACGAAGACGTCGCCAAGCGCGTCTCGACCATGCTGCATCCCCAGCCCGAGATCGTCGCCGTGGCGCCGCCCGCTCCGGCGCCCGTGGCCGTGCCGGCCGCCGAGGCCGTCGAAACGCGCCACGTGACTGCGCAGCACCTCGGCAATACCAAGCAACAGCAATGGGTCACCTCCTGGCTGAGCCGGCGTTACCGCGTTGCCAGCGACGCCGCCAACATGCTGGTCTCGACCGCCTACATGACGGCGCACGAGGTCAAGCTCGACCCGCTGCTGATCCTGGCGGTGATGGCGATCGAATCCGGCCTGAACCCCTTCGCCGAAAGCCCGATGGGCGCCAAGGGATTGATGCAGGTCATGGCCAAGGTTCACCACGACAAGTTCGAGAAGGTCGGCGGCCAGGAAGCCGCCCTGAATCCGGTCGCCAACATCAAGGTCGGCGCCCTGATCCTGAAGGATTACGTCAAGCGCACCGGTTCCGTCGAAGGCGGCCTGAAGACCTACGTCGGCGCGGCCGACCTGGCAACCGATTCCGGCTACGGCGCCAAGGTGCTGGCCGAGTACAAGCGACTGAAGCAGGTTGCGCGCGGCCACAAGGTGCCGATCACCAATCCGCGTCCGCTGCCGGCGCCGGTCGTGGTCAAGCAGGCGCCGGCCGCCGTGCCGAACGAGGCTCCGGTGACCAGTCCTGCGGTTGCTCCCGCCAAGCCGGACAACCACGGCCTGGAAGCGCTGGCCACCCTGTAAGCCAGGCAGGAAACACGCCTCGGCAGCCACCCTTTGCGGTGGCTTTTTCGTTGGCGCCGCCAGCGTTGGCGAGGGATGAGGCCTGAACTGTTGCGGCTCAAGCCCCTCCCCTGGCCGGGCCCGCCGGCGCCGCCTGTTGCGTGGCTTCAGGACAACATGGTGGCGCGCCATCGGCTTCATCGACGGGCAAGCGAAACAGCGGCAATAAAAAAGCCACCGGGCAACGCCACGGTGGCTTTCTCTCCATATGGAAGAACCGCGGATCAGCGGCGCGCGTCTGCCGCCACTTCGTCCGGGCGCAGGCTCGACGCCAGCTTGTCCAGCACGCCGTTGACGTACTTGTGGCCGTCGATGCCGCCGAAGGACTTGGTCAGCTCGACCGCCTCGTTGATGACGACGCGGTAGGGGATTTCCGGATGGTTCTTCAGCTCGTAGGCGCCCAGCAGCAGCACCGCATGCTCGATCGGCGACAGTTCGGCCACGCCGCGGTCGATCAGCGGCGCGATGGCTTCGCGCAGTTCGACGGAGGTGGCAATGGCGCCGTTCAGCAGTTCGCCGAAGAATTCGCCGTCGGCCTTCTCGAAGCCGTGCGCGCCACGGATGTTGGCGACGACCGTGCGGGCCGGCTCATTGTTCAGCAGCCACTGGTACAGGCCCTGCAGCGCGAACTCGCGCGCGCGGTGGCGCGGCGTGCGGTTCTTGCTCGGGTTGGCGTGCGTGGTTTTATCGGTCATGTGATTCTCTTCCTTCCTTATTCCTGGAGCGCTTGACAAACCCCCACGGCGGCAAGGCCGCCATGGGGGAAAGCTCAGGCGCTCTTATTCTTCTTCGGCCTGCAGCTCTTCGAGCGCGAACAGCAGGTTCGACATCTCGACCGCGACGCGCGCCGCTTCCAGGCCCTTCTCGGCCATGCGGACTTCGGCCTGCTCGTCGTTCTCGGTGGTGAGGATGGCGTTGGCGATCGGCATGCCGTAGTCCAGGCCGATGCGGGTGATGCCCGCGCCCGACTCGTTCGAGACCAGCTCGAAGTGGTAGGTTTCGCCGCGGATCACCGCGCCGAGCGCGACCAGCGCATCGAACTGCTGGGTCTCGGCCATCTTCTGCAGCGCCAGCGGCACTTCCAGCGCACCCGGGACGGTAACGTGGAGGATGTCCTCGTCGCCGACGCCCAGGCGCTTCAGTTCGGCCAGGCAGGATGACAGCAGGCCATGGCCGACGTCGGCGTTGAACCGCGCCTGCACGATGCCGATGCGCAGGCCTTCGCCCGCCAGGTTGCTTTCATAAGTTGGTACCGTCATGGCTGACCTCTTCTTCTCTGTGATGTATATATATTAGTGTGATTTCTCTACGGCGCGTCGTACCGGACCCGTCACGCGGACGGCTGCGGCAGGTAGCCGGTGACTTCCAGGTCGAAGCCGGTCATCGACGGCATCTTGCGCGGGTTGGCCAGCAGTTGCATCTTGCCCACGCCGAGATTGCGCAGGATCTGGGCGCCGATACCGTAGGTGCGCAGGTCCATCGATGCCGCACGCGCGCTCCTCGGGCCGGTATCGCGCGGGGCGAACTGGGCGAACAGCTGGTCGGCGGTCTCGCCGCAGTTGAGCAGCACGATGGCGCCACAGTCGCCGCCCTGCACCGCCTTCATGGCCGAGGCCAGGTCCCAGGAGTGGGTCGAGGCGCAATTGCCGAGCACGTCCAGGATCGAGACCGGCTGGTGCACCCGCACCAGGGCTTCCTTGTCGCGCGCCAGTTCGCCGTGCACCAGGGCCAGGTGGGCGGCGCCGCTCGGCTTGTCGCGGAAGGCGACCAGCTTGAACTCGCCATACGGGGTGCTCAGGGGACGCTCGGCCACGCGCTCGACCAGGCTTTCGTTCTGGCTGCGGTAATGGATCAGGTCGGCAATGGTGCCGATCTTCAGCTTGTGTTCGCCGGCGAAGTCGATCAGGTCCGGCAGGCGCGCCATGGTGCCGTCTTCCTTGATGATCTCGCAGATCACCGAGGCCGGGGTCAGGCCGGCCATCTCGGTCAGGTCGCAGCCGGCTTCGGTATGGCCGGCGCGCATCAGGACGCCGCCCTTCTGGGCGCGCAGCGGGAAGATGTGACCCGGCTGGACCAGGTCGTCCGGGGTCGTTCCCTTGTTCACGGCGACCTGGATGGTGCGCGCGCGGTCGGCCGCGGAAATGCCGGTGGTCACGCCCTCGGCCGCCTCGATCGACACCGTGAAATTGGTGCCGAACGAGGTGCCGTTCTTCGAGGTCATCATCGGCAGCGCCAGCTCGTCGCAACGTTCTTCGGTCAGGGTCAGGCAGACCAGGCCACGCGCATGGCGGATCATGAAGTTGATCGCTTCCGGGGTGACGAAGTCGGCGGCAAGCACCAGGTCGCCCTCGTTTTCGCGGTCTTCTTCGTCGACAAGAATGACCATGCGCCCTGCGCGCAGTTCGGCAACGATTTCCTCGGTGCTGGAGATAGGCATACGGATTCCTTGAAACGGGGGATTTTGCGTAATCCGCTATTTTAAAGGATTTACTGTCTTTCAACCGAGGTGATGGCGGGCCCCAGGACCACAACGCTGGGAATACGTCAAGCTTTGTTCCCTGAAAGCAACAAATTCCGAACAGTGTGCGTGAAAGGACACAAATTTGTTTACCCTATAGTTTCCCGCACGCAACAAGACAGCGTGCCCACGCATGCCTGGATTATGATAAAGACATTGCGGCCGGGTGCGTCACGGAGGTGTTTCCCGAGTGATAGCCGGCCATTTTCTGGAGTTGCCATGATGGTCGTCCGCCATCCGCCCGATCCATGCAGCCTTTCTGCGCAAAGGCGGCGCTGAATGGCCACGATCCTCGTCGTCGACGACCGGCCGAGCAACCGTGCCTTCCTCAAGGCGCTGATCGCTTACACCGGCCACCGGCTGCTCGAAGCGGAGGACGGCGCCCAGGCCCTGGCGCTGGCACGCGCACAACGCCCCGACCTGATCATCACCGACCTGCTGATGCCCGTGATGGACGGCTACGAACTGGTACAGCAGCTGCGCCGCGATGCCGACCTGCGCAGCATCCGCGTGATTTTCTTTTCGGCCGTCTACGCGGAACGCGAGACCCGGGCGATGGCGGCGCGCTGCGGCGTCGCCACCGTCCTGTCCAAGCCGGCCGACCCGCAGCAGATCCTGGGCGCCATCGGAGCCGAGCTGGGCATGCGCGAGGGCGTCGCGCCGCCGGCGCCGCCGGTCCAGGAAAGCGAACGTGCGCTTCCCTTCGACCTGGGCGCGCGCCTGGCCGAACTCGAACGCATGTGCCTGACCCTGATCGGCGAGCGCCGCGTCGAGACCCTGGCCGCCTCCTTCCTCGACGCCGCGCGGCGCGTCCTGCACGCCGACTTTGCCGCCCTGTGCCTGCTCGACCGGGGCGAACGTAGCGTGCGCCACCTCGACACCTGGGCGCTCGCCCCCAGCCTGCTGGCCTCCCACGCCCTCGACGAAGCCCGACTGCCCGGCATGCTGCTGCGCGCCCGGGCGCCGCTGCGCCTGAGCAAGGGCGATCCCCTGCTGGGCGGCATCCCGTCCTGCCATCCGGCCATGGGCAGCTTCCTGGGCCTGCAGGTGCACGACCTGCAGCACCCGCACGGCTGGCTGTACTGCGCGCGCCGCCCGGGCGCACCCTCGTTCACCGACGAAGAGGAACGCTGGGCCACCGCACTGGCCGCCCAGCTGGCGGTGGCCTATGAAAACCTGAACCTGTACGACCTCATCCAGCGCCATGCGGCCCAGCTCCAGCTGGAAGCGCTGGCGCGCGCCGACGCCGACCATGCCCTGCGCGAAAGCGAGCACCGCCTCGAACTGGCGCGCCAGGTGTTCGACAGCACCCAGGAAGGCATCGTGATGACCGATGCCGACGCCAACATCGTGGCGGTGAATCCGGCCTTCGAGCAGATCACGGGCTTCGGCGAAGCCGAGGTGCTGGGCCAGAACCCGCGCATCCTGCGTTCGGGCCGCCATGACGCCGGCTTCTACCTCGCCATGTGGCAGTGCCTGGAACACGACGGCCAGTGGCGCGGCGAGATCTGGAACCGGCGCAAGAACGGCGAGGTCTATCCGGCGCGCACCAGCATCAGCGCCGTGCGCGACGAGGCCGGCAAGCTGACGGCCTACGTGGCCGTATCGACCGACCTGTCGGCCCTGAAAGCCGCGCACTACCAGCTCGACTTCCTGTCGAACCACGACGCGCTCACCCTGCTGCCCAACCGCTCGCTGTTCAACGACCGCCTGCAGCAGGCGATGGCGGCCGCGCGCCAGGGCGACGGCCAGCTCGCGCTGCTCATGTTCAATGTCGACCGCCTGTCGCGCATCAACGACAGCCTGGGCCACGCGGCCGGCGATGCGGTGCTGCGCGAGGTGGCGCGCCGGGTGGGCGACATCGCCGGCCCCACCGACACCCTGGCGCGGCTGTCGGGCGACGAGTTCGTCCTGCTGCTCACCGCTTGCCGCGACAACGAGGACATCATCCTGGCCGCGCGCCGCCTGATCGATGCCATCGCCCAGCCCCATTCGGTCGGCGGGCACGACGTGGTGGTGACCGGCAGCGTCGGCATCAGCATCTTCCCGCGCGACGGCAACGCCCCGGGCGACCTGCTGAAAGCCGCCGACGCCGCGCTGACCGAGGTGAAGGGTGCGGGGCGCAACGGGTTCCGCTTCTTCAAGGGCGAGATGAACGCGCAGGCCTTGCGCTGGCTGGCCCTGGAAACGCGTCTGCGGCGCGCCATCGAGCGCGACGAGCTGGCCCTGCACTACCAGCCACAGGTTGCGCGTCTCGACGGCCGCGTGGTCGGGATGGAAGCCCTGCTGCGCTGGCGCAGCGCCGAAATCGGCGTGGTGCCGCCGGGCGACTTCATCCCGCTGGCCGAGGATACCGGCCTGATCCACCCGATCGGCGAATGGGTGATCCGCCAGGCATGCTTCCAGAACAAGGCCTGGCAGAACGCCGGCCTGCCGCCGGTGCGGGTGGCGGTCAATGTCTCGGCCAGCCAGTTCAAGGCCGGCTCGGTGTGCGCCGTCGTGCGCAAGGCCCTGCTCGATAGCGGCCTGGCGCCGCGCTACCTGGAGGTGGAGCTGACCGAGAGCGTGATGCTGGGCGACAGCGCCGTGGCCGAGACGCAGATGGCCGAGCTGCGCGCCATGGGCGTGTCGCTCTCGCTGGACGACTTCGGCACCGGTTATTCCTCGCTCGGCTACCTGTCGCGCTTCCCGCTCGACAAACTGAAGATCGACCAGACTTTCGTGCGCAACATCACGGTCGAGCAGCGCAGCGCGGCGATCGCCCAGGCCACCATCGCGCTGGCCCAGGGCCTGGCGCTGTCGGTCGTGGCCGAAGGCGTGGAAACGGTGGGCCAGCGCGACTTCCTGGGCCTCATCGGCTGCGACGTCATGCAGGGCTACCTGTACAGCCGCCCGGTGCCGGCCCACGAAATGGCACAACTGCTGGCCAAGGGACGCGTTACTGTATGAACATACTACGGCCTTGGCGCAACAGCGTCGGCCGGCACGCGCGGTAGAATGCGTGCTCGTCACCAGAATCGGATTCCAGATGAGCAAGAAACCCCTGCGCGGCCCCCTCGGCCTGATCGGCCACTGCCTGGCCGCGCTGCTGTGCGTACAATCGCTGGCGGCCGTGCCGGTGGCCGCCGCACAAGCCCCCGCGACAGCCGAGCCGCCCAGCGCCAGGGCCACGTCCCGGACCGCCGGTTCCTTGCGCCTGGACGCCCCGATCCCGGTCGGTCCGCAGGTCAAGGTAGGCAAGCTCGCCAACGGCCTCACCTATTACATCCAGCGCAATGCCCGCCCCGAACGCAAGCTCGAACTGCGCCTGGTGGTCAAGGCCGGCTCGATCCTCGAGGACGAGGACCAGCGTGGCCTGGCCCATTTCGTCGAGCACATGGCCTTCAACGGCTCCACGCATTTCCGCAAGCATGAGCTGGTGTCCTACCTGCAGTCGATCGGGGTCGGCTTCGGCGCCGACCTGAACGCCTACACCTCGTTCGACGAAACCGTCTACATCCTGCCGATCCCGACCGACAAGCCGGAACACGTGGCCAAGGCCTTCCAGGTGCTGGAAGACTGGGCCCACGGCCTGGACTTCGATCCGGAGGCGGTCGACAAGGAACGCGGCATCGTGCTCGAAGAGCTACGCCTCGGCAAGGGCGCTTCGGACCGCATGGGCAAGCAGATCATGCCGGCGATCTTCAACGGCTCGAGGTATGCCGAGCGCCTGCCGATCGGCACCGAAGAGGTGCTGCGCAACTTCAAGCCTGACGCCTTGACGCGCTTCTACCGCGACTGGTACCGCCCCGACCTGATGGCGGTGGTGGTGGTCGGCGACATCGACCCGGCCCGGGCCGAGAAGCTGGTCAAGTCGCACTTCGCGCACCTCAAGAATCCCAGCCCGGCGCGCCCGCGCGCCTATGCCGAGATCCCGACGCGCCAGGCAAGCGAGGCCCTGGTGGTCACCGACCCCGAGGCGACCGGCAATGCGGTGCTGATCCGCTACCCGGTGCAGCCGGTGGTCGAGGCCGGCACTGTCCGCGCCTACCGCGACGACCTGGTGCAGTCGATGTTCTCGAGCATGCTGAACCAGCGCCTGCAGGAGCTGTCGCAGCTGCCGGAGCCGCCCTTCATGGGCGCCAGCAGCTCGCTCGGCAAGCTGACCCCGCGCTACCGTTCCTACAATGCCTCGGCCGCGCTCGGACCGCGCGGCGCCGAAGCCGCCCTCACCGCCCTGGTCGAGGAAAACGAGCGCGCGCGCCGCTTCGGCTTCAGCGCGGACGAACTCGAGCGGGTCAAGAAAAACCTGATGCGCACCTACGAACAGGCCTGGAACGAACGCGCCAAGAGCGATTCGGGCACCTATGCCGCCGAGTACATCCGCAATTTCCTGCAGCAGGAAGCGATTCCCGGCATCGACACCGAGTACCGCTACGTCAAGGAACTGGTGCCCGGCATCACGCTCGCCGAGATCAACGACTATGCGCGCCGCACCATCCCGCTCGCGTCGGGCAAGCTGGTGCTGTACACCGGCGTGACCCGTCCCGAGACGCCGCAGGGCGCACAGCTGCTGGGCGCGGTGGCCGCGGCGCAGCGCGCCGAACTGCAGCCGCGCGACGAGAAGACGCTGGCGAAACGCCTGATGGAACGCCCGCCCAAGGCAGGCAGCATCGTGGCCGAGACCCACGACAAAGCGCTCGGCCTGACCCGCCTGACCCTGTCGAACGGGGTCAAGGTGATCCTCAAGCCGACCGACTTCCGCAACGACCAGGTATTGATGAGCGCGGCCCGCTTCGGCGGCCAGAGCCTGTTCGGCGACCAGGACATCCTGAATGCGCGCTTCGCCAACGCGATCGTGGCCAGCATGGGCGTGAAGGATTTCACGCCGCTGGACATGCGCAAGATCCTGGCCGGCAAGGCGGCCCAGGTGAACGTCGGCCTGGCCAACTACACCGACGTGGTGGTGGGCGCCTCGGGCGCGACCGACATCGAGACCATGCTGCAACTGACCTGGCTGAAGTTCCAGGACGTGCGGCGCGACGAAGACCTGTTCCGCTCCTACGTCGGCAAGCAGGCCGAGCAGGCTCGCAACCAGACCGCCCAGCCGGGCGCGCACTTTGGCGACGCGGTCATGGCGGCGCTGTACAACAAGCATCCGCGCGCCCCGCGCACCCTGAAGGCGGAAGAATACGAGCAGATCGACCTCGACCGCAGCATCGAGATCTTCCGCCAGCGCTTCTCCTCCGCCCGCGACCTGAGCTTCATCCTGGTCGGCAGTTTCGACGTGGCCACGATCAAGCCCCTGCTGGCGACCTACCTGGGCAGCCTGCCGACGCCGGAACTCACCGTGGCCTACCGCGACGTCGGCCTGCGCCCGGCGCAAGGCGTGGTCAAGCGCGAGGTGCGCAGCGGCTCCGAGCCGAAGAGCACGATCTCGCTGACCTTTACCGGCGCGGCCGAATTCAGCGAAGCCGAACAGCTGCGCCTGTCGGCCCTGCTCGAGGTGCTCAACCTGCGCATCATCGATGTGCTGCGCGAGAAAATGGCGCTGATCTACGGCGGCGGCGCCTCGGGTGTGCTGAGCAAGATCCCCTACGGGCACTACTCGATCGGCGTGACCCTGCCCACCGGACCGGAACATGTGGACAAGGTGATCGCGGCGACCTTCGCCGAGATCGAAAAGCTGCAGCGCGATGGCCCGCAGGCGGCCGACCTGGACAAGGTGAAGAGCAACTGGATCCAGAACCACCGCCGCTCGCTGCGCGAGAACGGCTACTGGCTGGGACACCTGCAGACGGCGCTCAGCGAAGGCACCGACCCGGCATCGATCCTGCAGGTCGAGCAGCAGGTGCAGGCCCTGCGCGCCGAGGATATCCGGGTGGCGGCGCGGCGCTACTTCAACGAACAGAACTACGTGCAGGTGGTCTTGAATCCGGAGGCGCCGACGGCGACTGCCGTGGCGGCGTCCGGAACCGGGAGCGCAGCGCCAGGCGGTTGACTGTGTAGGGTGGGCGGATGTCCGCCCACGCGTTCAACCAGCAGCAAGATCGTCGTGCACGAGCATGGAACCGATAACGCCCACCCGACGATTCACCCCTTCGCCGACAGCATGCGCTCCACGTAGCGCGCGATCAGGTCGATCTCCAGGTTCACCTGCGAGCCGGCCTGCAAGTGCTTCAGGGTGGTGACCTCGATCGTGTGCGGAATCAGGTTGATCGAGAAGCGGCATACCTTGCCGCCTTCAGCCTCGAGGTCTTCCACGCGGTTGACGGTCAGCGACACGCCGTTGACCACCACCGATCCCTTGTAGGCCAGGAACTTGGCCAGCTCCCAGGGCGCATCGATCACCAGTTCGCGCGATTCGCCCACCGGCTCGAAGCTGTGCACGGTGCCCAGTCCGTCGACGTGGCCGGACACCAGGTGGCCGCCCAGGCGCTCGGCCAGGGTCAGCGCCTTTTCCAGGTTGACTTCGCCGGGCGCTTCCAGCCCGACGGTCTTGTTCAGGCTTTCGCGCGAGACGTCGACGGTGAAGCCTTGCCCGGTCTTGGCCACCACGGTCATGCAGGCGCCGTTGATGGCGATCGAGTCGCCCAGCGCGACATCGCCCAGCGCCAGCGGGCCGGCGTCGACTTCCAGGCGCACGCCCGCGAAAGAACCGCCTTCGAGCGGCTTGACCGACGTGATGGTGCCGACGGCGGCGACAATTCCAGTAAACATGTGGACTTCTTCCTCAGTGTTGGTGTTCAGTGTCAGGTGCGGCGAAGCGCGCCAGGATGCGGAGGTCCGCGCCGATCCGCGCCACGTCGTGGAAGCGCAGCCGGCGCTGATCGCCAAGCCGCGCCAGCGGCGGCAGGTCGAACATGCCCTGCCCCGGCCCGATCAGGCTCGGCGCCAGGTAGGCCAGCAGTTCGTCGACGCAGCCTTCGCGCACCATCGATGCGTTCAGTTTCGATCCCGCTTCCACGTGCACTTCGTTGATCTCGCGCCGGCCGAGCTCGCGCATCAGGGCCGGCAGGTCGACCTTGCCCTGCGGGTTCGGCAGCACGATCACCTCATGGCCCGCCGCGCGCAGCGCCGCCGCTTTTTCGGCGCATCGTTCCTGCACGTCGACGGCGGCGACGATCCAGCACGGCTCGCCCTGCAGGATGCGGGCGGCGAGGTCGATCTCGAGCCGGCTGTCGACGATCACGCGGCGCGGCTGCATCGGCGTGTCGATGCCGCGCACGGTGAGCTGCGGGTCGTCGGCCTTGACGGTGCCGATGCCGGTCAGGATCGCCTGCGCGCGGGCGCGCCAGGCATGGCCGTCGGCGCGGGCCTCGGGCCCGGTGATCCATTGGCTCTCGCCGTCCGCCAGTGCGGTGGCGCCGTCCAGGCTGGCCGCGACTTTCAGGCGCACCCAGGGCAGGCCGCGCCGCATGCGCGAGAAAAAGCCGATGTTCAGCTCGTGGGCCTGGTCGGCCAGCACGCCGGACGTGACGGCGATGCCCGCCGCCTGCAGCCGGGCCAGGCCGCGGCCGGCGACCAGGGGATTGGGGTCGGTCATGGCCGCCACCACCCGCCCCAGCCCGGCCTGCACCAGCGCATCCGCGCATGGCGGCGTGCGCCCGTGGTGGCTGCACGGCTCCAGCGTCACGTAGGCGGTGGCGCCGCGCACGTCAATGCCGCGCCGCGCCGCATCGCGCAGCGCCCCGATCTCGGCGTGGGCCTGGCCGGCCGGCTGGGTATGGCCGGCGCCGATCACGGCGCCGTCGCGCACGATCACGCAGCCGATGCGCGGATTCGGCGCGGTGAGATACATGCCTCGCGCGGCCCAGGCCAGCGCCAGCGCCATGCCGTCGTTGTCGTTGAGGATCTGTGCGCTGTCGTTTGCCAAAGTCTTTCGTTCCGCTGTCGAGGAGCCTGCTACGGCGCTTGCGGGCCGTCGCAGCCGTCGTCGCGCGCCGGATTGCACATCCGCACGCGCCCGAGCATGTTGATTTTAATACGCCGGATCTGCCCGCCGTGAAACAGCGAGAGCGTACCGAGCCGGGAGGCGCCGCTGTTGCTGTCGCTGCAGCTGCGCCCGGCGCCATTGTAGGCGATGTACTGCGGCGGTGCAGACTGGGTGAAGGAAAAGCCGACCTGCAGGCCCGGCGGCAGCGGCCCGTGCACCGCGATCAGCTCATCCGGCGGCCCCGGCTGGCGGTCGCCGTCGCGGTCGACGAAGACCGTCCAGCCCCGGGTCCAGTCGCTGCCCCGCGGGTCGCGCGGCACCAGCTTGACCCGCTCGCCCCTGGCGATGGCCTGGGCCCGGGTGGTCGCAAGGGCGTCGAGCAGCTCGCCGGAAACGGCTCTCAGCTGCTGGGCGGCGACCAGGGCGTGCAGGTCCGGCGCGGCCAGCGCGAAGGCGACGGCGGCGATCGCCAGCACCACGGCGAGCTCGGCCAGGGTGGCGCCGCCGCGCTTGCACGGGCTCATGGCCAGCAGCGTGCTGCCGCGCCGCTCGCGCCCTGCGCGCCGGTGCTGTCGAAGCTGAGCGTGCCGCAGTCCGGGTCGGTGAACCCGGCGTCGACCCTGTCCGTGCCCGGCCGGGCGCGCAGCTCGATGCACTGGCTGAGCTCCTCGCCGTCGCAGGGGCGCCCGTCGAGCTCGTAGGCGCTGTCCTCGGGCCGCGCGCCGAGCCACCAGCGAAATCCCCCGCCATCGGCGCCATCGGCGCCATCGGCGCCGTCGGCATCGCCGGCCGACGCGGAGAAGGCGACATAGGTATGGTGCAACGCGCGGTACTGCTCCTGCCGCTGCATGGCCTCGACCAGGGCCAGCTGCGCCTCGACCCTGCGGGTCTTGCGCACATGGCGTGCATAGCCCGGATAGGCGATCGCCGCCAGGATCGACACGATCGCCAGCACCGCCAGGACCTCGACCAGGGTGAATCCGTGCTGTCGTTTCATTGCGCTTCGCTCCTTGCCGCTAGGGTTTCCTGCCAGTTGCCGATTTCGCGCCAGCCGACGCGGAGGCCCGGGCCGCCGGGCGTGCCCGGCAAGGGCGGTGGCCCGGCCTGCGCTGCGTCCGGCAGCGCTTGCGCGGGAGCGCTGGCGGCCGGCAGCTTGCGGTAGTAGGCCTGGATCGCCACCTGGGTAGTCGCCGCGCTGCCGAAGCCGAGCGCGGATACCCGGTACAGCAGGCTGCCGCCGGCGGCCGGCATGCGCTCGATGAGATAGCGCGGCGCCTGCCCGCCCGCGCCTGCCGGCATGCGGGCGCCGGTGAAGGTGCCGAGCGCGACCGCCGGCCCGTCCGCATCGGCCAGCGCGGCGAAGATGTCGCCGGCGTCAACGGCCCCCTCGCACAGGCCGTCATAAGGTGCGCCGCCCCCGCAGCCGGCGGCGAACGCGGCCGGAGTGGCGCCGGCCAGCGCCGCCGCGCGCGCCGAGCCTGGGTCGGCGCCGCCTTCGATATCGTGCTCGGCGTCCGCCAGCGCCGCCATGGCGCCGTGCAGGGCCAGCATGCGGTCGCGCTCGTGGCCGGCGGCGCGGGCGCCGTTGATGGCCGTGCGCGCGGCGGCCAGGCCGGTCGCCAGGATCGCCAGCATCAGCAGCATGGCGGTCAGCAGCGCGACACCGCGCTGCCGGCCGCGACGCGATGCATGCGGGGCGGGTATCGTCATGCGGGCCTCAGCGGCTGCGCGCCGGCAGCGCGATCGTGGTGCCGAACACCTTGCGGTAGCGCGGCGGCTCCGCACCCGACAACAGGTCTTCGCCCAGGCGCGTGCCGGCGTCGTCGCCACCGGCCAGCTCGCCATAGTCGCTTCCGAACAGGTCGTAGACCGTGTCGCGTGCGCCCGCCAGCGGGCTGGCCGGGCCATGCAGCAGCAGGGCCACGCGCACGCTCGCCACCTGCTTCCAGTGGGTGCGCCGGCGCAGGTCGGCCTCGCGCTCGGCCGCGGTGGCGCCGGCCAGCACCAGGCCGGCGTCCAGCCCGGCCAGCGCGCTGGCGTTCACGTAGCGCTCCGGGGCGCCGTCGGCGTCGCCGTCCAGCCCATACAGCACCTGGAAGCTGTCGACCGCGCCGACCACCGCATCGGCCGACCAGGCGCTGGCGCCCCGGTACTTGCAGCGCAACTCGGCCTCACCCTGGGCATTGCGGGCGACGTAGAAGATGCTCCAGCCCTCTTCGTCGCGGTGCACGCTGAAGCCGGCGCAGTCGAGCGTGGTGCCGTCGCCGTTGGGCGCGGCGCCCGTGCCCGGGAAACGGACCGCCAGCACGTCGCTGCCATTGACGGCCTGGGTGCTGGAATTGTCGATCGCGACGCCGGCCTTGCTCACGCTGCGGGCGTCGAGGCCGGCCAGGCGCGCGGGGGCGGACGGATCCGGCCCGTCGGCCTGGCCCTCCCAGTCGACCGCGGCGGACTGCCTTACCGCGCGGGCAATCGCTTCCAGCGCATAGCGGCCGGCATCGTCCATGGCGGCCGTTTCCGCTTGCGCGGCGAAGCTCCGGCTGGCCCAGATGAACAGGCTGGCGCCGGCGAGCAGCACCCCCAGGCCGATCGCCATGGCGACCAGCAGTTCGGGCATCGTCATGCCGCGCTGGCGGGGCGCGCCGGCGCTCATCGGATCACCCCGACATAGCCGGGCCCGTCGCCGCTGCCCTGCCAGCCCAGCTTGACGACCGGCAGCGCATCCGCGTCACCGTCGCAGCGCCAGCGATAACGCCGGCGGGCGCTGTCCCACGGCGACCCGTCGCGGCACACGGCGATGCGCCCGCGAGGGAATTGCGCATGCACCGCCTGGCGGATGTCATGCAGGTCGAACGCGGCCAGCTGGGCCGGCGTGCAGGCCGCGCCGCCGAAACAGAGCACCCCGGCGGCGGGCGGCCCGTCGGCCGCGTCGTAGGCGAAGTCCAGATAAGGATTGGCGCCATCGGGCAATTGCGCGACGGCCGGATTGACCTGCATGCGCGCGGCCAGCGCCGCCGCCAGCTGGGCCGCCTCGGACATCAGTGCCGACTGCTGGCGCGTGCGTTCGGCGCTCAGTTGCGCGGCGCCCGCGCCGACGATCCCGACCGCCAGCACGAACAGGGCCACCAGCACTTCGACCAAGGTGAATCCCAGCGACTGCGCCCGCCTCCGCACCATATGCCTCCCTCGACAGCGTTGACCAACCGAGCTGCGAAGTTATCAGGCGGGCACAGGCCAGCAGTGAGCTGGCGCAATCGTGTCGGGGGAACTGCTGAGTGCGTGTATTGGGGGGAATTACTTGCGCGGGTGGCCCACTTCGGCCAGCGCTTCCTGGAACTCGGCCAGGTCTTCGAAGTTCTTGTAGACCGAGGCGAAGCGGATGTAGGCGATCTTGTCCAGGCGCTTGAGCTCCTGCATCACCAGCTCGCCGACATAGCCGGTGTCCACCTCGCGCCGGCCGCTGGTCAGGAGCTTTTCTTCGATGGTCGCGACCGCGGTGTCGATGGCCTCGGCGGCCACCGGGCGCTTGCGCAGCGCCAGCATCAGGCTGTCGCGCAGCTTGTTGGACGAGAACTCGGTGCGGCTGCCGTTCTTCTTGACGATGATCGGCATCGACAGTTCGATCCGCTCGTAGGTGGTGAAGCGCTTGTCGCACTTCGCGCAGCGCCGGCGCCGGCGGATGGCGTCCCCCTCCTCGGACACGCGGGTGTCGAGGACCTGGGTATCTTCATGCTGGCAGAACGGACATTTCATGGCGCCGGGGTGCTTCTTGAAAAGGGGCTGCGCGTTGCAGCAACAGCCTGCAGCCCCGGGTTGCCCAAGGTTCAGCTCAAGCGGCGTAGACCGGATACTTGTCGGTCAGCTGCTTGACTTCCGCCTTCACGCGCTCGATGGTCGCGGCGTCGTGCGGGTTATCCAGCACGTCGGCGATCAGGTGACCCACCTTGACCGCGTCTTCTTCCTTGAAGCCACGGGTGGTGAAAGCCGGGCTGCCCAGGCGGATGCCCGAGGTGACGAAGGGCTTCTGCGGGTCGTTCGGAATACCGTTCTTGTTGCAGGTCATGTGGGCCTGGCCCAGGATCGCTTCGGCTTCCTTGCCGGTGAGGCCCTTGGCGCGCAGGTCGACCAGCATCACGTGCGATTCGGTACGGCCCGAGACGATGCGCAGGCCGCGCTCGGTCAGGGTGTTGGCCAGCGCCGCGGCGTTCTTGACCACCTGCTTCTGGTATTCCTTGAACTCCGGCGACAGCGCCTCTTTAAATGCCACGGCCTTGCCGGCGATCACGTGCATCAGCGGGCCACCCTGGATGCCCGGGAAGATCGCGGAATTGATCTGCTTCTCGTACTCGGCCTTCATCAGGATGATGCCGCCGCGCGGGCCGCGCAGCGACTTGTGGGTGGTCGAGGTGACGAAGTCGGCGTGCGGCACCGGGTTCGGGTACTCGCCCGCGGCGATCAGGCCGGCGTAGTGGGCCATGTCGACCATGAAGTAGGCGCCGACTTCCTTGGCGATGCGGGCGAAGCGCTCGAAGTCGATGCGCAGGGCAAAGGCCGAGGCGCCGGCGATGATCATCTTCGGCTTGTGCTCCCGAGCCAGGCGTTCCATGGCCTCGTAGTCGATGTCTTCCTGCTCGGTCAGGCCGTAGGAAACGACGTTGAACCACTTGCCCGACATGTTCAGCGCCATGCCGTGGGTCAGGTGGCCGCCTTCGGCCAGCGACATGCCCATGATGGTGTCGCCGGGTTTGAGCATGGCGAAGAACACGCCCTGGTTGGCCTGCGAGCCCGAGTTCGGCTGCACGTTGGCGGCTTCGGCGCCAAACAGTTGCTTCAGGCGGTCGATCGCCAGCTGTTCGGCGACGTCGACGTATTCGCAGCCGCCGTAGTAGCGCTTGCCCGGATAGCCTTCGGCGTACTTGTTGGTCAGTTGCGAACCCTGCGCTTCCATCACGGCCGGCGAGGTGTAGTTCTCCGAAGCGATCAGTTCGATGTGGTCTTGCTGGCGAACGTTTTCCTTCTGGATGGCATCCCACAGTTCCGGGTCGACATTGGCGAGCGTATGGTCTTTGGCAAACATGTAAAACTCCAATCGAGAGAAATACCAGGCAACGGGCAGCGCGTCAGTGGCGGGACCGGCAGGCGCACAGGCAGCCCGCGCAAGGACACGGTCCAGTTGGTGGCTGCCCAGGCGAACGGCGAATGGCGTCTCAGGTTCCCCGGTGGATGTCCACCTTTTGCCGTGCGCGGCGCGATGTCGCGCGCACGGTGTTTCGCCAGTTACGTGAGACGTGAATTAGGACGATTGTATGTGATCCGGGCCTCTTAGGGCAAGGAAAGTGCTGTCTTCCTTGCAAGCCTGCCGATGGCGCGCGGGCGGCCAGCAGGCTTGTGGCGGTTTCGGCTACAATTTTCAGCTCCTCTGCTTCCCGGGACCACCATGATCGTCTTTATCACCGGCGCTTCGGCCGGCTTCGGCGCCGCGATGGCGCGCACTTTCGTCCGCAACGGCCACCGCGCCATCCTGGCCGCGCGCCGCACCGAGCGCATCGCCGAACTCGCGCGCGAACTGGGCGAGGCCGCCCTGCCGGTCACGCTGGACGTCACCAGCCGCGCCTCGATCGAGGCCGCGCTGGCCGGACTGCCGGAAGGCTGGCGCGAGATCGACGTGCTGATCAACAATGCGGGCCTGGCGCTGAACACCTTGCCGGCCCATGAAGTGCCGCTGGAAGACTGGGACACCATGATCGCCACCAATTGCCAGGGCCTGGCGGCGATGACCCGCGCGGTGCTGCCGGGCATGGTCGCGCGCGGCAGCGGCCTGGTGATCAACCTCGGTTCGGTGGCGGGCCACTACCCCTACCCCGGCGGCAACGTCTACGGCGCCACCAAGGCCTTCGTCGAGCAGTTCACCCTGAACCTGCGCGCCGACCTGGCCGGCACCGGCGTGCGCGCCACCAACCTGGCGCCGGGCCTGTGCGGCGGCACCGAATTCTCGAACGTGCGCTTCAAGGGCGACGCCGCCGCCGCGGCCAAGGTCTACGAAGGCACGCTGCCCCTGAGCGCCGAAGACATCGCGAACACCGCCTACTGGATCGCCACCCTGCCGCCGCATGTCAACGTCAACAGCATCGAACTGATGCCGACCTGCCAGGGCTTCTCGCCGTTCGCCATCAAGCGCAGCTGATGTCCGCCGGGCGCCGCTGCCACATGTACCGCGCGCTCTGCAATTGTGAGAAAGTGTTACAGTAATTGGCCTTTCGGCTATGTTTCACGTCTACTACTGCGCACCGTAGCTGCCTTGAACGAAAGGCACGCCCGACCATATTGCTTCCTTATGTTCGTAAGCGTACATAAGGATAGCAAAAATCGCGTAAAATGTTTCCAAATTACACTTAACGGCAGGGGAAATGCCTTCAGCTTTTGACTGGACAGTCAGGGTCTATTACGAAGATACCGACGCCGGTGGCATCGTGTTTTACGCCAATTACCTGAAATTCTTCGAACGGGCGCGCACGGAGTGGCTGCGCGCGGCCGGCGTCGGCCAGGGGGCATTGCTGGAGGCCGATGGCGCCGCCTTTGTC
This sequence comes from Massilia sp. UMI-21, assembly GCA_015277795.1. Classification (NCBI taxonomy): domain Bacteria; kingdom Pseudomonadati; phylum Pseudomonadota; class Betaproteobacteria; order Burkholderiales; family Oxalobacteraceae; genus Massilia; species Massilia sp. UMI-21. The sequence goes on along the minus strand of CP063848.1, from coordinate 1,991,179 downwards.
GTCAAGAACGTCTCCCTCGACTACCATGCGCCGGCCCGGCTGGACGACGTGCTGACCATTCGCACCACCGTCGAAAAGCTCGGCCGGGCGTCGGTCCAGTTCGCCCAGCAGGCCTGGAACGGCGAGCGGCTGCTGACCACGGCCAGCGTCAAGGTCGGCTGCGTCGACATCGCCACCATGCGCCCCCGTTCGCTTCCCGATCATGCTGCTGATAAAATGCGCGCCGCATAGGCGCCCGCTCAGTTCAAAAGACACAAGACAACCGACCCAAGACCGATGACCGAGACTCCAGACCTTTCGTTGACCGCCCTGATCTTCAACGCCCACCCGCTGGTGCAGTTGATCATGGCCCTGCTGCTGATCCTCTCGATCGTGAGCTGGACCTATATCTTCCGCAAGGTATTCGCCTTGCGCGCCGCGCGCGGCCAGACCGAGCAGTTCGAACGCAGCTTCTGGGCCGGCGGCAACCTGCACACCCTGCACCAGAGCGCCAGCGCACAGCGCGACCAGAGCGGCCCGCTGGCCCGCATCTTCGAAGCCGGCATGGGCGAGTTCATCAAGGGCAAGCAGGCCGCGCGCGACGCCATCGACATGGGCCCGGTGCTGGACGGTTCGCGCCGCGCCATGCGCGCCGCCTTCCAGCGCGAACTCGACGCACTCGACATCCACCTGAACTTCCTGGCCTCGGTCGGCTCGGTCTCGCCCTACATCGGCCTGCTCGGCACCGTGTGGGGCATCATGAACGCCTTCCGCGGCCTGGCCAACGTGCAGCAGGCCACCCTGGCCGTGGTCGCACCCGGCATCGCCGAAGCGCTGATCGCGACCGCGATCGGCCTGTTCGCCGCGATTCCGGCGGTGGTGGCGTACAACCGCTTCACCCACGATATCGACCGCCTGGCGATCCGCTTCGAGAGCTTCGTCGAGGAATTCTCGAACATCCTGCAGCGCCAGGCGCGCTGACGAAGGAGATTGGTGATGGCCTTTTCCAGCAGCAGCCTGCGCGGCGGACGCAAGCGCAAATTCAAGTCCGAGATCAACGTCGTGCCTTACATCGACGTGATGCTGGTGCTGCTCATCATTTTCATGGCGGTGCCGGCCAACGAGGTGCCAAGCGTGGTCAACCTGCCGAGCGCGGAGAAGACCGCGCTGCCGCCGGATACCTATATCCGGATCTCGGTCCAGGCCGACAACCGCCTGTCGATCGGCGTCGGCGGCAAGCAGAAGCTCGCCCTCGAAGACGTGGCCGACCGCACCGCCCTGCTCGAGCGCCTGCGCGCCCTGCACGAGGAACATCCCGACTATCCGGTCCTGATCGAGGGTGACCGCGACAGCAAGTACGACGATGTGATCCAGCTGATCTCGGAAGCGAAGAAGATGGGCATCAACCGGGTGGGCCTCGCCACCAAATGACGCCCGGTGCCTAATCCTATGTCAGCAATGAAGCCAGCCACCGCCGGCGCGCCCTACCGCGTGCCGCCAGAACCGAGCCGACTGCCGGCCTTCCTGCTGGCGGTGGCCGTGCACGCCGTCCTGATCGGCTTCCTGTGGTTCGGCATCAGCTGGCAGAGCAACGAACCGGTCGCGGTCGAGGCCGAAGTCTGGGACATGTCGGTCCAGAGCGCCGCCGCGCCGACCTTGCCGCCGCCGCCCGCGCCCGAGCCTGAGCCTGAGCCCGCACCCGAGCCGGAGCCGGCGCCGCCGCCGCGCCCGGTCGAGCCGCCGCCGGTGGAGCGCCCGGCGCCGACGCCGCCGCCGGACATCAACTTGAAACGCGAGAAAGAGCGCAAGGAACAGGAAAAGCGCAGGGAACAGGAAAAGCGCGAGGCGGCCGAGCAAAGGGAGCGTGAAGAACGCCAGGAACGCCTGCGCAAGGAAGAAGAGCGCAAGCAGGAACTCGCCGAACAGAAAAAGAAAGCGCGCGAAGAAGCCGAGGAAAAGAAGAAGGAACTCGCGAAGAAGGAAGCCGAGGAAAAGAAAAAGGCCGAGAAGCTCGCGGCCGCCAAGGCCGCCAAGGAAAAAGCGGCCAAGGAAAAGGCCGAGGCCGCCAAGCTCGCGAAAATCGCCCAGGACGAACTCAAGCGTATTTCGGGGGCGATGGGCAGCACCGGCACTGCCGCGAAGTCGACCGCGCCGAAGGCCGACGCCGGCTACGTTGCCGCGATCACCGCCGCCATCAAGAGCGCCACCGCCTACGGCGGCGGCACCTCGATGCCGGGCAACCCGAAGGCCGTGTTCAAGGTCGAGCAGTTGCCGACCGGCGAAATCATGTCGGTACGCCTGGTAAAAAGCAGCGGTGTGCCTGAGTTTGACAGAGCAGTGGAAAATGGTATCAAAAAGGCATCCCCGCTTCCCAAGAAAAAGGACGGGACGGTGGAACGCACGCTCGACGTCAACTTCTCGATGAAAGATTACGACTGATTAGCTTCAGGAACAGATGATGAAAAAACTCCATTACCTGCTGTTTAGCGCCACCCTGCTGATGGGAACCGCCACCCAGGCCCAGATCAAGGTGGAAATCGCCGGTGTCGGCAGCAACCAGATCCCGGTCGCGGTGGCCGCCTTCGCCGACGAAGGCATCGCCCCCGCCGACGTCTCCGACATCATCCGCGCCGACCTCGAGCGCAGCGGCGTGTTCAAGGTGATCGACGCCGGCCAGACCATCAGCGACAGCGCCAGCATCGACCTGGCCGCCTTCCGGGCCCAGGGCGCGGACGCCCTGGTGGTCGGCAGCGTGAGCAGGCAGCCGGACGGCCGCTTCGCGATCCGCTACAAGCTGCACGACACCATCAAGGGTGCGCCGATCTCGCAACTGGGCGGCGAAGTGCAGCCGCAGTTCACCCGCCTGCAGGCGCACCGCATCGCCGACGACGTCTACGAAAAGCTGACCGGCGTGCGCGGCATCTTCTCGACCCGGATCGCCTACGTCAAGGACACCGGCAAGCAGCACGCCCTGGTGGTGGCCGACGCCGACGGCGAGAACGAGATCGTGGCCGCCTACGGCCGCGAGTCGATCATCTCGCCGGCCTGGTCGCCGGACGGCACCAAGGTCGCCTACGTCTCGCTGGAAGACCGCAAGCCGGTGGTCTACCTGCAGGACCTGCGCACCGGCAAGCGCAACGTGATCTCCAACGTCAAGGGCAACAATTCGGCCCCGGCCTGGGCCCCGAACGGCAACCTGCTGGCCGTGGCCCTGTCGAAGGATGGCAATACCGAAATCTACACCGTGGGTTCGGATGGCAGCGGCCATCGCCGCCTGACCAACAACCCGGCGATCGACAGCGAGCCGCAGTTCTCGGCGGACGGCCAGACCATTTACTTCATGAGCGACCGCAGCGGCGGTCCGCAGATCTACAAGATGAGCGCCGCGGGCGGCAATGCCACCCGCGTGACCTTCAACGGCAATTACAACATCAGCCCACGCGTCTCGCCTGACGGCAAGACCCTCGCCTGGATTTCCCAGCGCAACGGCACGTTTTCCCTTTATGCGATGAACCTGGCCAGCGGCCAGGAGCTGCGCCTGGCCGATGGGGCCACCGAACCGAGTTTTTCGCCTAACGGCAAGTACATCATGTATGCGATCAAAGGCGGCGGGCGTGCCTCGCTGGCCGTGGTCTCGGTGGATGGACGGATCAAGCAGCGCTTGAGCACCAATGCGGGAAACATTCGGGAGCCCAGCTGGGGTCCCTTCATGAAGTAAAAAGTAGTAAAACTTTAATAGACAAGGAGAAAAACCATGCGCAACTTCCAGAAAGTAGCCCTCATCGCTTCGGCCGTCCTGCTGACCGCCTGCTCGTCGACCAAGCTGCAGGAAACCCCGGTGGTCGAAAAGACCCCGACCCCGGCACCGGTCGCCCAGGCCGAGCCTGAGCGCGTCGTCCGCCCGGTCGAAACCGGCAACGTCGATCCGCTCAACGATCCGCAGGGCGTGCTGGCCAACCGCAGCGTCTACTTCGACTACGACAGCTTCGTCGTGCGCGAAGACGGCCAGCCGGTCGTGACCAACCACGCGGGCTACCTGACCAAGAACAACGGCCGCAAGGTCCTGATCCAGGGCAACACCGACGAGCGCGGCGGCACCGAGTACAACCTGGCCCTGGGCCAGAAGCGTGCCGAAGCCGTCCGTCGTGCGATGGCCGCGCTGGGCGTGTCGGACAACCAGATGGAAGCCGTGTCGCTGGGCGAAGAAAAGCCGAAGGCAATGGGCAGCAACGAAGAAGCCTGGGCTGAAAACCGCCGCGCTGACATCGTCTACCAGTAATCCTTCACGATCACGCCGGGAGGTTTTAAGACTCGGCTGATTGACAGCGGGGCGGACAGCAGTGCAGACTGCATCCGCCCCGCTTTACTTTGCAACCGGAAAGAACCCTGCCATGATGAAACTGTCCCCGACCCGTCTTGCCTGCCTGATCCTGGCGGCCTGGATGCCGCTGCAGGCGCAAGCCGGCCTGCTCGACGACGAAGAAGCGCGCAAGGCCATCCTCGACCTGCGCGCCAAGGTCGACGCCATCGCCCGCGACCTGAACGCCCGCATCGAGACCAAGTCGGACAAGACCATCCAGATCGACATGCTGAACCAGCACGAGCAGACCATGCAGGAAATCGCACGCCTGCGCGGCCAGATCGAAGTCCTGGCCAACCAGGTCAGCCGCACCCAGGAAAGCCAGAAGCAGCTCTACGCCGATCTCGACACGCGTCTCAGGAAGGTCGAGCCGCAGCAGGAAACCGTGGACGGCCAGGTCGCCTCGGTGCTGCCGTCCGAAAAAACCGCCTACGACAGCGCCACCGGGATCTTCCAGACCGGCGACTACAAGGCCGCCAGCGCCGCCCTGCAGGATTTCGTGCGCCGCTACCCGGATTCGGCCTACGCAGCCAACGCGCAGTACTGGCTGGGCAATGCCTATTTCGCGCTGGGCGACTACAAGAAGGCGATCGCCGCCCAGGAAGTCGTCACCACGACCTACGCCGGCAGCCCCAAGGTGCCGGACGCGATGCTCAACATCGGCAGCAGCTATGCCCTGCTGAAAGACAACAAGAACGCCAGGAAGGCGCTGCAGCAGCTGGTGTCGAAGTATCCCGAATCGAGCGCCGCCAAGACCGCGAAAGACCGCCTGGCCTCGCTGAAGTAAACCCGCGCGTGCGCCGCGATGTCCTCGGTGATGTCGCGCAGCATTTGACAGCGAGCGCGGCGCCGCCTATAATCTTGCTTCTTTCGGGTCGTTAGCTCAGTTGGTAGAGCAGCGGACTTTTAATCCGTTGGTCGCTGGTTCGAGCCCAGCACGGCCTACCAGAATCAGCAGAAGCGCCAGCCTCCGGGCTGGCGTTTCTGTTTCCGCACCGGCCGCATGGCGGGCATTCAGCGCTGCGCCAGCCTGGCCTCGACCACGATCACCTGTGCCAGGCGCCGATCGGGCACGTAGCGCATCAGCATGTCGTCACCGCTCTCCCCGCGCTGGAATTCCATCGCCATGCCGCCGTCGCGCGAGGCGTAGTTATTGGGAGACAGCGCAACCAGGTACATCGCAGGCCGGCGGTCGATCCGCGCCCAGATGCCGCCGGCGGCCGGCTCGACCTTCATGCGCCAGCCGTTGGACATGGCGTAGACGCCGCGCACGGCATCGAGCTGTTCCTGGTAGACCCGCGGCGCGCGCGCCGGGGCGCTCACCTGCACGCTCGAGAGCGCCGGATTGGCGCTGGACGGCGTGGAACGCGTCTGGGCCGCCGACTCGGCCACCAGCAGCAAAAGGGACCCGACAACCAGCATACTGAGGGGACGCATGATCGCTCCTTCGCAAATGACGTGCATCCCGGCCCCGCCGGGACGCTACACCCAGTCTAGGGCGACGCTTGCTTCGTACAAGACCTGTTCTGGCCTACATCACGAAACGGTCGCACTCCCGGAAAAGCCAGACCGGCGCGATATGATACAAAAAATGCAATGACTCCCTTTTTTTTGCATCATGTTGCGAACTTCGACTGCCTGTGACCGGTCCTGACAGTCCCATCGGCATGGGCGGTGTCGGATATCACCGACGCTTGCGAACATTCGCTTGACAGCGGGCGAATGTGGCCGGATATTGTTGTTTAGAGGAAAGCACTTGAAATCACAAGCAATTGTGCGCCCCTTGAAATCGACACTGGTACATGTAAAATAGACAACATCCGATGCGCTGCCGGCACGGCGCGTATTGCGGACTGGATTTTTGATGTGAGACGCTACTGGTACTGCATGTCCGCCACCACTTATTTGTACACTGGCTTGCACACAGCGCTGCACAGCGACGTCATGCGTACCTTGTCCACCTGCGCCGCTCGCGACGCGAGCGCGGCGCCGGCCATGCCGGCTGCCGGCCGCCAGCCGTTCGCGAGATCCGTTTCGCACAGCGCCGTCCGGCCTGCCTGAACGGCAGGCGCGGCGCGTGTGGCGCGCTCGGCTGCCGGCATCCGCTACGAACCAGACACCACCATCGACCGCCTGTCTCCGCTGGAGACGGCAAAAGGAGACCACCATGAACACCGAACATTCACACCCGAACATCCATGCGGCCACGGTCGACCGGAGCAATCCGAATGCCCCGAAGCGCAGCATCGCCAAGTCGCTCGTCGCCAACGGTCGGCGCCTGCGCGCCCGGGTCGGCGTCGCCGTCGGCCTGTGCCTCGGCCTGGCCGCGCTCGTCATCGTCCTGGAATAAGGCGGGCGGCGCCCAGCGCCGCGCATGAAAAAAGGCAGCGGCCGTCCAGGGCGCTGCCTTGCCGATGGTGCGGCCGGACGGCGCAGCCCACGGCTGCCCCCCGCCCTGCCACGCCCTTAAAACGCTTCCCAGCCTTCAGTCGCTTCCGCCGCCTGGGCCTTGGCCGGCTTGCGCGCCGGTGCCGCTGCGGGCGTCCTGCTTGCGATGCGCGCCTGCGCCCTGGCAGGCCGCGCGGACGCTGCCGGAGCGCGCACCGCGCTTGCCGGGCCCCGCGCCGCGCCCGGCGCCGTTCCCGCCTGCACGTCCAGCTTGAAGGTGCCGACTGCCTGCGCCAGTGCCGCCGCTTCTTCCTGCAAGGACTGCGCCGCCGCCGAGGCCTGTTCGACCAGCGCGGCGTTCTGCTGCGTCACCTCGTCCATTTGCGTGACCGCGCTGTTGATCTGTTCGATGCCGGCGGTCTGCTCCTGGCTGGCGGCCGTGATCTCGGCCATGATGTCGGTCACGCGGCCGACGCTCTGCACGATTTCCGCCATGGTCGCGCCGGCCTGATCGACCAGTTCGGTGCCGTGGTGCACCTTCTGGACCGAGTCGTCGATCAGGACCTTGATTTCCTTGGCCGCCGCGGCGCTGCGCTGCGCCAGGTTGCGCACCTCGCCCGCGACCACCGCGAAACCGCGCCCCTGCTCGCCGGCGCGCGCCGCTTCCACCGCCGCGTTCAGCGCCAGGATATTGGTCTGGAAGGCGATGCCGTCGATGACCGAGATGATATCGACGATGCGGGTCGCCGAACTGTTGATCGCGCCCATCGTGCGCACCACCTGCTCGACCACTTCGCCGCCCTTGCCCGCCACCTGCTGGGCCGAAGCCGCCAGCACATTGGCCTGGCGCGCGTTATCGGCGTTCTGCTTGACGGTCGAGGTCAGCTCTTCCATCGAGGACGCGGTTTCTTCGAGCGAACCGGCCTGCTGCTCGGTGCGGCTCGAGAGGTCGAGGTTGCCGGCTGCGATCTGGCCGGAGGCGGTGGCGATGGTATCGGTGCCGCCGCGCACCCGGGTGACGATCTGCACCAGCGAGGCATTCATGTCCTTCAGGGCCAGCAGCAGGCGGCCGGTTTCGTCCTGCGAACCGACCTCGATCTTCTGGGTCAGGTCGCCCGCCGCCACGGCGCCGGCGATGCGCACCGCCTCTTCGATCGGACGTACGATCGCGCGCACCAGGACCCAGCCGACGAACGCCGCCATCAGCAGCCCGAACGCGAGGCCGGCCAGGCAGACCAGGCGCACGGTTTTGTAGGAAGCCTGGGACCGTTCGTACTCTTCCCGGGCGACGCGCTGTTGCAAGGCAATCAGCTGATCGCCCAGCGCGCGCACCGGCTGGAAGCTGCGCGCCATGTCGCCGCCGACGATCTGGCCCGCCAGCGCGCTGTCGCCCGCACGCGTGGCCGCGATCGCCGGCAGCAATCCCTTGTCCAGGAACAGCTTGCGCGCCTCGACGAACTTCGCCGCCAGCGCGGCTTCCTCGCTCGTCATGGCCGTGGCGGCATAGGCTTTCCAGTCGGCGGAGACCTGGCCGACGTTGGCGTCCGCTTCGGCGAGCATCGCATTGCGCTGGGCCGCGTCGTCGGCGTATACCGCCTTGGCGACGAGCAACTGATTCGTTGTAATCAATTGCATCACGCGACTCAATTGCCCCAGTGCGGAGACGCGATCGTCGTGCATGCTCTTCAGTTCGTCATTCGTCACGCTCAGGTTGTAGAGACCGATCACGGCGCCCGCCACCAGCTCGGCCGCCAGGAAAACGATCAGAAAAATGAGTCGAGAGCGGATGCTCAGCTTGTTCAGCATGTTAAATTCCTGACAAATATTTATTGAAGTACGGAAACTGATTACAGTATAGAAATAAATCCGCGGGGCGGCGCGTGTCGACGCAGTCCCCGGCCACATTTCGCGCCCGGCGTCGCTACCGAACCACACTAGATGTTTCAAATGACAAGTTTCTTGTTGAGTGAGCAAAACGGGACCGTGCCCACGGCGATGCCGGTTTGGCTATAGAATGCTGCGATTGATTTCCGCAGCGCACTAGCTGCCTTGAAAGGCTCTGATGAACTTCCCCGTCCTGATCAACCTTGGCCTGGCCCTGCTCGTATGCGTCCTGCTCTACCGGCTGCAGGCCAACCACGTCTCCTTCACCAAGCGCGTGTTCACCGGCCTCGGCCTCGGCGTGCTGCTGGGGGCGGCCATGCAGGCCGTGTACGGTGCCGCCTCGCCCGAGGTGGCCGCCACCAATGCCTGGCTCGACGTGATCGGCAGCGGCTACGTGCAGCTGCTCCAGATGATCATCATCCCGCTGATCATGGTCTCGATCGTGCAGGCCATCCTCAAGCTGCGCAATGCCGCTTCGCTCGGCACCATCAGCAGCTTGACGATCGGCATCCTGATCGCGACCACGATCGTGGCGGCCATCATCGGCATCCTGATGGCCAAGCTGTTCGGCCTGAGCGCGGTGGGCCTGACGGCGTCCACGGCGGAAGTGGCGCGCGGCGAATACCTGCAGGGCAACCTGGCGACCGCGAAGGATATTTCGCTGCCCGGCATGCTGCTGTCCTTCATTCCGGCCAATCCCTTCCTGGACATGACCGGCGCCCGCAAGACCTCGACCATCGCGGTGGTGATCTTCTCGATCTTCATCGGCATCTCGGCCACTGGCATCGCCGGCAAGAAGCCCGAGGTGTTCCAGTCCTTCAGCGACTTCGTGCACATGGCCCACGTGATCGTGATGCGCATGGTGACGCTGGTGCTGCGCCTGACGCCCTTCGGCGTGTTCGCCCTGATGGCGAAGGTGGTCGCGGGCTCGAGCCTGCAGGACATCCTGAGCCTGGCCAGCTTCGTCGCCGCCTCCTACTGCGCGCTGGCGCTGATGTTCGGGGTGCACCTCCTGATGATCACGGCCGGCGGCCTGAACCCGCTGCGCTTCGTGGCCAAGATCTTCCCGGTGCTGGCCTTCGCCTTCAGCTCGCGCACCAGCGCGGGCTCGATCCCGATGAGCGTTGCGACCCAGACCGCGCGCCTGGGTACGCCCGAAGGCATCGCCAACTTCGCCGCCTCCTTCGGCGCCACCATCGGCCAGAACGGCTGCGCCGGCATCTATCCGGCCATGCTGGCGGTGATGATCGCCCCGACCGTCGGCATCGACCCGTTCACGGCCGGCTTCCTGCTGCCGCTGCTGGCGATCATCGCCTTCGGCTCGATCGGCGTGGCCGGCGTCGGCGGCGGCGCCACCTTCGCGGCGCTGATCGTGCTGTCGGCGATGGACCTGCCGGTCGCGCTCGCCGGCCTGCTGATTTCGGTGGAGCCCCTGATCGACATGGGCCGCACCGCCCTCAACGTCAGCGGCTCGATTACCGCCGGCACGCTCACCAGCCGCGTGCTCGGACAGACCGACCTGCGGGTGTTCCAGAGTGACGCGGAGCTCAACCTGGACAGCGAGGAGCGTGCCGTTTAGGAAACGGCCGGTGCGGTCCGGCAGCACGGGCCGCGTCCCATTTCGATGCTCTGCAAACACCCCTTGTAAGCGCCTTCCGACGCCGGGGCGAGCCTCTGCGGAAGCCCTGCAATCGTGCGCTTTCCGCCCGTAGAATCCGTCTATGATGCCGTCATGTCAATATCAAGGACGGGTTGGTGATGGAACAGAAGTGGCCGCAAGAAATCTGGGTGGTCAGGCACGGACAGAGCGCCGGCAATGTCGCGCGCGATCTCGCGGAAGCCGCCGCCGGCCACCACATCGACATCGCCCACCGCGATGTCGACGTGCCCCTGTCCGAACTGGGCGAGCGCCAGTCGCAGGCGCTCGGGTCCTGGTTCGCGGCGCTGCCGCCCGAGCAGCAGCCGACCGTGGTGCTGCACTCGCCCTACGTGCGCGCGTTCGAGACCGCCAATATCCTGATGCAGCGCCTGGATCCGGCGCACCGCAGCCGGCTCGTGGTCGAATCCGACGAGCGCCTGCGCGAGAAGGAATTCGGCATCCTCGACCGCCTCACCACCTACGGCATCGCGCATCACCATCCCGACCTGTACGAGCAGCGCCAGCACGTCGGCAAGTTCTACTTCCGCCCGCCCGGCGGCGAGAGCTGGTGCGACGTGATCCTGCGCCTGCGCAGCGTGGTCGACACCCTGAACCGCGAGTACTGCCGCGAACGCGTGCTGATCGTCGCGCACCAGGTGACGGTCAATTGTTTCCGCTACCTGTTCGAGCGTCTCGACGAAAAAACCATCCTCGACTTCGACCGCGCCGCCGACGTGCCGAACTGCTCCGTCACTTCCTACACCTTCGATCCCGATCTCGGCAAGGGCGGCCATCTGGCCCTGCGCCTGGTTAACTTCGTCGCGCCGCTCGAAGCGAGCGGGACGCCTGTCACCGCCAGCAAGGACCTGCCTGCAGCACCGAAGGCCTGAGCCCGCTCCATGGAACTCCTCGACCACGCCACCGCCGTGCATGACGTCGACGCAGCCCTGCTGCGCGGCTGGCCCGTGCCGATGCCGGCCATCGAAGGCGACAAGGAAATCCGCGGACACGTGCTGGTACTGGGCGGCTCCTGCGAAATGCCGGGCGCGGTGATCCTGGCCGCGACCGCCTGCCTGCGCGCAGGCGCCGGCAAGCTCACCATCGCCACCGGCCAGAGCGTGGCCCAGCTGGTAGCCCTGGCCATGCCCGAGGCGCGCGTCATCGGCCTGCGCGAACACGCGAGCGCCGGCTTCAGCATGGAGGCCCTGGCCTGCCTCGATCCGCTCGCCGAGCGCGTCGACGCGGTGCTGATCGGGCCGGGCATGCGCGACGAGCCCGCCACCGCCGCCCTGGTGCATGCGCTGCTGCCGCGCCTGGATGCGGCCGAGACCCGGGTGGTGCTCGACGCCTGTGCGATGGGGGCGCTGCTGCACCCGCCCGCCGACCGGCCGCAAGGCGCGCCCTGGCGCTTCGAGCGCCCGGTCATCCTCACCCCGCACGCCGGCGAGATGGCGCACCTGAGCGGGATCGCCAAGGACGACATCACTGCCGCGCCCGACCCGCGCGCGCTGGAGACGGCACGCGCCTGGAACGCCGTGATCGCATTAAAAGGTGCGCGCACTGTCATCGCAACGCCGGATGGAACGTTGTATCAGCATGAAGGCGGCAATGTGGGCCTGGCGATCTCCGGCTCCGGCGACGTGCTTGCAGGGATCATTGCCGGCCTGGCTGCGCGCGGTGCGCCACTGGACCAGGCCGCCTGCTGGGGCGTGGCGCTGCATGCGCGCGCCGGCGAACGCTTGGCGGAACGGATGGGCCCGTTGGGATATCTAGCGCGAGAAATATCGCAAGAGATACCCGCGCTGCTGGAACAGCTCGCCGGCAAGGACGCCGGCGACACGACAGGCATCCGGCAGACGCCGATGGCCTGGTGAGAGGCTGCCTGGGTACGCGGCAAGAAACCGGTATGCGCCCTTGGCAGGCAGCACCGGATACGATGCGGCGACTGCGCCGCGGCACGAGCACTGCAAGCAGGCGCCAACGCCACATCGATCGATGGGCGAGCACCTGGTACGACTGATTTCCAGCAAATCCGCAGCGTAGCGCGGAAACGAGTACGACGGTGTGCGGTCCAACTTGCCGGCGGCCTGGCTGCCAGTGATTGTTCAGTCGGATTCGTACACTGACCGGGGCCGCGTGTTGCGTCGGTTCCCTGATGGTTCCACTGCTGGGTTCCCGAACCCTCAGAGGACCTAACCTGGCGCCGCAGGCAGTCCCGGGCCTCACCTGGACCCTGCGGCACAAGATAGACGTGAACGAGGAGTTTAAACAATGAAAGCACTGACCAAAGCACCAAAAATCCTGCTGACTGCTGCCGTGCTGGCCTCCCTGCTGGGCGCTTGCCGCAAGAACGAGCCGGCGACCGACACCATGACCACCACGCCGGACACCTCCGCCACCGCGCCGAGCAGCACCTCGGGCACCACCGGCACCGTGGGTGACACCGGCACCGGCGCCACCGGCACCGGCACCACCGGCACCACTGGCGACATGGGCACCGGCACCACCGGCGACATGGGCACCGGCACCGGCGCAACCGGCACCACCGGCGACATGGGCACGGGCACCGGCGCGACCGGCACCACCGGCGACATGGGCACGGGCACCACCGGCACCACCGGCACCACCGGCACCACCGGCACCACCGGCACCTCGGGCACCTCGGGCACGACCGGCACCACCGGAACCGGCACCGGCACCACCGGCGGCACCACCGGCCGCTGATTCGCCATCCGCCAGGCAAGGAACGGAGCCCGCGATGCGGGCTCCGGGGCTTCCGGGTCAACCGGAAGATTGGCTTCCTGCCCTGTCTGTTCCCCTGTCTGTTCCCCTGTCTGTTCCCCTGTCTGTTCCCCCGTTTGTTGCCCTACCTTCGGCGCGATCTCCGGCCCTGATCAGGCGCGTTCGCCACGCGCCCGCAGCGCCAGGTCGAGCACTCGACCGACCTCTTCGAATTCCGCGGGCTTGGTCAGGTGACGATCGAAGCCGGCCTCGCGCGCCCGTTGGCGGTCCTGTTCGGTGCCCCAGCCGGTCAGCGCGACCAGCGTGCTGTGCTCCAGGCCGGCGATGCGGCGCAATGCCGCGGCGGTCTCATAGCCGCTGATGTCCGGCAGGCCGATGTCGAGGAACACCAGCTCGGGCATCAAGTCGCCCGCGAGCGCGATCGCGTCCGCCCCGTCATGGGCCATCCGTACCTGGTGGCCGCCGATCTCGAGCAGGGTGGCGAGCATTTCGGCGGCATCGACGTTGTCGTCCACCACCAGCACCCGCAGCGAACCGCCGGCGCCCTGCGCCGCGGTTTCCTCCACCGGCGCCGGCCCGGATGCCGGCGCCGGCCCGCGATCCGGCAGCGGCAGCGGCAAGCGCACCGTGAAGCGGCTGCCCCTGCCTGCGCCCGCGCTTTCCGCCTGCACGCTGCCGCCATGCAGGCGCACCAGGCGCTGGACCAGGTGCAGGCCCACCCCGAGCCCGCCCTCGCCCATCGCTTCGCTGGAGCGCTCCTGCGCATACATGTCGAATACCCGTTCCAGCGCGTCGGCCGACATGCCGATGCCGGTGTCGGAAACGGCCACCACCGCTTCGCGTCCGTCGACCCGTGCCTCCACGACGATATCGCCGCCGGACGGGGTGTACTTGGCGGCGTTGTTGACCAGGTTGCTGACGATCTGGGACAGGCGGTGGCGGTCCGCATGCAGGAGCACCTGCGCTTCCGGCAGCCGTAGCGCCAGCCGGTGGCCGCGCGCGCTCACCAAGGGCATGGCCATCTCGGCGGCATCGCGCACCACGTCGCCCAGCAGCACGGTATCGAGGCGCAGCGTGATCTTCCCTTCGGCCAGGCGGGCCATGTCGAGCAGGTCGTCGACCAGGTGCACCATGTGGTCGACCTGGCGCCGCATCATGCCCTGCACATCGGGGGCGCCGGCCAGCTCCGCGCCATCGCTGCCCGCGGCGCGCTGTGCCTGCATCAGGTCGATGCCGGCGCTGATCGGCGCAAGCGGATTGCGCAGTTCATGCGCCAGGGTCGACAGGAACTCGCTCTGCTGGCGGTTCTTCGCCCCCAGCTCGTCGGCCAGGTGGCGCAGCTCCTGTTCGGCGTGCTTGTGCCGGCTGACGTCGAAGGTGACGCCGTCGAAGCGCAAGGGCTGGCCGTCCTGGTCGGCATCGCACCAGCCCACCGCGCGCAGCCAGCGCACGCCGCTGGCGCTCTGGTGCGCGCGGAACTCGATGTCGAGCATGCTGCCGTGCTGCAGCGCCTGGCGCAAGCGCGCCTCGAACTGGCCGCGGTCGGCCGCATCGACCGCCTGCGCCAGCTGGGCGATCGTCGCCTGTCCCTGCCCGTCGAGCTCGAACTGGGCCGCCATTTCGCGGTTCAGGCGGAAGTGCTCGAAGGGCGCGTCCGCGTACCAGACCCCGATGCTGCCGGCCTGCGCCACGCGTTCGAAGCGCCGCTGCAGGATCTTGCGCTCGTGGATATCGATCACGGTGCCGACATAGCCGTTCGGACGCCCCGCCTCGTCGACGCGCGGCACGCCCGAGTCGATCACCCAGCGGTACACGCCGTCGCGGCGGCGCAGCCGGAAGTCGATGGAAAACGGCACCCGCGCCGCCGCCGACTCGATGTAGGCATCCACGGTGCGCTGCAAATCCTCCGGATGCACGTTCTCGAGCCAGCCGCGGCCCAGGTCCTGCTCGATCCGGCGTCCGGTGAAGTCGTACCAGCGCTGGCTCAGGTAGGTGCACTGCTCGTCCGCGTCGGTGGTCCAGAGCATCGCAGGCGAAGCGTCGACCAGCGCGCGGAAATAGGCCTCGCGCCGGGCCGCGTCGGCGTGCACGCGGCCGCGATCGCGCGCCAGCGTCACCTGCCCCCGCACGCGCGCCAGCAGTTCGCTCGCCGCGAAAGGCTTGACCAGGTAGTCGTCGGCGCCGGCCTGCAAGCCCTCGATCCTGGCTTCCTCGCCGGCGCGCGCCGACAGCAGGATCACCGGCAGCTGGCGCAGGGCGGCGCTGGCGCGGATCCGCGCCAGCAGGCCGAAGCCGTCCAGGTGCGGCATCATGACATCACTGAGCAGCAGGTCCGGCGGGTCGCGTTCCAGCAGTGCGAACGCGGCTTCGCCGTCGGCACATGAGACCACCTCGGCATACGGCGCGAGCAGCGACTTGAGGTAGGCCCGCATGTCGTTGTTGTCGTCGGCGACCAGGATGCGCGGCCGCGCCGCGGCGCCGGTGGCCGCAATATCGGCGCCGATATGATCCGCGCCTTCGGACGCGATGCCGTCCGCGCCTTCGGCCTCGTCCGGCAGCCAGCGCAGCGCCTCCTCGACGAAGGCGGCGCTGCCGCGGCCAGACGCTTCCCGGGCCGGCGCCGGCGCCGCCAGCACCCGCGCTTCCGGCAGGTGCGCGCAGCCGAACGGGATGTCCACGTCGAAGCGGGTGCCCTCGCCCTCCGTGCTGTGCACCGCGATGCTGCCGCCGTGCAGCCATACCAGCTCCTGCATCAGGGCCAGCCCGATGCCGGTGCCTTCGTGGGTGCGTCCGGCCGCGCCTTCGATGCGGTGGAAGCGCTCGAACACGCGCGGCAGCTCGTGCGCCGGGATGCCGATGCCGGTGTCGCTCACCGACAGCCGTGCCACCTGCGAGGCGCCCGCGCCATGGCGCGCCAGGCGCACCGTGACCGCGCCCGTGAGCGTGAACTTGAAGGCGTTCGACAGCAGGTTGAAGACGATCTTTTCCCACATGTCGCGGTCGACGTACACCGGCTCGCCCAGCTCGTCCGCACGCACCTCGAAGGCCAGGCCGCCGCGCGCCATCGCCGACTCGAACACGGACGCGAGTTCGGTCGTCAGGTGGGCCAGGTCCACCGGCTGGTAGCTGGCCTGGACCCGGCCCGCCTCGATGCGCGAGAAGTCGAGCAGCGAATTGACCAGCTTGAGCAGGCGCAGCGCGTTACGGTGGGTCAGTTCGACGCGCCGGCGCTGGCTCGGTGCGAGCGGTTCGGCGCCGTCGGCCAGGACGTCCTCGAGCGGCCCCAGGATCAGGGTCAGCGGGGTGCGGAATTCGTGCGACACATTCGAGAAGAAAGCGGTCTTGGCGCGGTCGATCTTGGCCAGCTCCTCGGCGCGGCGCTGTTCCTGCTCGTAGGCGGTGACGTTGCCGACCGCGGTGCCGACCGCGGCGCCGAGCAGCTCGAAGAAGTTCAGGTAGTCGGCATCGAGGGCGCGCCGGATGCTGGCGCCGGCCACCAGGTAGCCGTAGGGTTCCTGGTGGCCGGGCGTCAGGACCGGCAGCACCATCGCCGAGTCCGGCGGATCGTCGTAGGTGCCGCAACGCGTGCCGCCGAAGCGCGCGGCCAGGCCGTCGACGCGCTGCGCGCTGCGGGCCGCCCCGGCAGCCGCGAACGGCCAGACGGCATCGTCGGGCGCCACCGTGCTCGGCGCCAGCGCGCAATGCC
The DNA here is from genome assembly GCA_015277795.1 of Massilia sp. UMI-21. Taxonomy (NCBI): domain Bacteria; kingdom Pseudomonadati; phylum Pseudomonadota; class Betaproteobacteria; order Burkholderiales; family Oxalobacteraceae; genus Massilia; species Massilia sp. UMI-21. The sequence goes on along the minus strand of CP063848.1, from coordinate 1,974,481 downwards.
CTTCGATGCCGGCGCGGCCGCGCAGCAGCAGCCGGCCGCTGGCGGCATCGCGCTGGTAGAACAGGACGAAGGACAGGTCGTGGGCCAGGGCTTCATGGTGCGCCTCGAGCTGCTGGCCGATGTCGCCGGCGGTGCGGGCGGCGGCCAGCGCCTCGCTCAATTCGCGCAGCCCGCGCGTGCGGCGCGCGCCCAGCACCTGGGCCGTGGTCTCGGTAATCGGGTGGAACACCCCGCCCACCGCGCCCGACTCGTCGCGGATCGGCGAGAACGAAAACGTCATGAAGGCCTCTTCGAGATAGCCGAGGCGGTCCAGGAACATGCGCTGGTCGCGGATATAGGCGCCTTCTCCCTGGTGCGCGCGGTCGAAGGCATCGCCCACCACCGGCAGCGCGCTCGCCCACACCTTCTTGAACGCGCCTCCCATCGACGCCGGGTGCAGGTCGCCGCAGATCGGCCGGTAGGCGTCGTTGTAGATCTGGATGTCCTGCTCGCCCCAGCACACCAGGATCGGGAAGGTCGACGACAGGCACAGGCTGACCGTGGTGCGCAGGCTCTGCGGCCAGCGCTCCAGCGGCCCCAGGGGCGTCGCCGACCAGTCCATCGCGCGGATCAGGGCGCCCATCTCGCCGCCGCCGGCCAGCCAGTTGAGGTCGGATTGGGAGCCGCCTGGCGCCGTGGACGTTTCACGCATGAAAATGGCTTTCGAAGGAAGGAGAGTGGAGGCTGAAAAGCAATCCACGTATTTTAAGGCAGCGAGGCGCTTGAACATTGCCTAACGCACAAGGAAATTTGACTATTTTGCGTGGACCCGATTCCGCGCCAGGGCCGGCTGCCAGACCGCAAGCGATCGTCCGCGCCGGCGCCGGCCGCGCGGCGCATCGGCATAGGGGACGGCCCTGAGGGCCGCTCCCCTGCCACACCACCCGGCATGCGGGTCCGCACCGGGCGGTTCGAGTAGTTGAGGTCAAGACAGGCGAGGTACACCGAGTCGGTCGAAATAGCCGATAGTCATCACTGTTTTGAGTAACCTATCGCTGTTGTGCCACCAGCGGCGGCTGTTCGCCGCTACGTGCCTCGCTGCCGACGGCCAAGCCCCAAGTTTAAGGAGCTCCCGATACATGGTGCTTCCGCGCTTCCAGTGCTTGAGCTGGATAGCCCGCAGCCTGTGCCGCAACCATTCATCGAGTCCGCGCCATACCTTTGGGGTTTGCGCCAACTGGAAGTACCCTTTCCAACCCAGCATATAGGAACGAAGTCCCTGCACCACATCCGGCATGCTACGTCCACCAGATCGGCGGGTTAGCTCCCTGATGCGTTGTTTAAACGCTTGCAACGGCTTTTCCGCCACCTTGCGTTTGACTTCGCCCCCACGCCCCACCCACAGGCTGTAGCCGAGGAACTTGCGGCCAAAGACGCTGGCCACGGCGCTCTTGCCTTCGTTGACCACGAGGTGCAGTCTGGCATAGCAGCGCCGCAGCAGCCTCATCACCCGCTGGCCCGCACGCACGCTACGAACATAGACGTTCGCGTCGTCGGCGTAGCGCGCAAAGCGATGGCCGCGCCGTTCCAGTTCCTTGTCCACTTCATCGAGCATGACGTTGGCAAGCAGCGGACTCAATGGACCGCCTTGCGGCGTTCCTTCGTTCCGTTCCTGTACTACACCATGCTCCATGATGCCGCTGTTCAGATAGGCACGGACCAGCCGGATCACTCCAGCGTCGTCGATGCGTTTCTTCAAGCGGTCGATCAGGATGTCATGGTTGACCCGGTCGAAGAACTTCGACAGGTCCACGTCCACCACGATTCTCAGCCCGGACTGGACGTATGCCTGAGCGGCTAATACCGCATCCTGCGCACGCCTGCCCGGTCGGAAGCCGTAGCTATGCTCGCTGAAAGTGGGATCAAGGATCGGTTGCAGCACCTGTAATAGTGCTTGCTGGATCAGCCGATCCGTCACCGTCGGGATGCCAAGCTCGCGCTCGCCACCGTCGGGCTTCGGAATCGTCACCCGACGTACCGGACTGGGCCGGTACGTCCCTGCCAACAGTTGTTCTCGTATGTGAGGCCACTCGGTTGCCAGCAGACGCGAGGTCTGGTCAATGTCCAGTCCATCCACGCCAGCCGCTCCCTTGTTGGCACGCACACGCTTGAACGCCCGCCGCAGGTTCTCTGTCGTCAGCGCCGCTTGCAGCAACGCTGACCCCGTGCCTCCGGTTGCATGCCGCGGGCAGAACGCTTCGTCGCTGAAAGCATCGAGCATGGCTTCACCTTGCCCTACGGCTTCCCGCCCCGCGTTTGCGGGCATCTGACGCTGTGCCTTCTGCATCGACATATCGGATTCACTCCTACTCGTTCGGTCCTTCGTCGGCGGAGTCGAGCCTTCCCAGCGCTACCTCCAACTACTATGACCTCTGCTGAGACCCCGCTCCGATTTTTTTTTTCGTCGCCCTTTCAGGCACAAGGCGGGGCGTCCCCAGGTAAGGGCCGCACTCCTTCATCACACAACCGCCGCATCTACGCCACCTCTCCTTGACCACAAGAGCTTTGCGGTTCATGGCCCGCTCGCCCTGATCGGCAACGCCTTCTATGCGATTCGTGTTCCTCGGCTCATGATTTACGATCCACGCTTCCTTCCCACACTCGGTTACCCTCATGCAGTTGCGCTTCACTTCGCTCACTGTGGTCAGCTCGCGGCAGGACTTTCACCCGCAGGAGTGCGCCCATGCTGGGCGCACATCGGCATAGGGGACGGCCCTGAGGGCCGCTCCCCTGCCACACCACCCGGCATGCGGGTCCGCACCGGGCGGTTCGAGTAGTTGAGGTCAAGACAGGCGAGGTACACCGAGTCGGTCGAAATAGCCGATAGTCATCACTGTTTTGAGTAACCTATCGCTGTTGTGCCACCAGCGGCGGCTGTTCGCCGCTACGTGCCTCGCTGCCGACGGCCAAGCCCCAAGTTTAAGGAGCTCCCGATACATGGTGCTTCCGCGCTTCCAGTGCTTGAGCTGGATAGCCCGCAGCCTGTGCCGCAACCATTCATCGAGTCCGCGCCATACCTTTGGGGTTTGCGCCAACTGGAAGTACCCTTTCCAACCCAGCATATAGGAACGAAGTCCCTGCACCACATCCGGCATGCTACGCCCACCAGATCGGCGGGTTAGCTCCCTGATGCGTTGTTTAAACGCTTGCAACGGCTTTTCCGCCACCTTGCGTTTGACTTCGCCCCCACGCCCCACCCACAGGCTGTAGCCGAGGAACTTGCGGCCAAAGACGCTGGCCACGGCGCTCTTGCCTTCGTTGACCACGAGGTGCAGTCTGGCATAGCAGCGCCGCAGCAGCCTCATCACCCGCTGGCCCGCACGCACGCTACGAACATAGACGTTCGCGTCGTCGGCGTAGCGCGCAAAGCGATGGCCGCGCCGTTCCAGTTCCTTGTCCACTTCATCGAGCATGACGTTGGCAAGCAGCGGACTCAATGGACCGCCTTGCGGCGTTCCTTCGTTCCGTTCCTGTACTACACCATGCTCCATGATGCCGCTGTTCAGATAGGCACGGACCAGCCGGATCACTCCAGCGTCGTCGATGCGTTTCTTCAAGCGGTCGATCAGGATGTCATGGTTGACCCGGTCGAAGAACTTCGACAGGTCCACGTCCACCACGATTCTCAGCCCGGACTGGACGTATGCCTGAGCGGCTAATACCGCATCCTGCGCACGCCTGCCCGGTCGGAAGCCGTAGCTATGCTCGCTGAAAGTGGGATCAAGGATCGGTTGCAGCACCTGTAATAGTGCTTGCTGGATCAGCCGATCCGTCACCGTCGGGATGCCAAGCTCGCGCTCGCCACCGTCGGGCTTCGGAATCGTCACCCGACGTACCGGACTGGGCCGGTACGTCCCTGCCAACAGTTGTTCTCGTATGTGAGGCCACTCGGTTGCCAGCAGACGCGAGGTCTGGTCAATGTCCAGTCCATCCACGCCAGCCGCTCCCTTGTTGGCACGCACACGCTTGAACGCCCGCCGCAGGTTCTCTGTCGTCAGCGCCGCTTGCAGCAACGCTGACCCCGTGCCTCCGGTTGCATGCCGCGGGCAGAACGCTTCGTCGCTGAAAGCATCGAGCATGGCTTCACCTTGCCCTACGGCTTCCCGCCCCGCGTTTGCGGGCATCTGACGCTGTGCCTTCTGCATCGACATATCGGATTCACTCCTACTCGTTCGGTCCTTCGTCGGCGGAGTCGAGCCTTCCCAGCGCTACCTCCAACTACTATGACCTCTGCTGAGACCCCGCTCCGATTTTTTTTTCGTCGCCCTTTCAGGCACAAGGCGGGGCGTCCCCAGGTAAGGGCCGCACTCCTTCATCACACAACCGCCGCATCTACGCCACCTCTCCTTGACCACAAGAGCTTTGCGGTTCATGGCCCGCTCGCCCTGATCGGCAACGCCTTCTATGCGATTCGTGTTCCTCGGCTCATGATTTACGATCCACGCTTCCTTCCCACACTCGGTTACCCTCATGCAGTTGCGCTTCACTTCGCTCACTGTGGTCAGCTCGCGGCAGGACTTTCACCCGCAGGAGTGCGCCCATGCTGGGCGCACCATGAAAAAAAGCCAGCCCGAAGGCTGGCTCTTGCTGCAGGCGATGGCCTCGTGCCTGAGCGATCGGCTTACACCGGTTGCGGCCTGGCGCGACCGCGGCCGCTCAGGAAGCGGCCGAGGCGCATGATGCTGCGGTAGACCAGACGTACGAAGGTCAAGGTCAGGATGGCTTCGACGAAGGTCATCAGGAAGGCCAGCGCCGGGTTGAAGCGGTCTGCGCGGCGATTGAACTTCGCGAACATGCGGTCGCGGGCGATCTCGATGCTGTCGTAGAAGCTCGGCACCACCAGCAGGGTCAGGAAGGTCGAGGTGATGACACCGCCGATGATCGCGATGGCCAGCGGCTGGTAGAACTGGCCGGCGTCGCCCAGGGCCAGCGCCACCGGGAACATGCCCGCGATCAGCGCAAAGGTCGTCATCAGGATCGGACGCAGACGCTTGCGGCCGGCCGCCATCAGGGCGTCCTCGCGGTCCATGCCTTCTTTCTCCAGGGCGCGGGCGGCGTCCAGCAGCAGGATCGCGTTCTTCGCCACCAGGCCCATCAGCATGATGACGCCGATCAGGCTCATCAGGTTAAGGGTATTGCCCGTCAACAGCAGGGCCAGGACCACGCCGATCAGGGACAGCGGCAGCGACAGCATCACGCCCAGGGGTGCGGTGAAGGAGCCGAACTGCATCACCAGGATCAGGTACATCAGGCCGATGCCCGACAGCAGGGCGATGCCCATGGCGCTGAACACTTCCTGCTGGTCCTGGCCGGCGCCGCCCAGCTTCAGGCCGTAGCCCGGTGGGAAGTCGAAGCTCTTGGCCAGCTTCATGGCGTCGGCGGTCACTTCGCCCGGCGAACGGCCCTGGGCATTGGCCGAGACGGTGATCATGCGCTCGCCGTCGCGGTGGCGGATGGCGGCCGGGCCCTTGCCCATCGTGATGGTAGCGATCTGCTCGAGCGGCACCATCATGCCGGTGCCTTGCACCGCGATCGGCAGGCGTTCGATGCTGCCGGTATTGACGCGGTCGTCCGGATGCAGGCGCACGGCGACGTCGCGGGTCTCGCTGCTCGGGTCGACCCAGTCGCCCACTTCGATGCCGGCGAAGGCCACGCGCAGAGACTGGGCGGCGTCGTTGATCGAGATGCCCATGGCATTGGCCAGGCCACGGTCGAGCACGATCTGCAGCTCGTTCTTCGGATCCTGTTCCGACAGCGAGACGTCGACGGCGCCCGGCACCTGCCGCAGTTTCTCCATGTAGGCGGTGGTCAGGTCCATCAGCTTGCGCGAGTCGGAGCCGGTGAACTGGATCTGGACCGGCTTGCCGCCGCCGTTCAGGTCGTCGATCACGGTGTATTCCGCGCCGACCAGGCGGCTGATCTTGTCGCGCAGTTCGACCGCGATGTCGCTGCCGCTACGCTTGCGCTCGCTGCGCTTGCCGATGTCGACGTAGATACGGCCGCCGCCGGTGTTGGCATTGCTGTTGGTGTCTTTCACTTCCGGGATCGAACGGGCCAGCTCGGCTGCCGCTTCGACCTTGCGGCGCGCATATTCCAGGCTCGACGATGCCGGCACGCGGATCTCGACCATGAGGGTGCCCTGGTCCGACTTCGGCAGGAAGCTGGAACCGCCGAACTTGGCGTGCAGGCCGATCGCGGCCACCAGGGTCGCCACGGCGATCGCGGCCATCCACTTGCGGTGGTGCAGCGCCCAGGCGATCACGTTGCCGTAGCGGTCGGCCTGGTGGTCGAACCAGCGGTTGAACCTGTCCAGTACCGCGCCCAGGCCCTTCTTCGGTGCATGGTGGTGGCCCGGCGGGTCGCCCCAGTAGGCAGACAGCATCGGGTCGAGGGTGAAGGAAATGAACAGCGACACGATCACCGAGCAGGTCACGGTCAGCGCGAACGGACCGAACCATTGTCCGGCCATGCCCGGCATGAAGGCCACCGGAATGAACACGGCCATGATCGAGAAGGTGGTGGCGGCCACGGCCATGCCGATCTCGGCAGTGCCTTCGAGGGCCGCGGTACGGCGGTCGGAGCCGAGCTCCATGTGGCGCACGATGTTTTCCCGCACCACGATCGCGTCGTCGATCAGCACGCCGATCGCGAGCGACAGGCCGAGCAGGGTCATGAAGTTCAGGGTGAAGCCGCACAGCCAGACCGCGATGAAGGCGGCCAGCACCGAGGTCGGCAGCGACAGCGCGGTAATCAGGGTCGAACGCCAGGAGTTCAGGAAGGCGTACACCACGAAGATGGTCAGGATCGCGCCCAGCACCAGGGCTTCGATCACGTTGTTCAGGCTGGCCTGGGCGTCTTCGCCGCCGTCGCGCACGACTTCCAGCTTGGTGCCTGGCGGCAGTTCCTTGCTGACTTCCGCGACCACCGCATGGACTTTCTTGGCCAGCGACACGGTCGAGGCGTCGCGCGAACGCGACACCTGGATACCCACGTTCGGTTTGCCGCTGCGCATCGACAGGCTGTTGATGTCGGCGTAGCCATCCTTGACCTCGGCCACCTGGTTCAGGCGCACGATCTGGTCGCCGTTACGCTTGACCACCACCTGCGAGAAATCTTCCGGACGCTCGATGCGGCCGACCAGGCGGATGCCCTTCTCGTCCAGTTCGCTGCGCAGCTTGCCCACCGGCGCATTGGTGTTCTGGGTGCGCAGGGCCGCGGTCACGTCGGACACCGACACGTTGTACTCGCGCAGCTTCTCGGCACGCAAGAGCACCGACAGCTCGCGGCGCAGGGCGCCGTTCACGTTCACGGTCGAGACGCCGTCGATGGCGCGGAAGCGGTCGGCCAGCTCGTCTTCGGCGAAGCGCGAGATTTCCGCATGGCTCTGGCTGCTCGAAGACAGCGCCAGCGACATCACCGGCTCGGACGCCGGATCGATGCGGCGCAGGATCGGTTCGCGCATCTCGACCGGCAGCTTGTAGCGCACCGAAGCGATGGCGTTGCGGACGTCGTCCGAGGCTTCGATGAGGTTGCGGTCGAAGTCGAATTCCATCCAGATCGAGGCGCCGCCTTCGTAGGAGTTGGAATTGACTTCGGTAACGCCCTGGATCGCCAGCATCTGCTTCTCGATGCGGTTGGTGATCTCGCGCTCGGCGGTCTCGGGCGAGGCGCCAGGGTACGGGATGTCGACCACGATGATCGGCACTTCGACGTCCGGGTTCTGGTTGACCTTCAGCTTGGACAGGGCCAGCAAGCCCATGGCCATCATCGCGACGATCAGCACGATCGTCGCGACCGGCTTCTTGACACTGAAATTAGAGAGGAACATGGATTGTTTTCCTTATTTGCCCTGGGTGCCCTGGACCGGCGCCGCGCTGGCCGCACTGGCGATCCGTGCATTCGGCATCTCGACCTTCTGGCCGTCCTTCAGGTTCGAGGTCGGGGCGCGCAGCACGATGTCGCCGGCGGCCAGGCCGCGCTTGACTTCGAGGTTGCCGGTGCGCGGGTCGCGCGCGCCGACCACCAGGTCGACCTTGTTCAGGGTCTTGTCCTTGATGCGCCAGGTATAGGCCTTGTCGCCCGACTTCACGACCGCCGCTTCCGGCAGCATCAGGGCGTCGGTGCTCTGGGCGTCGACGCGGCCTTCGGCGTACAGGCCGGCCACTTTCGGCTGGGCCTTGTCGGCGAATTCGATCACCACCTCGACCTGGCGGGTGACGGCGTTGGCGGACGGGTCGATGCGCTTGATGATGCCGGCAAACTGCTGCTCGCCGTAGCCGTTGACACGGAAATTGACCTTCTGGCCGACTTGCACGGTGGCGATCGAATCGGCCGAGACGCGGCCCTGGAAGCGCATGCTGTCCGGGTCGATCACCTTGACCAGTTCCTTGCCGATGGTGGCGGTGTCGCCGCTTGATACCTTGCGTTCGGAGACGATGCCGTCGAACGGGGCCCGCACCACGGTGCGCGACAGTTGCTGGCGCGCCGTGGCGGCGCGGCTCCTGGCGGCCGACAGCTCGCTCTGGGCGCTGTTGCGGCGCACTTCGGCCTCGTCCAGGCCGACGGCCGAGGTCATGCCCGAGGCGCGCAGGGTCTTCATGCGCTCGAGCTGGCGGTTGGCCTGGTCCAGCGCCTGGCTGGCGGCGCGCACGCCCGCCTCGGCCGACATGACGGTCTCGCGGATCGCGGTTTCATCGAGGCGCACCAGCACGTCGCCGCGCTTGACCCGCTCGCCGTTCTCTTTCAGCACCTGCAGCACCACGGACGAGACTTCGGCGCGCAGGTCGGCCTTGCGCTCGGGCTGGATCGAGCCGGTCACCACGGGTCCACTGCTCAGGGTGTCGCTCTGGACGGTCAGCACGTCTTCCGGAGCGACCTGCAGCTGCGTCGGACGCTTGTCCTTGGCGTCGGCCTGGGCGGCGGTTTGCTCGCCCGGCTTGGCGGCTTCCTTGGACTCCTTGCTGCAGGCGACGAGCGCCGAGGCGATGGCAAGGACGAGTAGTGATTTGCGCAGCATTGTGATTCTCCAGAGAATGGACTCAGTGGTTATTCTTGTAAAAATACGGATATAGACAGCCAGCGCGCAGTATCAAGTAGTGCCCTGCCAACCGCAAGCGACGACTCTGCATACTGCGGAAATCGAGGGATGAAATGCGATATTTCGCGATGAGCTGCATTCCAGGCGAACTGAAACGCAGCATGTTTCGCACCGGCGGCGGACAGGCGGACGTCCGGACCGTCCGCAGGCCGGCACGGGTCCTGTCTTACGCGGCAAACACGGCATTGATCAGGAAGCCCATCCCGATGCCGGTCAGGATGCCGCCGCCGATCTCCACCAGGGTGTGGCCCATGCGTTCGCGCAGGACGATGTGGCCCACGGTCTCGCACGCCAGCCGGTTGATCGCCGCCGCCTGGCGGCCCACGTGCTGGCGCAGGCTGTTGGCGTCGATCATCACGATGAAGGCCAGGGTCAGCGCGACCCCGAAGGCCGGGTGGCCGATCCCCTCGCGCAGCGCGATCAGGGTGGCCATGCTGGTGACGACCGAGCTGTGATTGCTGGGGAAGCCGCCGTTGCCCACCAGGTTGAAGGCCCAGCGGCGCTGGCGCGCGCTGGTGATCAAGAACTTGATCGGGCCGACCACCATCCAGGTGAGTACGGGTGTTACGAGGTATGCGAGATCCATGTCCAAATCCAGGTGAGTTGATGCCAAGCTTTAATGACGCGCAGAATTATCTCAGATGCAAGCCTTCGCTGATACCCATCGGAGGAAGAATCAAGGACATCCGTAGCGCCGCCGCACTACCCGGGACGGTAATATTCTCCCAACTAAACGAGACAGGCAAGGAGGAGGTATGCGGCATTTCCGGTTGTCGATCGTGGTAACGGTCATCCTGATGGCGCTGGCGGGCTGGTGGGGCTACGCGCACCATGGCATGGCGGGCCTGCTGCGGGCGCTCTGGATCACGGCCGTGCTCGGCGTTCTGGAAGTGTCGCTTTCTTTCGACAACGCGGTGGTCAACGCCTCGGTCTTGCGCGGCTGGAACGAATTCTGGCGCAAGCTGTTCCTGACGGTCGGCATCCTGGTGGCCGTGTTCGGCATGCGCCTGCTGTTCCCGCTGGTCATCGTGTCGGCGGCCACGGGGCTCGGCCTGCTGGACGTCTGGCACATGGCGATCGACAACCCGAGCGAGTATTCGCGCCATCTCACCGAAAAGCACGCCGAGGTCGCGGCCTTCGGCGGCGCCTTCCTGATGCTGGTCTTCCTGAATTTTCTGTTTGACGAGGAAAAAGAACTGCACTGGCTCGGCTGGATCGAGGAAAAGGTCGGCAAGTACGGCACCGAGGGCCTGGCCGTCCTGCTCACCCTGTCGGCCGTGTTCGGCGCCATGGTCCTGATGGACCCGGCGCGCAAGCTGCCGGTCCTGATCGCCGGCGTCACCGGGGTGCTGATCTATATCGGCGTACAGTGGCTCAGCGGCCTGCTCGAGAAAGAGGAACAAGACCCGACGGTGGGCAAGATGATCGCCCAGGGCAGCATCGGCGGCTTCCTCTACCTGGAAGTGCTGGATGCCTCGTTCAGCTTCGACGGCGTGATCGGCGCCTTCGCCATCACCAACGACGTCGTCATCATCATGCTGGGCCTGGCTATCGGCGCCATGTTCGTGCGCTCGATGACCGTGTTCCTGGTTTACAAGGGCACCCTGGACGAATTCGTGTTCCTGGAACACGGCGCGCACTACGCGATCGGCATCCTGGCCCTGATCATGTTCGCCAGCGTCCACTACCACATTCCCGAATGGTTCACGGGGCTGTCGGGGCTGACCTTCATCCTGGTGTCGCTGTGGTCCTCGGTACGCTACCGGCGGCGCATGGCGCATGCCTGAGGCCCGCGCACCAGCCCGGCTCGCGCAGCCCAGGCCGGACGCGGGGCCGAACGCGGCATTTTGCTAATTTGTCCAGCCGTGGCAGAATGGGCGCGGCTGTAATCCTGCCATCCTGACAACCGAACCCATTCGAGACCATGCCGAAACGCGCCACCGCCATCCTCCTGTCCGCCATTGCCGCCATCCTGGTGCTGTTCGCGCTGTACACCTGGTTCACCCTGAGCTGGTCGTATTCCGAAGGCGAACGGGCCGGCTACCTGCAGAAGTTCTCGAAGAAGGGCTGGCTGTGCAAGACCTGGGAAGGCGAGATCCTGCTGTCGAGCATGCCGGGCGCGATTCCCGAGCGCTTCGCCTTCACGGTGCGCGACGAGGCCGTGGTGCGGCAATTGCAGAACGCGATGGGGCAGCGGGTGCAGATCACCTACGAGCAGCATGTGGGAATTCCGACCTCGTGCTTCGGCGAGACCGGGTATTTCGCGACCAAGGCCGGCACCGGGCCGGTGAATCCGGTCGCGCCGAGCGACGCTCCGGCGTTGTAATACGCCGTACATATTAGTGCGACCCGGTGATTTGCCTGGCATATCACCGGAACCGCACTGCATCAGTCCCACGGTATCACTTCCCCGGCATCACTCCCGCGGTATCACTCCCCTGTCTTGCGCTGGTTGAGGATCACATCCGCCAGCCGCGTCGCCGCCTGCGAAGCCGACGCCGGCGGGGCGCTCTTGAAGCGCCCCAACACTTCGCGTGTGATGTTCACCGACGTCACCCGGTGCTCGGCTTCCGCCTTGCGTTCGCCGATGGCGCCATGGAGCCCGGCCAGCTCGGCGGCGCCATCCTCGTGACGCTGCGCCTCCAGGTCCGCCAGTTCCTTGCGCGCGCCGGCCATGCGCTGCGTGGCCTCGGCCGCCTTGCGCTGCATCTCGGCGTGGCGCTGGGCGTGCTCCAGTAGCGCGCGCTGGGCCTCGCGCTTCTCGCGCGCCGCCTGCAGCGCGTCCTGCTCGGCGCTTTCGCGCTCGCGCGCCAGCCTTGCCTGTTCTTCCTCGGCCGCGGCGCGCGCCTGGGCGGCCTGGGCCGCCGCCTGCTCCGACGCCAGCCGTGCGGCGGCCGCCTCGCTGGCGCGCGCATCCGCCGCCGCCTGCTGGCGCTGGGCGACCAGCTTGCGCTCGACCAGGGCCAGCGATTCGCGCGCCGCCTCGCTGGCCGCACGCTCGTGCCCGATCGACGCCTCGAGCGCTTCCTGCCGGCGCCGTTCGGCCTCGGCACGCTCGGCCTGCACCTGCGCCAGTTCGGCGGCGCGGCCTGCCTGGGCCTGCTGGGCCGCCGCGGCCGCCTCGGCATGTTCCGCTTCCTCGATGGCCGCGCGCGCCTGCTCGCGCTGCGCGTCCAGGGCCGCCTGCTGGGCGCTTGCGGCGCGCCGTTCGGCCTGCGCCTGTTCGCGCAACTGCGCCGCCGCCGCTTCGGCCGCCCCGGCGCGCGCCTCGGCCGCCTGGCGCAGTTCGCGCTCGGCCTGCAGGCGTTCGTGCTCGCGCGCCAATGCCTCCTGCTCGCTCGCCAGCCGCTCGCGCTCGGCCTCGACCAGCTGCCCGGCCTGCTCGGCGCGCAGGCGCGCGGCCTCGGTGGCCTGCCGCTGCACCTCGGCCTGCTCGCGCTGCGCCGCCATCGCCGTCTCTTCGAAGGCGTTTTCGCGGGCCCTGGCCTCGGCCGCCTGCCCCGCCAGGGCCGCGCGCTCCTGCGCCAGCGCGCGCTCGCGCGCCTGCTCCTCGGCCTCGCGCAGCGCCGCCTGGGCCGCCGCCTCGTCGGCGGCCGCGCGCTCGCGCGCCTGCGCGGCGCACACGGCCTCGGCGTCCAGCCGCAACTGCACCTGGCGGCTCGCTTCCTCCTCGGCGCGTGCGCGCTCCCCGGCCACCTCGCGCAGCTTGCGGTCGGCTTCGATGCGGGCCTCGGTCGCGGCCAGGATGCGGGTCTCGGCCTCGCGCCTGGCCTCGGCGCCGGCGGCGGCCATCTGTTCGAGCCGCTCGCGGTGGGTGGCGGCGTCGCGCAGCTCTTTCTCGGTCTGCAGGCGCAGGCGCAGCGACTGGGCCGCGACGCGTTCGGATTCGGCCTGGGCCAGCGCGATCGCCTCGCGTTCGTGCTCGATGTGGGCCAGCGCGCGCGCTTCTTCCAGCGCCCGCGCCTCGGCCGCGGCGCGGGCGAAGCTCGACGCCAGCGCCACCTGGTCGGCGCGCTCGCGCTGCTGGGTCAGTTCGAGGGCCTCGGCCTCGGCCTGGGCCAGCAGCTCGGCGGTCTGGCGGGCGGCGCGCTCGGCGCGCTCGCGCTCGCGCGCCAGGATCGCCACGCGCGCATCGGCGCTGGCGTTGTGCAGCACTTCTTCCCTGGCGGCCTCGACCGCCGCCATGCGTTCGGCCGCCTGCAGGCGCGCCTGCTCGGTCTGCACCGCCAGGTCCTCGGCGGCCTTGGCCGCCTGGGCCGCCATCTCGGCCTGGGCCTCGACCTGGGCGGCGGCGCGGCGCCGCGCCTCTTCCTCGGCCCGGGCGCGCGATTCGAGCGCCATGCGGTTTTCGGTCTCGTGCTGCACGCGGGCGCGCAGCTCGGTGGTCTCGTGGCGGATCGCCGCCAGGCGCTCGCTCGAGGCCTGCGCCGCGGCGCGCAGCGATTCCAGGCGGTCGCGGTTGGCGGCGATCGCTTCTTCGGACGCCCGGGCACTGGCCAGCGCCGCGTCGGTCGCGGCGGCGTCCATGGCGGCGCGCTCCTCGGCCAGCGAGCGGGCGCGCGCCTCGGCGTGGGCGCGGCTCTCGGCGGCCACGTTGGCCTTGGCCTCGGCCTCGACCCGGGCGATGGCTTCCTGGATGTCGCGCATGTCCATCGGCCCCCGCTCCGCCGCCGGCGGCGCCGGCGGCTCGGCGCCCGGCGGCACCACGCTTCCCGCATGGGAAAGGTCGATCGTGAAATCGCTATCGTCGTACTGGTCGGGCTGGGGCTTGATGGGTTCCATGCTGTTCTCGAGGGCAGGCTGCGTCCAGCCGATTATCCGGCAAAGCGTGCCGGCGCGTCACGCGGAACTGAGCGGCGAAAGCCTGCCAATTCGTTCATACGGGCCACAGCGGCGGCTCGTCCATCAGCGCCACCTGCTCGCGCAGCTCCAGGATGCGGTCCTGCCAATAGCGCTGGGTGTTAAACCAGGGAAATGCCGCCGGAAAGGCCGGGTCGTCCCAGCGCATCGCCAGCCAGCTCGAATAGTGGATCAGGCGCAGGGTGCGCAGGGCCTCGACCAGGTACAGCTGGCGCGGGTGGAACTCGCAGAAGTCCTCGTAGCCGGCCAGCACGTCGGCCATCTGCCCTACCATCTCCTGGCGCTCGCCCGAGAGCAGCATCCACAGGTCCTGCACCGCCGGCCCCATGCGGCTGTCGTCGAAGTCGACGAAGTGCGGGCCGTCGGGCGTCCACAGGACGTTGCCGCCGTGGCAATCGCCGTGCAGGCGCAGCAGGGGCAGCGCGCCGGCCCGTTCGTAGCAGCGCGCCACGCCGTCCAGCGCCTGCTCGACCACGCTGGCCCAGGCGGCCATCAATTCCGGCGGGATGAAGCCATGGCTGCGCAGGTAATCGAAGGGATCGCGCCCGAAGGTCCGCGGGTCGAGCGCGGGCCGCTCGGTGTAGGGCCGGACAGCGCCGACCGCATGGATGCGGCCGATGAAGCGCCCGATCCATTCCAGCGTGGCGGAATCGCCCAGTTCCGGGGCGCGCCCGCCGCGGCGCGGGAATACCGCGAAGCGGTAGCCGGCAAAGCTGTGCAGGCTGCGGCCGTCGATGACGGTGGCGGGCACCACCGGGATTTCGCGCTCGGCCAGCTCGGCCACGAACGCGTGTTCCTCGAGGATCGCGGCATCGCTCCAGCGCGCGGGGCGGTAGAACTTGACGATCACCGGCGCGCCCTCTTCCAGGCCGACCTGGTAGACCCGGTTCTCGTAGCTGTTCAGCGCCAGCAGGCGGCCGTCGCCATACAGGCCGACGCTCTCGACAGCCTCCAGCACCGCCTGCGGGTCGAGCCGCGCGAAGGGGTGGCTTGGGCCGCTTGTTTCAATCGACGAATTCTCCATCCGCGCATTGTACGCGCCGAACATGATTCCTATGCGGTTCGCCCCCGCAGGCGTTACACTGGCGGCCTTCCAACGTAATTGAGCACCCCATGCATCTCGACGAACCCCTCAGCGACAAAGAATTCGACGAACTCGACCAGTTCCTGCTGTCCGACCGCTCCCCCGAGGATGCGATGACGATGGACACCCTGCACGGCTACCTGACCGCGATCGCGATCGGCCCGGAGACCATCATGCCGGCCGAATGGCTGCCGCGCGTCTGGGGCGAGGACGGCAAGCAGGCGCCGGCGTGGAAGAACCCGAAGGAAGAGCAGCGTATCCTGAACCTGATCATGCGCTTCATGAACGAAGTCCTGATCACCTTCGAAGCGGCGCCGAAGGAATTCGAGCCGCTGTTCTGCGAGCATGAGGTGGGTGGCGAAGCCCTGATCGACGCCGAAGCCTGGTGCTGGGGCTTCTGGGAAGGCATGGAACTGCGCCCGGGCTCCTGGGAACCGGTGTGGGATTCCGAAGTGGCCGAGCTGATGCGCCCGATCTACCTGCTCGGCGCCGACGAGATCGACGAATCCGAACTGCAGGAAGTCGAAGACCCGCGCAAGGCGCACGGGCTGGCGCTGCAGATCGAAGCCAACATCCCGGCCATCTACCGCTTCTGGCTGCCGCGCCGCAAGGGCGCGGTCGAGACCCTGGTGCGCGACGAGCCGAAGGTCGGCCGCAACGACGACTGCCCTTGCGGCAGCGGCAAGAAGTACAAGAAGTGCTGCGGGGCGGACGCCGACTGATCCGACTGTTTCGGCATCGGCACGGCCGCCCACCCTACAAAGGCGATGCGCGTAGGGTGGGCAGGTTTCCTGCCCACGCGTTCAAGCAGCTTCAAAACAGCCGCCCGGCTCACGCAGCCGCTTCCAGCCTCTCCCCATCCAGCCCCGCCAGCAAGTCCCCCGGCAGCACCATCCCAAGCAGCCGCCCCTCCCCATCCAGTACGAACACCTGCTGCGCCCCGTCGCGAAAGCGCGCCAGCAGCGTCGACACCGGCGCCTCGCGCTTGACCGCGACGACATCGTCGTCCACCAGCCCGGCCACGGTCGGCACCGTGTCGCGCCCGAACAGCAGCGCCGTCGCGCGCCGGGCGCGGGCCGGCAGCGGGCGGCTGGCGTTGCCGCCCGCCGCGACCAGGGCCGCCATGCTGAGCACGCCCAGGACGCGGCCCTCGGCATCCACCACCGGCAGCGCCGGCACCCCGTGGCGCAGCAGCAGCGCGCGCGCCGCCGACAGCGGCATTTCGGGCCCGAGCACGGCCGGCACCGGATGCGCCAGCGCGCCGCAACCCGTCAGGCGCGCCCTGCGCGCGGCCGCGCGCTCCTCCGTATCCGCAAGAATCGACGCCAGGTCGTCGCGGCTGACGTCGAGCGTCTCGCCATAGTGTTCCAGCGCCGCGTCCAGGTCTTCGCGGGCAAAGCCGGCCTTTTCCTCGGGCGGCCGCGCGGCCGGCTGCACATGCGGGTAGCGGTGCCCCGACAGCCTGTTCCAGGCGATCGCCGCGAGCACCATCAGCAAGGAATTCAGCCCCACCGGCGCCAGCACGAACCAGAAACCGGCGCCGTGCACCGCCGCCCCGCCCAGCACGGCGGTCATCGCCACCGCTCCGCCGGGCGGATGCAGGCAGCGCAAGGAAGCCATCGCGGCGATCGCCAGGCCGCCCGCCAGCGGCGCCGCCAGCAGCGGGTCGGCCACCTGGGCGCAGGCCACGCCCACCAGCGCCGAGACGATATTGCCGCCGATGACGGGCCAGGGCTGGGCCAGCGGCGCGGCCGGCAGGCAGAACAGCAGCACGGCCGAAGCGGCCATCGGGGCGATCAGGACAGGCAGCGCGTGCACGGCCGCGGCGCCGAGCGCGGCGCGGCTGACCAGGGCGGTGGCGAGCAGCGCGGCCAGTGCGCCGAAGGCGGCCGGCGCCTGGCGCGCGATCGAGGTCGGACCGGCAGGGCGCAGGTCTCGCAGACGCGACAGGATCTGGGGCAGGATCGAGAACATGGATATCGTTTGCAACAATAGAACCCGCCATTACACCACAGCTTGCGCAAGCGCGTCACCCCACGCGGGCGGCGAGCATCCATTGGGGCAATCATGTACGATATGCAACGCACTGCGGCGAGCCTGCCGCAACAACCCGACAACGAGGACGCGCGATGAAAACACTCCAGCAACGAACCCTGTCCACCCTGGCCGCCGCGCTGCTGGCCCTGGGCGCCGCATCCCCTGCCTGGGCCGCCGCCCCGATGGCCAAGACCCCGGCGCCGGGCTGGTCGCGCATGATGCTGGGCCAGTTCGAGGTCACTCCGCTGTCCGACGGCACCGTCGACCTGCCGGTCGACCAGTTGCTGGCCCAGGACCCCAAGAAGACCCGGGCCACCCTGGCCAAGGCCCACCTGAAGTCCCCGCTCGAGACTTCGGACAATGCCTACCTGATCAACACCGGCAGCAAGCTGATTCTGATCGACGCCGGCGCCGGCGCCTTCTTCGGCCCGACCCTGGGCAAGCTGGTGGCGAACATGCGGGCGGCCGGCTACGCGCCGGACCAGGTCGACGAGATCTACCTGACCCATTTCCACGGCGACCACGCCGGTGGCCTGGTCCAGGATTCGGCCGCCGTCTTCGGCAACGCGGTGGTGCGCGCCAACAAGGTGGAGTCGGACTACTGGCTGAGCCAGGAAAACATGGACAAGGCCGAGGACAAGGACAAGGGCGGCTTCCAGTCCGCCCGGAAGGCGCTGGATCCCTACGTGAAGGCCGGCCGCTTCAAGCCTTTCGAAGGCAGCGCCGAACTGGCGCCCGGCATCCGCGCCAACCCGAGCGGCGGCCACACGCCGGGCCACACCAGCTACCTGGTCGAGAGCGGCGGCCGGAAGCTGCTGGTCATCGGCGACCTGGTCCACGTCGCCGCGGTCCAGATGGACAATCCGGCGCTGACCATCGCGTTCGACAGCGACCAGAAAGCCGCCGCCGCCACGCGCAGGAAGGAATTCGACGCCGCGGCCAAGGGCGGCTACCTGATCGGCGGCGCCCACCTGCAGTTCCCGGGAATGGGCTACCTGGCCAGGCAAGGCCAGGGCTACCGCTACATCCCGCTGAACTACACCCAGATGCGCTGAACCCGTCCGGCGCGGCCGGCTGCCTGCCGCGCCCCCCCACCAGGCAGGAGCCTCCATGTTCGACGTCGACTGGCATGCATTGTTCGCCTTTACCGTAGCGCCTGCGGAACTGTTCATACGCGGCAGCCTGACCTACTTCTTCCTCTTTTGCCTGTTCCGGTTCGTGGTCCGGCGCGACATGGGCGCGCTGGGCATTTCCGACCTGCTGGTGCTTGTGATCATCGCGGACGCGTCCCAGAACGCCATGGCGGGCGGCTACGAATCGATCTCGGATGGCTTCCTGCTGATCGCCACGATCATCGGCTGGAGCTACACCTTCAATTTTCTCGGTTACCGCTACGCGTTCTTTCGAAAATTCGCCTTGCCCCGGCCGCTCTGCATCGTCAAGGATGGCATCAAGCAGCAGAAAAACCTGAAACGCGAACTGATCTCGGACGAGGAACTGGCGGAGATGCTGCGCGAGCACGAGATCGAGGATATTTCCGAAGTCAGACAAGCCATGCTCGAGCCGGACGGGCAGCTGACGGTGGTGCGCAGGCGCGGCGGCCGCGGCGCGCGCGGGCCGGTCGACAAGCCTGCCGGGCCTTGAGTCAGCGCGCCGGCCCGCTGCGCGCGCCCGCATTGGCCTCGTCCAGCAGGCGTGCCAGCGTATCGAAGTCGACCGGCTTGACCAGGTGGTGCTGGAAGCCGGCCGCGAAGGCCTGCTCGCGATCCTGCCGCTGACCGTAACCGGTGACGGCGATCAGCACCGCATCGGCGGTTTCCGGCTGGGCACGCAGGCGCCGCGCCAGCTCGCGGCCATCCATCCCGGGCAGGCCGATGTCGAGCAGGCAGACATGGGGCGCGCTGCTGCGCGCCCGCTCGAGCGCGCGCATGGGCTCGTGCTCGACCACCACCTCGTGGCCCTGCGCCGCCAGCAGCAGGCCGAGGGTCTCGGCCGCATCGACGTTGTCGTCCACCACCAGCACCTTGAGCAGCTTCGGCGCCCCGGCCTTCGCCGCGGGCGCCGCGCTCTCCGGCAGCGCGGCCGATGCGGCGCGCGCCACCAGCGGCAGGGTGATCACGAAGGTGCTGCCCTTGCCCTGCCCCGGGCTGGAACAGCCGACCGTCCCGCCATGCAGTTCGACCAGGTTGCGCACCAGCGCCAGGCCCAGGCCCAGGCCGCCCTGCGAGCGGTCGGACGAGCGCTCGGCCTGGGCGAACAGGTCGAACACCCGCCTGGTCAGCTCGCGCTCCATGCCGATGCCCTGGTCGCGCACGCTGACCACCAGGACGCTGTTTTCGCCCGTGGTCCGCAGGTCGGCGCGCAGGTCGATCGCGCAGGCTTCAGGGGTGTACTTGGTGGCGTTGCCCAGCACGTTGGCGACGATCTGCACCAGGCGCGCCTTGTCGCCCTCGACCGTCGCCCAGGCCGGCGGCAGCTGCACCGTCAGGTGCTGGCGCCTTGCGTCGATCGTCGGGCGCACCTGCTCCACCGCTTCCTGCACCACGGCGCGCATGGCGACCGGCGCGCGCTCGAGCGTGATCAGGCCGCGCGTGACGCGCGAGACGTCCAGCAGGTCGTCCACCAGGCGCGTCATGTGGCGCACCTGGCGCCCGATGATGCTGCTGCTCTGGCGCACCCGCGCCTCGCTCGGCGGTCCGATGCGCAGCAGCTCGGCGGCGGCGCTGATCGGCGCCAGCGGGTTGCGCAGTTCGTGCGCCAGCATGGCCAGGAACTCGTCCTTGCGGCGGTCGGCCTCCATCAGCCTTTCCTCCGCCAGCTTGCGGTCGGTGATGTCGCGGAAGAAGGCCGCGATGCTGCCGTCCTGCATCGGATAGGCGCGCACCTCGGTCCAGAGCCGCTCGCCATCGGGGAAGGTGTACGCATAGATCGCGGCCGACGCGACCCGGGTGCGCATCACTTCGCGGTACATGCGGCCGGACTCCATGTCGACCGTGTGCGGGAAGACCTCCCAGTGGTTGCGTCCGACCACATCCGGGGCCGTCATCCGGCACAGGCGCAGGCCTTCGACATTCATTTCGAGGATGATCCAGTCGGCGTCGAACACGGCGAAGCCTTCGGCGATGGTGTCGAAGATGTGGCGGCTGCGGTCGCGCTCGGCGCGCAGCTCGGCCTGGGCGCGCGCGGTCTCGGCGGCGGCCCAGGTGCGCTCGGCGACGTCGCGCGCGAGTTGCACGTCGTCCTCGCTCCAGTGGCGCGCATGCGGGCAGTCGATCCCCAGGCAGGCGGCCAGGCGGCCCTGCTTCACCAGCGGCACCACCAGCAGCGCGCCGATCCCGTCGGCCACGTAGGCGCTGCGGTAGCCGATGGTGCGCACGTCGCGCGCGCTGTCGTGGATGCGCACCACGTCGCCGGCGCTCAGCGCGGCGCCCACGGCGGGGCCGAACGCGTCGAGGCCGAAGCCAGGACGCCGTGCCGGCCCTGCGCCGGCGCGCCCATCGCGTGTCCACCAGCGCGGCGCCGAAAAGCGCCCGGTCGCACCATCCATCTCGGCGTACACCACCCGCCCGGCGTGCAGCTCGCCGCCCAGCAGCGCGCTGGCGGTGGCGATCACCTCCTCGCTCGAGGCCAGCGGACGCAGCGCGTCCGACACGGTCAGCTCGAAGGCGGCGCGGCGCTCGGCGGCGACACGGCGCGTGGTTTCCATCACGGTGCAGAAGATCCCGGCCACCTGGCCGTCGTCGCCGATCAAGGGCGCATGCGAGAAGGTGAAGGTGGCGCGCTCCGGATAGCCGCGCCGTTCCACCGTCATCGGCATGTCTTCGAAGTACACCTGCTTGCCCGACAGGGCGCGGTCGATCAGGGGCACCATGTCCTTCCAGACCTCGGCCCACAGGTCGCAGAACCGTTGGCCGAGCGCGCGCTCATGCTTGCGGCCAAGCAGCGGCACATAGGCGTCGTTGTACAGGAAGGTCAGGTCCGGCCCCCACGCCAGGAACATGGGGAAGGCCGAGTGCAGCATCATCTCGACCGCGGTGCGCAGCGCCGGCGGCCAGCAGGCCAGTGGGCCGAGCGGCGTCTGGTGCCAGTCGTGCCGGCGGATGCGGGCACGCATCGCGCCGTCGCCATCGCTGCCGGGTGAAGGTAGTAGGGCCATGCGCCGATTGTCGCATATCTTTGTTGCCCTACGTGCATTTTTGCAAGAAAGGCAAGAGAGCCGTGCGACAGCCGCCGCATGGCGGCGCCCGCATTACAGCTTGATGAAATGCTCGCGGTAGTAGCGCAGCTCTTCGATCGACTCGACGATGTCGGCCAGGGCGGTGTGCTTCTGGTGCTTCTTGAAACCCGAGGCGAGTTCGGGCTTCCAGCGGCGGCACAGTTCCTTCAGGGTCGACACGTCCAGGTTACGGTAGTGGAAGAAGGCTTCCAGCTTGGGCATGCCGCGCGCCATGAAGCGGCGGTCCTGGCAGATCGAGTTGCCGCACATCGGCGACTTGTTGGCCGGGACGTACTGCTTCAGGAAGGCGATCAGTTCCAGCTCGGCCTGGGCTTCGGTGACGGTCGATGCCTTGACCCGGTCGATCAGGCCCGAACGGCCGTGGGTGCCCTTGTTCCAGTTGTCCATCTTGTCGAGGGTCTGGTCGGACTGGTGGATGGCGAACACCGGGCCTTCGGCAATGATGTTCAGGTCGGCGTCGGTGACGACCACCGCGACCTCGATGATGCGATCGTTGTCCGGATCCAGGCCGGTCATTTCCATGTCCACCCAGACCAGGTTGAATTCGTTCGGACGCACGGGCGCGGCGGCGCCTTCGGTTTGTGTAGCTTGTGACATAATTCTCTCTTGGTTCATTGGTACAGCTTCGTTTTTGGCGGTTCCACCGCGACTTATCCTGCATTTTCTCACAGGCACAGCATGTCTTCACTCGGGTTTTCCGTATTGTTCGTCGTTTTCTTCGCGCTGACGCTCGGCGTGCGCTTCTGGCTGGCCA
Organism: Massilia sp. UMI-21; assembly: GCA_015277795.1. Lineage (NCBI taxonomy): Bacteria > Pseudomonadati > Pseudomonadota > Betaproteobacteria > Burkholderiales > Oxalobacteraceae > Massilia > Massilia sp. UMI-21. The sequence goes on along the minus strand of CP063848.1, from coordinate 1,952,373 downwards.
GGCGCCACATCGGCCACGTGCTGCGCCACCGCGCCGCCGTACCGGCCGAGTTTGCGCCGAAGGTGCCGCTGGCGGCGCACCGGAAGGCGGCCGACTACACCGTGGCCAAGACCCGGCTCGGGATCGTCTCGATGCTGTGGGGCGGCGCGGTGCTGATCGGCTTTACCCTGCTGGGCGGCCTGCAGGCGCTGTCCATGTTCCTGCTGGGCGTGACCGGGCCGGGCATGACGCACCAGATGGCCCTGGTGGCCGCCTTCGCGGTCCTGTCCGCCCTGCTCGACCTGCCGCTCGAATGGTATCGCCAGTTCGTGCTGGAAGAGCGCTTCGGCTTCAACAAGATGACGCCGGGCTTGTGGCTGGCCGACATGCTCAAGGGCGCGCTGCTGGGCGCCGTGATCGGCCTGCCGCTGCTGTGGGTGATCCTGGCGCTGATGGACACCAGCGGCGACCTGTGGTGGCTGTGGGCCTGGTGCGTGTGGAGCGGCTTCCAGCTCCTGATGATGGTGCTCTACCCGACCGTCATCGCGCCGATGTTCAACAAATTCAGTCCATTGCAGGATGCTGCCCTGCGCGAGCGCATCGAAGGCCTGATGACGCGCGTCGGCTTCGCCTCGAAAGGCCTGTTCGTCATGGACGGCAGCAAGCGCAGCGCGCACGGCAACGCCTATTTCTCGGGTTTCGGCGCCAACAAGCGCATCGTGTTCTTCGATACCCTGCTGTCGCGCCTCGACCCGCACGAGATCGAAGCCGTGCTGGCGCACGAACTGGGCCACTTCAAGCTGCGCCACATCGTCAAGCGCATCGTGGTGATATTCGGGCTGTCGCTCGCCTTCCTGGCCCTGCTCGGCTACCTGAAGACCCAGGCCTGGTTCTACACCGGCCTGGGCGTGCTGCCGATGATGCAGGCCCCCAACGACGGCATGGCCCTGATCCTGTTCGCGCTGGTGCTGCCGGTGTTCAGCTTCGTGCTCTCGCCGCTCAGCGCCATCACCTCGCGCAGGCACGAGTTCGAGGCGGACGCCTTCGCGGCCCGGCATACCGATAGCAGCCACCTGGTGTCGGCCCTGGTCAAGATGTACGAGGACAACGCCTCGACCCTGACGCCGGATCCGCTGTATTCGAGCTTCTACGACTCGCACCCGCCGGCATCGGTGCGGGTGAAGCACCTGCTGGCGGCGGCATGAGCATGTCCATCAAACCGAGCGAGCGGCACTGCATCCACGGCGCGGCGGCGCTCGACCCGGCCACCATCCAGGCCCGCCTGCGCGCGCTGCCGGCGTGGCGGGCCGTCGGCGCCAGCATCGTGCGCGACTATGCCTTCCCCGACTACCGCGCGACCATCGCCTTCGTGAATGCGGTGGCCAGCATGGCCGAACAGCAGGACCACCATCCGGACATGACGGTGGCTTACCGCCGCTGCACACTGGCCTACACCACCCACTCGGCCGGCGGCGCGCCGACCGACAACGATTTCATCTGCGCGGCGAAGGCCGACGCGCTGTACACGCAGGATTCCGAATGAGCGCAGTCGACAACACCCTGAAGGGCACCATCATCGCGGCGCACGGCCGCCACTACCTGGCCGACGCCGGCGGCGAAAAACTGCAGTGCGTCACGCGCGGCAAGAAGACCAATGTGGCGGTGGGCGACATCGTGCACCTCAAGCGCACCTCGAACGACCAGGCGGTGATCGAGAAGATCGCCGAGCGCACTACCCTGCTCTACCGCTCGGACCAGTACAAATCCAAGCTGCTGGCGGCCAACATCTCGCGCCTGTTCATCGTGGTGGCCACCGAACCGAGCTTCGCCGACGACCTGGTCTCGCGTTCGCTGGTGGCGGCCGAGGCGGCCGGCATCGAGGCCCACATCATCCTGAACAAGGTCGACGTCGAGGAACCGCTGGCGCGCGCCCGCGAGCGCGTCGGCCTGTACGCCGCGCTCGGCTATCCGGTGCACGAACTGTCGGCCCGCACCCGACCCGAGCAGGCGGTCGAGACCCTGATGCCGCTGCTGGCCGGGCAGTCGTCGATCTTCATCGGCCAGTCGGGCATGGGCAAGTCGTCCCTGATCAACCTGCTGGTGCCGGACGCCGACATCGCCGTGCGCGAGATCTCGGAGGCGCTCGACACCGGCAAGCACACCACGACCTTCACCCGCCTGTACTGGCTGCCCGGCGGTGCGCCCGACAGCGCGGCGATCATCGACTCGCCCGGCTTCCAGGAGTTCGGCCTGTACCACCTGACCGAGGGCATGCTGGAGCGCGCCTTCGTGGAGTTCACGCCATTCCTGGGCGGCTGCAAGTACTACAACTGCCGCCACCTGGCGGAACCGCAATGCGCGGTGCTGGACGCGGTCAAGGAAGGCAAGATCGCGAAAATGCGGCACGCGCTGTACGGGCAGCTGCTGCACGAATCTTCCCAGACTTTATATTAACCGTAGGGTGGTCGGCTTCGCCGACCGCGCGTCCGACAAACGGCTGCCCTGCCGTGACGCAAGCAGGATGTGAACGCGCGGTCGGCAGAGCCGACCACCCTACGAAAAACCGCTTTCCCTAACGTCAGGTAAAACCCCTTATAATTCAAGGGATAACACTCAAGCAAAGACGCAAAGACGATATGCCAGTCGCAAAGCCCATCAAGCACTTCCTGCAGTTCTCCGACTTCTCGCTCGATGAATTCGAGTACGTCATCGAGCGCGCCAAGGTCATCAAGCAAAAGTTCAAGGCCTACGAGGTCTATCACCCTCTGGTCGACCGCACCCTGGTGATGGTGTTCGAGAAGAGCTCGACCCGTACCCGCCTCTCTTTCGAGGCCGGCATGCACCAGCTGGGCGGCGCGGCGATCTACCTGAACACGCGCGACAGCCAGCTGGGGCGCGGCGAGCCGGTGGAAGACGCCGGCCAGGTGATGTCGCGCATGTGCGACATCATCATGGTGCGCACCTTCGGCCAGGAGATCATCGAACGCTTCGCGGCCAACTCGCGCGTCCCGGTGATCAATGGCCTGACCAACGAACACCACCCCTGCCAGGTGCTGGCCGACGTCTATACCTTCTACGAGCACCGCGGCCCGATCGCCGGCAAGACGGTGGCCTGGATCGGCGACGCCAACAACATGCTGTACTCCTGGCTGCAGGCGGCCGAGGTGTTCGGCTTCCACCTGAACGTTTCCACGCCCGCCGGCTACGACCTCGACCCGTCGCTGGTGTCGACCGCGCGCTACACCCTGTTCGACAACCCATCGGATGCCTGCGCGGGCGCGCACCTGGTCAACACCGACGTCTGGACCAGCATGGGCTACGAGAAGGAAAATACCGAGCGCCTGAAGGCCTTCGACGGCTTCATCGTGGATGCCGCCAAGATGGCGCGCGCCGCGCCCGATGCCCTGTTCATGCACTGCCTGCCGGCCCACCGCGGCGAAGAAGTCGCCGCCGAGGTCATCGACGGCCCGCAGTCGGTCGTCTGGGACGAGGCGGAAAACCGCCTGCACGTGCAGAAAGCCCTGATCGAGTACCTGCTGCTCGGCAGGATCGACAACTGAGCGAAGACAAGTCATCAAGTAATCGTTTTTTTCACCCACCACCAACCTGTTTGATCGTCGGCCCCGTTGTGTTCAACGCGGGCCGGCTGACCATCCCGACCCCACCTCCCCTCCCACACTGGAATCACCCATGAGCGACATTAAAAAAGTAGTCCTCGCCTACTCCGGCGGCCTCGATACCTCGGTCATCCTGAAATGGCTGCAGGATCACTACAACTGCGAAATCGTCACCTTCACCGCCGACCTCGGCCAGGGCGAAGAACTGGAGCCAGCGCGCGCCAAGGCGATCAAGTTCGGCATCAAGCCGGAAAACATCTACATCGACGACGTGCGCGAGGAATTCGTGCGCGACTTCGTGTTCCCGATGTTCCGCGCGAACACCGTGTACGAAGGCGAATACCTGCTGGGCACCTCGATCGCCCGCCCGCTGATCGCCAAGCGCCTGATCGAGATCGCCAACGCCACCGGCGCCGACGCCATCTCGCACGGCGCGACCGGCAAGGGCAACGACCAGGTGCGCTTCGAACTGGGCGCCTACGCGCTGAAACCCGACGTCAAGATCATCGCTCCGTGGCGTGAATGGGACCTGCTGTCGCGCGAGAAACTGCTGAAGTACGCGGAAGACGCCGGCATCGAGATCGACATGAAGCACAAGAACGGCGGCGCGCCCTACTCGATGGACGCCAACCTGCTGCACATCTCCTTCGAGGGCCGCCACCTGGAGAACCCGAGCGCGGAAGCCGAGGAATCGATGTGGCGCTGGACCGTGTCGCCGGAGCAGGCGCCGAACGAAGCCGAGTACCTCGACATCGAATACGAAAAAGGCGACATCGTGGCCCTGAACGGCAAGCGCATGGGCGCGGCCGAGGTGCTCACCGAACTGAACCGCCTGGGCGGCAAGCACGGCATCGGCCGCCTCGACCTGGTGGAAAACCGCTACGTCGGCATGAAGTCGCGCGGCTGCTACGAAACCCCGGGCGGCGCCATCATGCTCAAGGCGCACCGCGCGATCGAATCGATCACCCTGGACCGCGAAGTGGCGCACCTGAAGGACGACCTGATGCCGCGCTACGCCAGCCTGATTTATAACGGCTACTGGTGGGCGCCGGAGCGCGTCGCGCTGCAGACCCTGATCGACCACACCCAGCAGACCGTCAACGGCTGGGTGCGCGTGAAGCTGTACAAGGGCAACGTGATCGTGGTGTCGCGCGATTCGAAGACCGATTCGCTGTTCGACATGAACATCGCGACTTTTGATGAAGACGGCGGCGCCTACAACCAGGCCGACGCGGGCGGCTTCATCAAGCTCAACGCGCTGCGCATGCGCATCGCCGCCAAGGCGCGCGCCAAGCGCGGCCAATAAGGCACCGACACCGCTCGAGAAAACCGCCTTCGGGCGGTTTTTTTTGTCGAAAAACTTTACGCATGGCCTGGACGGCTGTTGCTGGCGCGACCAAGTGATTGAATCCGCTAAACAATTTCCTCCTGGCACAACAATTGCTTGTTCGATGGCAACTTAACCAGGAGATGTCCATGCGTATCCTCACCCGTGCCGTGCTGCCAGTAATCGCATCCTTCGCCATGCTGGCCAGCAGCCAGGCCGCTACCATCATCGATACCGGCGCCGGCGGCACCACCAGCGGCTACGCATTGGCTTCCTGGCAATGGCTCGGCAATGAATTTGACCTGGATAAGGATTACACGATCACCGGCATCAACGGCTGGATGAGCTCGTGGAGCGGCGGCGCCGTGCAGATGAACGTCACCAACATCATCGCTGGAAAGCCGGGAAGCGCCCTGTATTCGACCAGCTTCACCATCGGCGCCCAGCAGGGTTCCGCGTGGGTAGGCGCGTCCGGCCTGGCCTGGGACCTGCTGGCCGGCACCTATGCGGTGACCTTCACCCCGACCGACAGCCATTTCGACGCCGCCATGGCTTTCGACGCGCCGTCGCCGAGCGGCCAGCTGCACGTCGGCATCGGCGGCGACTGGTACCAGGTGCCTGGCGGTCTCGGCCTGCAGGTGTTCGGCGTCGCGGCGGATGCCGGCGAGGTACCAGAGCCTGCATCGCTGTCGCTGATGGCCATCGCCCTGGCGGGCATCGCGGCCAGCCGCCGCAAGCGCGCCTGAGGGTGGAGAAGCATGGGTTGCGGTTTGCGTACACGCAGCCCGCTTTCCCGCCGCGAACGCAACGATAGCAGGATGGACAAACAATCCCTCGTGTACATCCTCGCCAGCCGCCCGTCGGGCACGCTCCATATCGGCGCCGCCTCGAAGCTGATCCGCCCCGACATCAGCGCCTAGCTCGCACTATTCCTCAAATCGGCCACCGGCTCATGCCCGAAGCGCTGCGACAGCAGGCAGTCGACCAGCGCCCGGGCGCAGTCGCCTGGCGCCACCAGCACCCCGCCCTCCTTCATGTCGACGAAGCGCTGCTTGAGCGGAAAGCGCGCGTCCGGCGTGGCCCGGATCTCCGCCTGCATGTCGGTATCGATCACCCCCGGCGCCAGGCTGACGCAGCGCACCCGCGGGTCGGCGTCGAGCGCGACGGCGCGCGCGTGCTGGTCGAGCGCCGCCTTGGTGGCGCAATACACGCTCCAGCCCGGGTAGGCGCTGCGCCCGGCGCCGCTCGAGACATGCAGGATGCGCCGCTCGGCCTGCGGCGCAGCCTGCACGAAGGCGCTCGAGAGCGCCAGCGGCGCGCCGACGTTCAGCGTGGTCGCGCGCAGCACCGCCAGCGGGTCCTGCTCGGCCAGCGGGCCGACCGGCGTCACCACGCCGGCATTGTTCACCAGCAGCGCCGTGTCGCAGCCGGCCAGGAAAGAGCGCAGCGTATGCCCGCCCAGCCAGGCCGCCAGCGCCGCGCCGTCGCTCAGGTCGACGACGGCCTGCTCCATGCCCTCGCTCGACGCCGCATGTCCGCGCGCCAGCCCCAGCACCGGGATGCCGCGCGCCATCAGTTCCGCCGCGATGGCGGCGCCCAGGCCACGCGAGTGGCCGGTCACGACTGCCTTGATCATGCCTGTCTCCTCAGATGAACACCGGCTCCGGTTCGAGCGCGACGCCATATTTTGCCGCCACATCCGCCTGGATCGCACGCGCCAGCCGCACCACGTCCTCGCCCCGGGCCCCGCCCAGGTTGACCAGCACCAGCGCCTGCTTCGGATAGACGCCGGCCGCGCCCAGCGCCCGGCCTTTCCAGCCGCACTGGTCGATCAGCCAGCCGGCGGCCAGCTTCTCGCTGCCGTCCGGCTGCGCGTGGTGCACCAGCGCAGGATACTGCGCCAGCAGCCGCGCGCAATGGGCGCCCGTGACCACCGGGTTCTTGAAGAAGCTGCCTGCGTTGCCGATCTCCGCCGGGTCGGGCAGCTTGCGGCGCCGGATCGCCTCGACGATGCGTCCGACGTCCTGCGGGCTCGGCGCAGCCTTTTCCGCAGCCTTTTCCGTCGCCTCTTCCACCGCCCGGGCCAGCTCGGCATAGCGCAGGTTCGGGGCCCAGTCCTTGGGGAGCGCGAAGGTGACGTCCAGCACCACCAGCGCGCGCCCTTCCGGGTGCTTGAAGATGCTGTCGCGGTAAGCGAAGCGGCAGGCCGCCGCGTCCAGCGTGCGCAGCTCGCCGCTTTCCAGGTCGTAGGCCGTGAGCGAGTGAAACACGTCCTTGGTTTCCGTCCCATACGCCCCCACATTCTGGATCGGCGCCGCCCCGACCGTGCCGGGAATCAGGGACAGGTTCTCCATCCCGCCCAGGCCCTGGGCCAGGGTCCACCGCACGAAGGCGTGCCAGTTCTCGCCGGCCCGGGCCCGCACCAGCAGCTTGCCGTCCTGTTCGCCCAGTACTTCCTTGCCGCGTCCGACCATGTGCAGGACGATGCCGTCGAAGTCGCGGGTGAACAACAGGTTGCTGCCGCCACCCAGCACCAGGCGCGGCAAGGCGCCGAGCACCGGGTCGCGACGCAGCGCATCGAGCTCGGCGGCGCCGCTTACCGGCAGGTAATGCCGGGCCCGCGCCGGAATGCGGAAGGTGTTGAGGGAGGCGAGCGGGTAGTCGTGGAGGATGGGCAGGTCGGCTTGCATAGGGTGGCGGAGTTTTTTGCCCATTATAGGGGCAAGCCCGCGGCACGCTGTTGCCGTGTGGGCAAATCTGGTGGCCCGAGCAAGGCGTTGTCCGTTAAAATAGAGGGATTCGTCTATATGCATCATCAAGAAAAAGGAAATCGCCATGCCGTCGTTTGATGTCGTCTGCGAAGCAGACATGGTTGAAGTGAAGAACGCCGTCGAACAGTCGAACAAGGAAATCACCACCCGCTTCGACTTCAAGGGCAGCTCCGCCAACGTCGAGCAGAAGGAGAAAGAGCTGACCCTGTTGGCCGACTCCGATTTCCAGCTCGGCCAGGTCAAGGACGTTCTCATCAACAAGATGGCCAAGCGCAAGGTCGACGTGCGCTTCCTCGACGAAGGCAAGGTCGAGAAGATCGGCGGCGACAAGGTCAAGCAGGTCATCAAGGTGCGCAACGGCATCGAGACCGAGGACGCCAAGAAGATCACCAAGCTCATCAAGGAAAGCAAGATGAAGGTGCAAGCCAGCATCCAGGGCGAATCGGTGCGCGTCACCGGCGCCAAGCGCGACGACCTGCAGGCTGCCATGGCCATGCTGCGCAAGGACGTCCAGGAACTGCCGCTGGCCTTCAATAATTTCCGGGACTGAGGTCCAGCGCCCGATACGGCGTGGCAGCGCCCGCGCCCGGGAGTAGAATGACGACTGTGCACTGCGGTCAGTCAATGCATATGTACGCGTAGGGAACTACGGCGGTTTAAGGATTGCAATGAAACGTGTTGATGATTTCCGCCTGCGACTGGGCAACAAGGACTACGTGCCGATCATGATCGGCGGCATGGGCGTGGACATTTCGACCTCCGAGCTGGCCCTGGAAGCCGCCCGTCTCGGCGGCATCGGCCACATCTCGGACGCGATGGTGCAGGATGTGTCGGACCGCAAGTTCGACACCACCTTCGTCAAGGACAAGACCAAGCTCTACAAGTTCAACATCAACAACATGAACAAGGCGGTGGTCCAGTTCGACCTCGACCGCCTGGCCGAAGCGACCCGCCTGCACGTCGGCTCGACCATGGAAGCGAAGAAGGGCGATGGCCTGATCTTCGTGAACTGCATGGAAAAGCTGACCATGAACGCGCCCAAGGAAACCCTGCGCACCCGCCTGTCGGCGGCGATGGACGCCGGCATCGACGGCATCACCATGTCGGCCGGCCTGCACCTGGGTTCTTTTGAGCTGATCAAGGACCATGCACGCTTCCGCGATACCAAGCTCGGCATCATTGTCTCGTCCGTGCGCGCCCTGCAGCTGTTCCTGAAGAAGGTCTCGCGCCTGAACCGCCTGCCCGACTACATCATCGTCGAAGGCCCGCTGGCGGGCGGCCACCTCGGCTTCGGCATCGACGACTGGCGGCAATACGACCTGCACACCATCATGGACGAGATCCATGCCTTCATGCGCGAGCAGGCGCTGGACATTCCGGTCATCGCCGCCGGCGGCATCTTCACCGGCTCGGACGCGGTCGGCTTCCTGGAAAAAGGCGCCGGCGGCGTGCAGGTGGCGACCCGCTTCACCGTCACCCACGAGTGCGGCATGCCCGACCACGTCAAGCAGGAATACTTCCGCGCCAGCGAGGAAGACATCATCGTCAACGGCGTCTCGCCGACCGGCTACCCTATGCGCATGCTCAAGAGCACGCCGGCAATCGGCTCCGGCATCCGCCCGGGCTGCGAATCCTACGGCTACCTGCTGGACGCCACCGGCAACTGCGCCTACATCAACTCGTACAACCGCGAGGTGCAGGCCAGCCCGGACGGCAAGAACATCACGGTGTTCGACAAGACCTGCCTGTGCACGCACATGCGCAACTTCAACTGCTGGACCTGCGGCCACTTCACCTACCGCCTGAAGGACACCACCCACCGCCTGGCCGACGGCAGCTACCAGATCCTGTCGGCCCAGCACGTGTTCGAGGATTACCAGTTCAGCGTCGACAACCAGGTTGCCTTGCCGCCGAAACAGGAAACCGCCGCGGCCTGACAGGCCCGCACCGGCTGTTCCCTATCTTCAAAGCCACGGTCCGCCGTGGCTTTGTGCTTCATGCGCCGCGCATGGCCGAAGGCGTGTAATCTGGTTGCCCCACGAGCGTTTTCGCGAAGGGTGCCGGCATGTCGACCATCGAAGCATCTGCGCAGGTGTGTTTCCTGACCGATGACGAGGGCAAGATCGTGACCTGGAATCCCGCCTGCGCGGCGCTGTTCGGCTGGACGCCGCAGCAGGCCCCGGGCCGGGCACTCACCGACCTCGTCGCCGCGGACATCGGCTGGCCCGCCCTGGCCGCTTCCGGCGGGGCCAAGCTGCCGATGCGCTTCGCCGGCGCGCGCGCAGGCCTTGCCACGCTGTCCCTGCTGCGCCAGTACGACGCCCGCGGCGAGCCGCGCGGCTGGGGCGCGGCCGTCTTCGTCGCACCGTCCGAGGCGCTTTCCGAGGCCGAGCGCATCGGCCGCACCCCGCTGTCCGACGTGGTCGACCTCCTGCCCGGCACCTTCTACGCGGTCGACCGCGAAGGCCGCCTGCTGCTGTGGAACCACAACCTTGAACGCCTCACCGAAATGACGCCCGACGAGCTTGCCGCCGCGCGGGTGAGCGACATGGTCGAGCCGCGCGAACGCCCGCTGGCGATGGAAAACATCCGGCGCGTGTTCGAGGAAGGCGCCGAGGTCTCGATGGAAATCAACTACGTCTCGCGCAGCGGGCGCGAGACGCCGATGATGGTGGGCGGCGCCCGCGTGCGCTGCAACGGCGGCCAATACCTGTTCGGCATGGGCATCGACATTTCCAGGCGGCGCGAACAGGAACGCCAGCTGCGGCTGCGCGAGCGGGCGCTGCACGCGGCCAGCAACGGCATCGTGATCACCCGTTGCGCCGGGCGCGACAACATCATCGAATACGTCAACCCGGCCTTCGAGCGCATCGCCGGCTACCCGGCCCGGGACGCGATCGGGCGCGATGCGCGCTTCATGGCGGCGCCCAACTTCGACGCCCACGAGCGCAGCCAGGTGCGCCTGGCCCTCACCGAACGGCGCGCGGTGAACGTGGTGTTTCGCAACATGCGCAAGAACGGCGATATCTTCTGGAACGACCTGAGCATCACGCCGGTGCGCGACGAGCACGGCGAGGTGACCCATTTCATCGGCATCCTGCAGGACGTCACCGCGGTCAAGCAGCGCACCGAGCACCTCGAGCACGAGATCAACCACGATCCCCTCACCGGCCTGGCCAACCGCACCCTGCTCTGGGACCGGCTCGACCACGCGGTCCACCTGGCCCAGCGCCATGCCTCGATGGTGGCGACCGTGCTGGTCGACCTGGACAACTTCAAGACCGTCAACGACACCTTCGGCCACGAGGCGGGCGACGTGGTGCTCAAGGTGGTGGCGCGCCGCTTGCTGTCGGCGGTGCGCGACAGCGACACGGTGGCGCGCATGTCGGGCGACGAATTCGTGCTGGTGCTGGTCGACCAGCCCTCGGTGCGTTTCACGCTGCGCATGGCCGAGCGGCTGCGGCGCGCGATGACGTTGCCGGTGGCCGTCGGCGGCAACGAAATCCCGGTCGGCGCCAGCATGGGCGTGGCCTTATTCCCCCAGGACGGCAACACGCCGGCCGAACTGGTGCGCGCAGCCGACATGGCGATGTACCACGTCAAGGGCAACGGCGGCGGCGTGCACTTCTTCTCGCCCGAGATGCGCCTGGCCAGCGAAAAGCGCGCCGCGCTGGCCGACAGCATCCGCAGCGCACTCGAGCACGACGAACTGTTCCTGCTGTTCCAGCCGCGCATGGACGCGAAGAGCGGCAAGGTGCGCGGCTTCGAGGCGCTGTTGCGCTGGCGCCATCCGAAGCACGGCATCATGCTGCCGGCCAGCTTCCTGGCCGAGGCCGAAGAGTCCGGCAAGATGATCGAGATCGGCGACTGGGTGCTGGACCAGGCCTGCGCCTTCCTGCACCAGCTGCGCCAGCTCGGCTACACCGGCCTGCCGGTGTCGGTCAACGTCTCGTACCGCGAGTACAGCCGGCACGGCTTCGTTCCCGGCGTCGCCGCGCACGTCGCCCGCTACGAACTGCCGCCCGGCAGCCTCGAGATCGAGATCCCCGAGGCCGACCTGATCCGCAATCCCGCACTCGGACGCGACCTGTCGGCCCAACTGCGCGAGGCCGGCGTGGCGCTCTCGCTCGACGAGTTCGGCAAAGGCATCTCCGATCTCTCCTTCCTGCGCCAGCTGTCGGTGCGCCAGGTCAAGCTGTCGAAAGCGGCGGTGCGCGATATCGCCACCGAGGGCGAAGGCTGCAAGCTGGCCAAGACCCTGATCGACATCGGCCACAACCTCGACCTGGCGGTGGTCGGCGAGGCGGTCGAGACCGAAGAGCAGGTGAATTTCCTGCGCTCGCACGGCTGCGACCAATTGCAGGGACAGTGGTTCAGCGAACCGCTGGCGCCGGATGCGGTCCGCACGATGCTCGACCAGCGCTATCACGTCTAGTACAGCCGCGCCACTTCTGCGCATGGCCGCAACTTTCATCGGAAAGTGCTTGTAATAGTTCGATGTTTAGCTAATAATCATTCATGACTTCCGTTTTCAAAGCCCTGTCCGATCCGACCCGCCGCGCCATCCTGCAGCATTTGCAACAGGGGCCGATGGGCGCCGGCGAACTGGCCGACCTGTTCGACGTATCGAAACCGACCATGTCGGCCCATTTCGCCGTGCTGGTCCAGGCCGGCCTGATCGCGCCCGAGAAACAGGGGCGCACGATCACTTACCGGCTCAGGCTCAGTGTGCTCGAAGACGCCCTGCTCGGGTTTGCGCAAGCCTTCGGGCTGAACGTCACCCGGCCCACCCCGCCCGCTGTTCCACCTACGAAGGAGTAAGCATGAAACCGTCCCCGTCCCCACGTTTTTCCGCATTGCTCCACGCCGTCCTGGCGGCTGCCGCCATCCTTGGCATCTCGGCCCTGCTGGCCTGGGCCGCGCCGGCCTACCTCGATCCGGAATGGGCGCGGCGCCTCGGCGGCGCGCTGCTGGGCGCGGTCGTGGTGGTGTACGCGAATGCGGTCCCGAAGGCGCTGGCGGCGCGCATGCGCTGCACCTCGGCGGCGGCTGACCAGGCCGCGCGCCGCTTCGCGGGCTGGGCCCTGGTGCTGGGCGGGCTCGCCTACATGCTGGCCTGGCTGGTGGCCCCCATCGGCTTGGCGGGCATGCTCGGCGGCCTGGCGCTGGGCACGGCCGTGACCTGCGCCGCGCTCGGCTGCATCCGGATCGGCGCACGCCGCTCCAGCAACTGAGCGAGGAGCCGCCATGCTTGCCATGTTCATGGGTCTCAAGACGATCACGCCGGCCGCACTGCATGCCCGCCTGGGCGCCGACCGGCCCGCGATCTTCGACTTGAATGCGCCACATTCGTGGCGGGCCGCGCGCGTGCCGGGCGCCATCCACCTCGGCGTCGATTTCGATCCGTCGGTCCTGCCGCCGGACCGCGCGGCCGGCCTGGTCTTCTATTGTTCGAACCCACTGTGCAGCAAGGCGCCGCGCGCGGCGCGGCGCGCCGGCAAGCTCGGCTACACCGATGTGCGCGTGATGTCGGCCGGCATTACCGGCTGGCTGTCCGCGCAGTTGCCGACCGACAGCGGCGACTGAACTTGTCTGGTCACCCGTCCTTGTTGATGCGGTTGACCAGGGCGCCGAGCACGTCCTCGGCCAATTCATTGTCCACCTGGCAGGTGCCGGCATTTTCATGCCCGCCTCCGCCGTACTCCAGCATCAGGGCGCCGATGTTGGTGGCCGAGGTCCGGTTCAGGATCGACTTGCCGGTGGCAAACACCGTGTTCTGCTGCTTCACGCCCCACAATACGTGGATCGAGATGTTCGTCTCCGGGAACAGCGCATAGATGATGAAGCGGTTGCCCGCATAGATCACCTCTTCGTCGCGCAGGTCGAGCACCACCAGGTTGCGGTGGAGCTTCGCACAGCGCCGGATCTGCTGCTTGCAACGCTCGCTGTGCTCGAAGTACAGCGTGGTGCGCTCGCGCACGTCGGGCAGTTCCATGATCTGCTCGATCGCGTGCCTGGCGCAGTAGTCGATCAGGGCCATCATCAGCTGGTAGTTCGAGATCCGGAACTCGTGGAAGCGGCCCAGGCCGGTACGCGCATCCATCAGGAAGTTGAGCAGGTTCCAGCCCTGCGGAAACAGCACCTCGTCGCGCGTGAAACGGGCCGCGTCCGCCTTGTCGACCGCCGCCATCATGTCGTCCCAGGCCGCCGGGAAAGTCCTGGCGCCACCGTAGTGGTCGTACACCACGCGCGCCGCCGACGGCGCGTCCGGATGGATGACATGGTTCTCGCGCACGCCGGTATTGCGGATGGTTTCCGACAGGTGGTGGTCGAAGACCAGGTGCGCCGCCGGCACATACGGCAGGTTGGTCGTGATGTCGCGCCGGGTGATGGCGATCTTGCCGTCCTGCATGTCCTTCGGGTGCACGAACAGGATGTCGTCGATCAGGTCGAGATGCTTGAGCAGCACCGCGCACACCAGGCCGTCGAAGTCGCTGCGGGTAACGAGTCGGAATTTATCGTGGTCGGCTGACATCTGCACATCCTTTCAGGAGTCGAAAACGGGACAGCGAGCGGGTCGGGAGCGGTGGGAGCACACCCGAAAAATCATACCTTGCAATGTTTCCGCTTGTCAGCCTTTGCGATGGCGCATCCTGGCTCGGCTGGACGCAATCCATTCCCCGGATCGTGCAGACTGTCGCAAGGGGCTGGCCCCATGGGCGCGCCAGGCGTAAAGTTGCATCATCCCAACAGTTGTAGCGGACCGAAATGTTGTATTTCCGGTACGCGCAAGCGCCGACGCGGTACACTCGCCGCTTGCACCAGATCGAACGAACCAATATGCAAGCAAGGAACACAAGCCCGCACTTTTTCTCGAGCGTCCTGTCGTGGCTCTACCGCGGCTTCGATGCCGTGGCGACCTGGGTCACCCAGCTGTCGTGGTGGAAGTTTTTCCTGTTTGCGATCCTGACCTTGATGGCCGGCGCGATCCTGCAGGAAGAATTGTTTTCCGGCCCGGCCGAAGAAGAAATCACGCGCGCCGAGCGCGACGCCAGGCGCGGCAGCGATGCCGCCATCCTGATCGACGAGAGCGGCATCCGCTTCCACCCGCGCAGCCGCGCGCGCGGCGGCGCCGCCACCGGACCGGAAGCGCCGGCCGCGCCGCCGGAGCCGTCCGGGCTTCCTGATGCGCCTGATGCGCCCGACGCCCCGCCGGTCCCGCCTGTCCCGGCCGCGCCAGCCGCGCCGGCCGCCCCTGCCATGGGCGCCAACGGCGAATCGGTGCACATCGAACTGCCGCCGCAGATCAGCGAAGAACTGTCCAACGCCATCGACGCGGCCGTGGAAGACGCTGCCGAGCAGAAGGTCTCGCGCTACCACAAGCAGGCCTCGACCTGGTTCATGAACTTCGTGGTGCTGTTCGTGCTGGCCCTGTTCGGCACCAAGGCCCTGGTCGGGGGCAAGAAACGCGCCGAAGCGCAATCCCAGGTGGCCAATGCCGCGGCCGAACGCGAGGCCATGCAGCGCCAGCTGTCCGAGACCCGGATGCAGATGATGCAGGCCCAGGTCGAGCCGCATTTCCTGTTCAACACCCTGGCCTCGGTCGAACACCTGATCCGGGTCGATCCGCCGCGCGCCTCGGCCATGCAGCGCAGCCTGATCCAGTACCTGCGTGCGGTGCTGCCGCAGATGCGCGACAACGCCGTGGTCACCGGCCTCGGGCGCGAAGTGGACATGGTCACGGCCTACCTGGACCTGCTCAAGATGCGCATGGAAGAGCGCCTGACGGTCGTGATGCAGGTGCCGGACGGCCTGCGCAGCGCGGCCTTCCCGCCGATGATGCTGCAGTCGATGGTCGAGAACGCGATCAAGCACGGCCTCGAATGCAAGCCCGAAGGCGGCACCCTGAAGATCACCGCCGAGGTGGTCGACAGCAAGCTGCTGGTCACCGTGACCGACGACGGCGTCGGCTTCGGCGTGGTGCCGAGCGACGGCACCGGCCTGGGCCTGCAGACCATCCGCGACCGCCTCAAGCTGCTGCACGGCGACGCCGGCCAGCTGCACATCGCCGCCAACAGCCCGAGCGGCGTGATCGCCATGATCGAGGTGCCCTACCAGCTGTCGAAATGAGCGGCCAGCCCATGCTTGCCTGGCGCGCGGTTTCGTTGAATAATTATCAAATCCTTCAGCCACAGAGACGACCATGCCTACAGCCGCACCCACCGCGATCATCGCCGACGACGAACGACTGATGCGCGACCAGCTGCGCCTGCGCCTGTCCGAGGCCTGGCCGGAACTGGACATCGTCGGGGAAGCGAAGAACGGCGAGGAAGCAGTGCAGCTGGTCGAGCAGCTCCGGCCGGACCTGACCTTCCTCGACATCCGCATGCCGGGCAAGACCGGCATGGAGGCGGCGCGCGAGATCGGCGACCGCAGCCAGATCGTGTTCGTCACCGCCTACGACCAGTACGCGGTGGAAGCCTTCGAGCGCGGCGCGATCGATTACGTGCTCAAGCCGACCGAGCCGGAGCGCCTGAAGCTCACCGTCGACCGTCTCAAGGCGCGCCTGGAGCGTCCGGGCGAAGCGGCCAGCGTCAACGACAGCGTGCAGGCCATGCTGTCGCAGCTGGCCGAGAAGATCGCCGCGCCCAAGCCCAAGCACCTGCAATGGATCCAGGCCAGCATCGGCCAGGACCTGCGCATGATCCCGGTGGAAGACATCCTGTTCTTCCGCTCCGACGAAAAATACACCTGCGTGCAGACGGCCAGCTTCGAAGCCCTGATCCGCAAGCCGGTGCGCGACCTGGCCGAAGAGCTCGACCCTTCGCTGTTCTGGCAGATCCACCGGGCCACCCTGGTCAACGTCAACGCCATCGAAGGCGTGACGCGCGACATCCGCGGACGGCACCTGGTGCTGGTCAAGGGACGGCCCGAGAAGCTCGAGGTAAGCCGCAGCTTCCTGCACCTGTTCAAGCAGATGTGAGGCACGCCCGCCCGGGCCGTCCCGGGCGCCATGGCCCCTTTGTCTCCCGTCAACTCCCTCCGCTTCGCCTCGCCGTAATGTAGAGCTCCCGGCCTCCCATCGGCCCTCATTGGCAGCTTCGCGCATGACACCACAGCGACGCCCCCGCCGGCATGCGCCGGGCACGGCGGTTCTCGTGTTTTCCTTCCTGGGCGGCTATTACGTCGGGCATACGGCGGCCGCGCTGCGCCGGGCACGCAGGGTGCACCGCCCGGTCCGCGCCTTCGACGGGCGGCGCATCGTCAACAGCGCCAGCGACGCCATCCTGTCGATCGACGAGCACGCCGTCATCCTGTTCGCCAACCCGGCCGCGGCCCACATGTTCGCCAGCAGCGTCGGCGCCATGCAGGGCTGCTCGCTGGCGCGCTTCATCCAGCCACCCCACCGCGACGCCGCGACGCCCTACGACTACTTCCCGGCCGGCGGCGGGCGTGCGGGCCGGCGCGCCACCGACTACGCCGTCACCGGCATCCGCACCAACGGCCAGCTGTTCCCGATCGAAGGCTCGATCTCCAGCGTCGAGCACGACGGCCACGAGATCTGCACCGTGATCCTGCGCGACGTCTCCGAGCGCCACCTGGTGCAGCAGAAACTGGCGCGCTCGCACGACCAGCTGCGCCAGCTGTCCTCGGCACTGCAGACCATCCGCGAAGAAGAACGCACCCACATCGCGCGCGAGCTGCACGACGACCTCGGCCAGCTGCTGGCCTCGCTGCGCATGGACCTCACCCTGCTGCAGGGCGGCAAGCAGCTGCCCGAACCGAGCCAGCGCCTGATCGAAGGCATGGAGAGCAATCTCCTGATGGCCATCGCCTCGCTGCGCCGCATCGCCACCAATCTGCGCCCGCGCGCGCTCGACGAGGGCGGCCTGTATTTCGCGCTGCAGGGCCTGCGCGACGACTTCGTCGAACGCCACGGCATCGCCTGCACCCTGCTGGCCGACGAGGCCGAACTGCGCCTCGACGACACCGCCAGCACCGCCATCTTCCGCATCGTGCAGGAAGCCCTGACCAACATCGCGCGCCACGCCGGCGCCACCCAGGCCGTCCTCAACCTCGACCGGGTCGACGGCGCGCTGCTGCTCACCATCCGCGACGACGGCCGCGGCATCCGCAGCGAAGACATGGAAAAGAAGGAATCGCTGGGCCTGGTGGGCATGCGCGAGCGGGTCTGGGCCATGGAGGGCGAGATCACCATCAGCACCGACGACGACGTCGGCACCCGCATCGATATCGTGCTGCCCCTGACCGGCCGCATCATCGGCGAGGAACCCAAGGGCTGAGCGCATCACCGAGCTCCCTTGGCTGTCCGGCATATCAGGATGTCACCAAGCGGAAACATTCCCTCTGTACTATCCGCTTCGATCCGAGTGTTTCAATCACTCGACACCCTGTCCAAACCAAAGGAGCTCTACATGAAGTGCAAAACCCTGGCAGCCGCGCTGCTGTCTTCCCTTCCGCTGTTCGCCCACGCCCAGACCAACGTCACCGTCTACGGCGTGATGGACGCGGCGATCGCCGTGGAAGACACCGACGCACCGGGTGATAGCCGTCGCACCGTGATCAATTCGGGCAACCAGTCGAGCAGCCGGATCGGCTTTCGCGGCACCGAAGACCTGGGCAACGGCCTGAAAGCGCTGTTCAACATCGAAGCCGGCGTCGCCCTCGACACCGGCGCCGCCGATTCCTCGCTGTTCGGCCGCCGCGCCGTGGTCGGCCTGCAGGGCGCCTTCGGCACCCTGACCGTGGGCCGCGAATACAGCCCGATCGCCGCCGTGGCGGGCGCCAGCGACATCCTGGGCCAGGGCATGTTCGGCAGCAACCTGTCGGCCTTCAGCGGGAACCGCCTGACCCGCCGCCTGGCGAACTCGGTCAACTACAAGAGCGAGGCCATGAGCGGCTTCAGCGTCAACGCCGCCTACTCGACCGGCGAGAAGACCGTCGAGCCCTCGGGCGACCTGATGGGCGTGTCGGTGGAATACAAGAACGGCGGCCTGTACCTGGGCGCCGGTTACCACAACGTCGAGCGCCTGGCGACCGGCGACGACAAGGAATACGCCTTCGGCGCGGGCTACAAGTTCGGCGCGGTCGAAGTCAAGGGCAACTACATGGTGGCGGACCAGACCGGCGCCAACAACGAGTACGAGAACGCCAACCTCGGCGCCGCCTACACGTTTGGCCCGAACAAGGTGTTCGTCAACTTCCAGCAGCAGAAGCTCGAGACCGGGGCCAAGGGCAACACCGTGTCGCTGGCCTACACCTACAACGTGTCGAAGCGCACCAATTTCTACACGACCTACGCCCAGCTGCGTAACAACGGCCGCGGCGTGTTCGGCATCAACTCGTCGTCGACCAACGTCACGCCGCCGGCCACCGCGCCGGGCGCCGATCCGTCGGTGTTCAGCCTCGGCGTGCGCCACACGTTCTGATCGCCCGGCGCCACGCGGCCCGGCCGCGTGCGACCCGACATGCCGGCAGCGCCGGCATGTTCTCATTCCGGTGCCGGCCGTCGCGCCGCTCCCCGTCCCTGGATTGACCCGCTCACCTTCGCGCGTCACGCGAACCTGGCCAAGTTTTCAAGTTTAATACGTTCGTGCGGCCATGCAGTGCTTCGCAGGCCTGAACACGCATGCACCTCAAACACGGTGCACACGATTGAAATAATTAGCGATTGCTCAACTTTGCTTACGGTATGATCGTCGGCAAAATTAGCAATTTCTGTTCCCGATTCTCGGCTCGAAGGGGTAGCGCATGACGACAGCGGCACGGAGGCTCGACGGGGCCCTGAATGGGTCCATCAACGGTTTCGACCTGGCGCACGGACCAGACGCCTTGCGCGAGACCATCGAACAACGCATGGCTGCCTTGCTGGCCGATTCCGGCGACCAGGCCGACCTGCTGGCCGCCGCCATGCGCGCCGGCGCGCTCAGCGCCGGCAAGCGCATGCGGCCGCTGCTGGTGATGCTGGTGGCGCGCGACCTCGGCTGCACCTCGCCGGCCCTGGCCGACGTCGCCTGCGCGGTCGAGATGGTGCATGCGGCGTCCCTGATGCTGGACGATATGCCCTGCATGGACAACGCCCGCCTGCGGCGCGGCCGGCCCGCCATTCACGTCCAGTACGGCGAAGACGTGGCCATCCTGGCCTCGGTGGCCCTGCTCAGCCGCGCATTCGGCGTCCTGGCGAGCGCCGTCGACATTGCTCCGGTGACGCGTGCGCGCCTGGTGGCGCGCCTGGCCGAGACGGTCGGCGCCCAGGGCCTGGTGCGCGGCCAATACCAGGACTTGCACGGCGCGGACCTGCAAGGCGGCGCGCGCACGCCCGACGCGATCGCCACCACCAACGAACTCAAGACCGGCGTGCTGCTCGGCGTCGCCGTCGACATGGCGGCCATCATCGCCCAGGCGGACGAAGCGGCCTCAGCCTCGCTGCGCGCCTTCGCGTTGGCGGCCGGCCACGCCTTCCAGATCCGCGACGACTTCCTCGACCTGCCGGGCAAGGACATCGCCCTCACCGGCGCCGACAGCGGCAAGGACACCGGCAAGGACCTCGGCAAGGCCACCCTGCTCGCTTCGCTCGGCTTCGAGGAAGCGCAGCGCCGCCTGGCCCGGCACCTGCACGATGCGCAGCAGCACCTCGAAGACGCGCTCGGCCCGCGCGCCCTCACGCACCGGTTCATGGCCGGCCTGTTTGCCCAAGGCCGCGCCCGCCTGCGCTTCGGCGATGCCGCCGCGCCCGCAACGGCAGCAGCAGCCGCCGATCCGGTGCGCAGCTGCGAAGTGCTGGTGAACTGAAGCAAGGGATCCTCATGGCGCACTTCGGGGTCGTCGCACCCGCGTTCTACAGCCACTACAGCGCGCTGGGCGCGCTCGCCGGCGAACTGGTCGAGCGCGGCCACCGCGTCAGTTTCGTGCACCGGCCGGACGCGGCCGCCTATGTGAAAGATCCGCTGCTGGGCTTCCATGCGGTGGGCGCCGCCAGCCACCCGCCCGGCTCGCTCGCGGCCGCGCTGGAGCGCGCCGCCAGCCCGGGCGGGCCGCTCGGGTTGCGCCGGGTCATCCTCGACATGGCGGCCGCTACCGACATGCTGTGCCGCGAGCTGCCGCGCGCCATCGACGCGCTCGGGATCGACGCCATCATCGCCGACCAGATGGAAGCGGCGGGCGGACTGGTTGCGGAAGGCCTCGGGCTGCCCTTCGTCTCGGTCGCCTGCGCGCTGCCGGTCAACCGCGAGCCCGGCATCCCGCTGCCGGTGATGCCCTTCGACTACGCCGACGACGAACGCGCGCGCAAGGTCTACGAAGGCAGCACCCGGGTCTACGACTGGATGATGGGGCCGCACCGGCGCAGCATCGCGGCCAATGCGCGGCGCCTGGGCCTGTCCGCGCGCGACGGCCTGCACGAGTGCCTGTCGCCGCTGGCCCAGGTCAGCCAGACCGTGGCCGCCTTCGACTTCCCGCGGCACGGCTTGCCGGCGCACTTCCACCACGTCGGCCCGCTGCGCGCCACCGGGCCGCGCGCAGGCGCGCCGGCGCGGCATTTCATGCCCGACATCGCGGCCGGCCGCCCCTTCGTGTTCGCCTCGCTGGGCACCATGCAGGGCGGGCGCTTCAAGGTATTCAAGCGCATCGCCCAGGCCTGCCGCGCGCTCGACGCGCAGCTGCTGGTGGCGCACTGCGGCGGGCTCGATGCGCGCCAGGAGCGCCTGCTGGCACAGGCCGGCGCCACCTGGGTGTGCGCCTTTGCCGACCAGCAGGCGGTGCTGGAACGCGCCGACGCGGTGGTGTCGCACGCCGGTTCGAACACGGTGATGGATGCGATCGCCGCGCGCACCCCGATCCTGGCGCTGCCGATCGCCTTCGACCAACCCGGCACCGCGGCGCGCATCGTCCACGCGGGCCTGGGGCTGAAGGGCTCCGCGCGCTTTTCCGGCAGTGCGCGGCTGGCGCAAGACTTGCGGCGCCTGCTCGACGACGCCAGCTTCGCCACCCGCCTCGACGCCATGTCCGCCAGCCTGGCCGAGGCCGGCGGCACCCGGCGTGCGGCCGACATCGTCGAAGCGGCGCTGCGGGCTGGCCGGGCCGCGCCGGAAACACCCAGCGTGGCCGCCCTTGGATAAGCCGGTTGCCGATCGCGTCGACTACGACCTGGTGCTGGCCGGCGGCGGGCTGGCCAACGGCCTGCTGGCCTGGCGCCTGCGTGCGCTGCGGCCGGAGCTGCGCATCCTGCTGCTCGAAGGCGGCGAACACATCGGCGGCAACCACACCTGGTCCTTCCACGACAGCGACCTGAGCCCGAGCCAGCGCGGCTGGATCGCGCCGCTGGTGTCCAGCCGCTGGCCGCGCTACGCGGTGGCCTTTCCCGATCTGGCACGCACGCTCGAAGGCGGCTATGCCAGCATCACTTCCAGCGACTTCGCGCGCGTGATCGAGCCGGCGCTGGGCGCCTCCCTGCTGACCCGGGTGCGGATCGCATCGGTGACGCCGACCACGGTCGTGCTGGCGAACGGCCAGGCCATCCATGCGCGCGCCGTCATCGACGGACGCGGCATGCGCCCCACCACCCGGCTCTCGCTCGGCTACCAGACCTTTCTCGGCCAGGAGCTGCGCCTCGCGCGGCCGCACGGCCTGGCGGCCCCGGTCATCATGGACGCCGCCGTCGAACAGCAGGGCGGCTACCGCTTCGTCTACCTGCTGCCCTTCGGCCCGGACCGGATCCTGGTCGAGGACACCCATTATGTCGACAGCGCCGCCTGGGAGCCGGAGCGCCTGCGCGCCAACATCGCCGCCTATGCGCGCGGGCGCGGCTGGCAGGTCGCGGCCGTCGAGCGCGAAGAACAGGGCTCGCTGCCGATCGTGCTGGCCGGCGACTTCGACGCCTTCTGGGACGACCTGCACGGCCAGCCCAGCAGCGGACTGCGCGCCGGCCTGTTCCACCCGACCACCGGCTATTCGCTACCGCACGCGGTGCGGCTCGCCGAGCACATCGCCGGCCTCGACGACCTGGGGGCCGCGCCGCTGTTCGCGAGCATCCGCGCCGCGGCGCGCCGCGAATGGCAGGATCAGCGCTTCTTCCGGCTGCTCAACCGCATGCTGTTCCTGGCCGGCCGGCCCGAGGCGCGCTGGCGCGTCATGCAGCGCTTCTACGGCCTGCCGGCGCCCCTGATCGCCCGCTTCTACGCCGGGCGGCTGGGGCTGGGCGACAAGGCGCGCCTACTCAGCGGCAAACCGCCGGTGCCGGTCGTCCAGGCACTGGCGGCCGCATGCAAGATCCACCCCGACCAGATCAGGAAACCAGCATGAACCAGAAACAGAACGCCGTGGTCATCGGCGCCGGCTTCGGCGGCCTCGCGCTCGCCATCCGCCTGCAGGCCGGCGGCCAGCAGGTCACGCTGCTCGAGAAGCGCGACAAGCCGGGCGGCCGCGCCTACGTCTACGAAGACGAAGGCTTCGTGTTCGACGCCGGGCCGACCGTGATCACCGATCCATCCTGCATCGAAGAGCTGTTCGTGGCCAGCGGCAAGCGCCTGGCCGACTACGTCGACCTGCTGCCGGTCGCGCCCTTCTACCGCCTGTGCTGGGAAGACGGCAGCCATTTCGACTACGCCAACGACCAGGAGGCGCTCGACCGCCAGATCCACGCGCGCAACCCGGCCGACGTCGAAGGCTACCGGCGCTTTCTGGCCTATTCGAAGGCCGTGTTCGACGAAGGCTACCTGAAGCTGGGCGCGGTGCCCTTCCTGTCGTTCCGCGACATGATCTCCGCCGGCCCGCAACTGGCGCGGCTGCAGGCCTGGCGCAGCGTCTACAGCCTGGTGGCGCGCTTCATCCAGGACGAACACCTGCGCCAGGCGTTTTCCTTCCACTCGCTGCTGGTGGGCGGCAACCCGTTCGCGACCAGCTCGATCTACACCCTGATCCACGCGCTCGAGCGCAAGTGGGGCGTGTGGTTCCCGCGCGGCGGCACCGGCGCCCTGGTGCGCGCCATGGTGCGCCTGTTCGAGGACATCGGCGGGCGCATCGAGGTGAACGCGCCGGTGGCGCGCATCGAGGCATCGGGCAAGCGCGTCACCGGCGTGCGGCTGGAAGACGGCCGCCTGTTCCCGGCCGATGCGGTGGCCTCCAATGCCGACGTGGTGCATACCTACGGCACCCTGCTCGGCGCGCATCCGCGCGGCGCGGCCGAAGCGCAGTCGCTGCGCAAGAAGCGCTTCAGCAATTCGCTGTTCGTGCTCTACTTTGGCCTGAACAAGCACCACGAGCAGCTGCAGCACCACACGGTCTGCTTCGGCCCGCGCTACCGCGAGCTGATCAAGGATATCTTCCAGGGCCAGCAGCTGGCCGACGACTTCTCGCTGTACCTGCATGCGCCCTGCGTGACCGACCCTTCGCTGGCCCCGCCCGGCTGCGGCAGCCACTACGTGCTGGCGCCGGTGCCGCACCTGGGCAATGCGCCGATCGACTGGTCGGTAGAAGGCCCGCGCTACCGCGACCGCATCTTCGACTATCTCGAGCAGCGCTACATGCCGGGCCTGCGCAGCCAGCTGGTCACCAGCCGCTTCTTCACCCCGGTGGACTTCCGCGACCAGCTCAACGCCCACCTGGGCTCGGCCTTCTCGCTCGAGCCGATCCTGACCCAGAGCGCCTGGTTCCGCCCGCACAACCGCGACAGCGAGCTGGCCAACCTCTACCTGGTGGGGGCCGGCACCCATCCCGGCGCCGGCGTGCCGGGCGTGATCGGGTCGGCCAAGGCGACGGCCGGGCTGATGCTGGCCGAGGCGGGCGTCCTCGGGCAGGAGCTGCGGGCATGAGCGAAGCCTTGATGGACCATGCGACCCGCACCATCGAGGTCGGGTCGAAAAGCTTTGCCGCCGCGGCGCGCCTGTTCGACCCGGCCACGCGGCGCAGCGTGCTGATGCTGTATGCCTGGTGCCGCCACTGCGACGACGTGGTCGACGGCCAGGAGCTCGGCTTCCAGGTCGCGGGCGCGGCCCCGCACGATGCTGCCGCCGCGCTGGCGCTGCTGGAATCGCAGACGCGCCGCGCCTACGCCGGCGAGCCGATGCGGGAGCCGGCCTTCGCCGCCTTCCAGGAAGTCGCGCTGCGCCACCGGATCGACCCGCGCTTCGCGCTCGACCACCTGGCCGGCTTCGCCATGGACGTCGAGGGCGCGCGCTACGAGACCATCGACGACACCCTGCGCTACTGCTACCACGTGGCCGGCGTGGTCGGGCTGATGATGGCCTCGATCATGGGCGCCCACGATCCACGCGTGCTGGACCGCGCCTGCGACCTGGGCCTGGCCTTCCAGCTGACCAATATCGCGCGCGATATCGTCGAGGATGCCGGCATCGGCCGCTGCTACCTGCCGGCGCAGTGGCTGCGCGAAGCGGGCATCCCGCCGGACGAGCTGGCCGATCCGCGCCACCGCGCGGCGCTGGCGCGGGTCGCGGCGCGGCTGGTGGACTATGCCGAGCCCTACTACGACTCGGCATGCGCCGGCATCGCCGCCCTGCCGCTGCGCTCGGCATGGGCGATCGCCAGCGCGCGCAATGTGTATCGCCAGATCGGCATCGAGGTGAAGCGGCGCGGCGCGCGCGCCTGGGACGTGCGCGTCGGCACCAGCAAGGCGGCCAAGCTGCGGCTGCTGGCGACGGGCGCCGGCACGGCGCTGGCTTCGCGCCTTAGTGTGCGTGATCCTGCGGCGCGCCCGCGCGATCCGGCGCTGTGGCAGCGTCCGGGCGGCGCGGTGGACGTCCCCCGTGCTGCGCATGCAAAGCCTGCTTGAGCTTGTGCACGGGCGGCGCGTACAGGAAACCGAAGGATACGGCGCCGTCCCTGCCCTCGACCGCATGGTGCATGCGGTGCGCCTGGTACAGGCGCTTGAGATAGCCGCTGCGCGGCGTATGGCGGAACGGCCAGCGCTGGTGCACCAGACCGTCGTGGGCGACGAAATACAGGAAACCGTAAGCGGTCATGCCGGCGCCGATCCATTGCAGCGGCCAGGCGCCCCTCGTGCCGAACCAGATCAGGGCGATCGCCAGGCCGGCGAACACCACGGCGTACAGGTCGTTCTTCTCGAACCAGCCGGTGCGCGGCTCGTGGTGCGAGCGGTGCCAGCCCCAGCCGAACCCGTGCATCACGTACTTGTGCGCCAGGATGGAAAACACTTCCATGAACACGACGGTGAACAGGACGATGAGAGCGTTGAGCAGCATGGCGCGGGGACGGTAGAAAGGATATCGGGAGCCTAACACATACGTGTTCACGCACGGCTGCCATTACCCCGCCGCCGCGGTTCAGCGACGGTACACGCATTGTTATTATCAAAGAAAGGACAAGCATGCATCAACTCCGCACCATCCTGCTCTCCTGCGCCATGCTGCTGGCCGCGCTGCCGGCATCGGCTGCGACCGTCGAAGTCAGGGTCACCAACGTGGCCGGCGGCAAAGGCAAGGTCAACGTCGCCGTGTGCGACCGCGCCCGTTTCCTCAAGCAATGCGCCTACAGCGCCTCGGTGCCGGCCCGGGAAGGCGAGACCGTCGTCACCCTGAAGGACATTCCACCCGGCACCTGGGCGGTGCTGGCCTACCAGGACGAGAACGAGAACATGGAACTCGACCGCAATTTTATCGGCATCCCGAAAGAGAACTACGGCTTCAGCCGCGATGCCGCCAGCCGCTTCGGGCCGCCCGGTTTCGAGGACGCGGCGATCGAGGTCCGCGAAGGCACGACGCTCGCACCGATCCGCCTGCACTGAAACCGTGCCGCCCTGCCCCGCCGGCGAGCCGCGCAGTCGGCCGGGCATGCTGCAGCGCACTATTCGGGGGCGCCCGTTTCAGGCTAAAAAATAACAATAGGAATCAAACAAGGCTTCGGGTATCGTTGCACACCACACGCGGCCGGGCAGCGTTTCCGGCCATGGTTCGCACACAAGACTTGTTACGGGGATCACGACAATGAATGAGTTGGTCAACACCATCAACGGCTATGTCTGGAGTACGGCGCTGATCGCGCTGTGCCTGGGCACCGGCCTGTATTTTTCCATCCGATCGCGCTTCCTGCAGCTGCGTCACGTGCGCGAGATGACGCGCCTGTTACTGGACGGTAAAAGCTCCGACCAGGGCGTCTCCTCCTTCCAGGCACTGACCATGACGCTGGCCGGCCGCGTCGGCACCGGCAATATCGCCGGCGTCGCCACCGCCCTGACCTTCGGCGGCCCCGGCGCCATCTTCTGGATGTGGATGGTGGCCTTCCTCGGCGCCAGCTCGGCCTTCGTCGAATCGACCCTGGGCCAGGTGTACAAGGAATCGATCAACAAGCAGTTCCGCGGCGGCCCCGCTTTCTACATCGAGAAAGGCCTGGGCATGAAGTGGTATGCCCTGATCTTCGCCTTCACCACCATCCTCGCCACCGGCCTGCTGCTGCCCGGCGTGCAGGCCAACTCGATCGCCGAGAGCCTGAAGAACGCCGCCGGGGTCGACACCACCATCACCGGCGTGGTGCTGGCGATCGCGCTGGCCTTCATCATCTTCGGCGGCGTCAAGCGCATCGCGCACTTCGCCGAATTCGTGGTGCCCTTCATGGCGCTCGGCTACATCGTGGTGGCCTGCATCATCATCTCGCTGCACATCGAGCAGCTGCCGGGCGTCGTGGCGCTGATCTTCCGCTCGGCCTTCGGCCTGGACGCGGGCTTCGGCGCCATCCTCGGCATGGCGATCCAGTGGGGCGTCAAGCGCGGCGTGTACTCCAACGAAGCCGGCCAGGGCACCGGACCGCAGGCTTCCTCGGCCGCCGAGGTCAGCCATCCGGCCAAGCAGGGCCTGGTGCAGGGTTTCTCGGTCTATGTCGACACCCTGTTCGTGTGCTCGGCCACCGCCTTCATGCTCCTGATCACCGGCCAATACAATGTCCAGGCGCCGGACGGCACCCCGATGTTCACCGGCATCCAGGGCGTGGCGGCCGGCCCCGGCTACGTCCAGACCGCGCTGGAAAACATCCTGCCGGGCTTCGGCTCGATGTTCGTCGCGATCGCCCTGCTGTTCTTCGCCTTCACGACCATCGTCGCGTACTACTACATCGCCGAAACCAATATCGCCTACATCAATCGCCGCATCGGGCGTCCGTGGATGACCTTCCTGCTGAAGATCGCGCTCATCGGCGCCACCTTCTACGGCACCATCCGCACCGCCGACGCCGCCTGGGCCTTGGGCGACCTGGGCGTGGGCCTGATGGCCTGGCTGAACATCGTGGCCATCCTGCTGCTGCGTAACGTGGCCTTCAAGTGCCTGCGCGACTACGAGGCCCAGAAAGCCGAGGGCAAGGATCCGGTCTTCGATCCGGTGGCGCTGGGCATCAAGAACGCCGACTACTGGGTGCAGCGCAAGGCCGAAGCCGCCCTGCGGGAAAAATCGGGCGGCGTCGCGGCGACCGATACCGCCCACTAGGATTGCCGCGGCAGCGGCCGCACCGCCCGGAGCGGCCGCTTGTCAACGCTGCTATAATGGCCACGGGTGTTCGTGCCAATGTCGGCACGGCAGGATGCGCGATGGTCGGGCCGCCACGCGGCTCTTTTGCGACCTTACATGACCGACATGATGCCATCCCGCCCCTGCCCGAGCTCCCCCGCCACACCTGTCCTTTCCCGTGTTTCCCGTGTTTCCCGTGTTTTCCATGCCGCCCGAGGGGCCGCATGATGCGCATCGAACGTCGCCTTTCCCAGACTTTCAAGGAATTCATCCATTCGAGCAAGGCCGGCGGCATCGTCCTGATCGCCTGCACGCTGGTGTCGCTGGCGCTCGCCAATTCGGCGCTCGGCCCGGCCTACCTCGGTTTCTGGCACCAGTATGTGGCAGGCCTGAGCATCGAGCACTGGATCAACGACGCCCTGATGGCGATCTTCTTCCTCCTGATCGGCCTCGAGCTCGAGCGCGAACTGTACAACGGCGAGCTGTCCGACCTGAGAAATGCCATGCTGCCGATGCTGGCCGCCGCAGGAGGCATCGCGGTGCCGGCCCTGATCCACTTCGGCCTGAACGGCGGCACGCCGACCCAGGCCGGCGTCGGCATCCCGATGGCGACCGACATCGCCTTCGCGCTCGGCGTGCTGGCCCTGCTCGGCAGCAAGGTGCCGGCCTCGCTCAAGATTTTCCTGACCGCGCTCGCCGTGATGGACGACCTCGGAGCGATCGTGGTCATCGCGCTGTTCTACACCAACGAACTGTCCTTCCTCTACCTGCTCGGCGCGCTGGCCGTGTTTGCCGGCCTGCTGGCGATGAACCGCGTGCTGCGCATCATGGCGCTGCTGCCGTATCTGCTGGGCGGCGCGCTGATGTGGTTCCTGATGCTCAAGTCGGGGGTGCATGCGACCATCGCCGGCGTGTTGCTGGCCTTTGCGATTCCCTTTTCGGCCAGGGAAGACGATACGCACTCGCC
Organism: Massilia sp. UMI-21; assembly: GCA_015277795.1. Classification (NCBI taxonomy): domain Bacteria; kingdom Pseudomonadati; phylum Pseudomonadota; class Betaproteobacteria; order Burkholderiales; family Oxalobacteraceae; genus Massilia; species Massilia sp. UMI-21. Next base: position 1,923,226 of record CP063848.1, on the reverse strand, counting down.
CTCGCACCGGCTGGAACACGTCCTGCACAAGCCGGTCACCTTCCTGATCCTGCCGCTGTTCGCGCTGGCCAACACCGGCATCGTGATTGGCGCGGGCTGGGCCACCGAACTCCTGAGCCCGAACAGCATGGGCATCATCCTGGGCCTGGTGGCCGGCAAGCCGGTCGGCATCTTCCTGTTCAGCTTTGCGGCGGTGACGCTCGGGCTGTGCCGCCTGCCGCTCGACCTGGCCTGGCGCCACGTCATCGGGGCGGGCCTGCTGGGGGGCATCGGCTTCACGATGTCGATCTTCATCACCAACCTGGCCTTCACCGGCGCGCTCGAGGCCATCAACGCGTCCAAGATGGCGATCCTGGCCGCCTCGCTGGTGGCGGGCGTGGCCGGCTTCGTCTGGCTCAAGCTGCTGGGAGCGCCGCTGCCCACGGATACCGACACCGACACCATGGACTTCGAAACCGATGAGGTGACACGGCCCTGAAGACCGTGAAGCCGCCGGGCGCGGGCCCGGCGGCTTCACGGCTCAGCGTGCTTTCGCCCGGGTCGACATCGCCACGATCGCGCTGCCGGCCGCGACCACCAGGGCGTCTTCGATCAGGCCGCTACGGGTCTGGCCGATGCGCGCCATGGCCTGCTTGCGGCCGGCAAGCGTCAGGTAGGCAAGCGGCACCGCGGTGGCGACCGCCGCCACCGCGCCGGCCTTCTCCCGGCCATGGGGCGCCAGTGCCGCGCCGGCAATGCCTGCGCTCATCACGCGCGCCAGCAGCCCCAGGAACACCGTGCGGTCCGGCGCGCTCTTCATCTTGTCGCCGTAGAGCTCCCCGGCACCCATGGCAAGCGCGCCATATTTGAACAGCGGACGATCGAGAAGGAAGAGTTCTCCCGGCGTATCGCGCCGTGCCAGGCGTGCCGTGGCAAGCGTGGCCATCGGGGTCATGGAACGGGCGCTGGCGACGGCGCCGATCAGAATGGAAGACAGCAGGCTGGAAGTGCGCATGATGGTGGATCCCTGTGCAAAGTGGTTGGTCGGCGCGTCGATGCGATCCGGCCCCCGGCAGCCCTGCTCGCCCGAAGCGAGCTTCCCGCCTGTTGAAGGCGGCCTGATCCGCATGACAGTCACTCGACTGTAGCGTCCGCGCCATTTTGATGTCGCCACCCAGGTTTCGGCGGCCGCCAGGCAGGCGCGGCGCCGTCCACCTGCCGCCATCTTCAGGCGGACAGGCCTTTTTGCAGCAACTCGGCCACCAGCTGGTTCAGGTCGAGATCGCGTTCCTTGGCGAGCTGTTGCAGTTGCTGGACCAGGTCGCCATTGAGCTTGACGGCAAACGGCACCAGTCCCAATGCGCGGTCACGGTCACGCTGCGCGCGGCGGTCGGGGGCGACGGCCTTGCCCGCCGCACCGAAGCTGGCGCCTTCCGCGCCCATCTGGTTCATCAGTTTCTTCGCGTCGCTCTTTGCCAGGTCGGTTCGTTTCATCGTCTGCCTTTCCATTATCGAAGCTGGATTCTACCCGCGAACGGGACGGCTGACGATGCACGCATCCGGTTCTGTTAGCCCAGACGCCCATTCATTTCTGGTCGCGTCGCTGGCCGCGCGCCGTATCGAGCAGCGCCAGCAGCGCGGCGGCATGGCCACCCCGCGGCCAGCCGATCAGGTGTCCGGCCAAGCGGCCATTCTCGAGCAGGAAAAACTCGGGGGTGTTGGCTTCGGCGAGCACGGCCCATTCCCGTCCCGTAGGCAACCCGCAGGGGCAGCGTAGGATTCGCCGCGTTCCACTCCGCCAGGTATCCGAAGGGAATCGGTGCGCGCGGCGGCGTCAGCAGCTTGAGCCCGACCTGGCGCAGACGCGCCAGCAGGACCGGGTTCGAGCGCAGGGCGGCGAGCGCGTCGTGCGAGAAATGGCAGCCGGAACCGACCACCATCACCAGTTCGATACCGGGAGGCGGATCGGCCGCGGCTTCCAGCCGGCTCGCCAAGCCGGCCCGGCAACGATCACTTCAGGCGGCAGGTCAGCGCCCAGCAGCTGTCCCAGCGCCCGATCTTGATCTCGCGCACAGCCGTACCCAGGCGCTTGCGCAGGGCGCTGTCGGTCGGGTAGTTCTTGGGCAGCTCGTGACGATTACCCTCGGCATCCATGAACTGGGCCCAGGTATTGCCCTGCTGGTCGGTGCGCGCGACCGTGGGGCTGGCGCCTTCGACGTATTCGTCGTCGATCAGCACCAGCAGCGCGTTCGCGCCGATGCGCGCGCGCAGGCCGGCCAGGAAGGCATCCTGCTCCTCCTTCTTGAAGTGCGACCACAGGAAGCCGGCGAACACGGCCGTGAATTTCCCGAGTTCGGCCGGCAGCTCATTGGTCAGATTCAAGGCGTCGACCACGCGGTAGGTGACGTTTTCCAGCCCTTCCCCGTGCTCGCGCGCCACGTTCAGCATCGCTTCGCTGACGTCGGTCGCCAGCACCGAGGTGGCCGTTTCGGCGATGACGTCGGTGAAGTAGCCGGTGCCGCAGCCCAGTTCGAGCACGGTATGGCCGCGCATCAGCTCGGCGACCTGCTCGGCCACGTCGTCGAGATCGTCCTGGCGGTCCTCGTCGCTCTCGTCGTGGAACTGGGCGTCGTAGTGGTCGGCGATCGCGGTGTAGAAATCTGCAACAGGCTTAGTGCTCATAGGTATTTCCTTGGTTCTTACAGTTCGTAGTTTTCGCCGCCGCGCATCGCAGCCTCGACCATCTTGCGGTTGAGCGTCGGGGTGAGCAGCTCGATGAAGGTGTAAACATAGCTGCGCAGGTAGGCGCCCTGCTTGACCGCCACGCGCGAGGTATTCATGCCGAACAGGTGGCCCACCGGAATCGCGCGCAGGTTGCGGTCGCGTTCCGGATCGAAGGCCATGCCGGCGATGATGCCGACGCCCATGCCCAGTTCGACATAGGTCTTGATCACGTCGGCGTCGATCGCTTCCAGCAGGACGTCCGGCTTCAGGCTGCGCAGGCCGAAGGCATGGTCGATCTTGCTGCGGCCGGCGAAGGCGGCATCATAGGTGATGACTGGGTAGCTGGCAATTTCCTCCAGCGACACCGCTTTCGAGCGCAGCAAGGGGTGCTCGGGCCCCACCACCAGCACGTGTTCCCATTGGTAGCAGGGCAAGGTGATCAGGCCGTCGATGGCGGCGATCGACTCGGTGGCAATGGCCAGGTCGGCCTGGTCGTTCTTGACCATGTCGGCGATCTGCTTCGGGTTGCCTTGCAGCAAGGACAAGCGCACCTTGGGATATTTCTGCATGAAGCCCTGTACCACCTTCGGCAGCATGTAGCGGGCCTGGGTGTGGGTGGTGGCGATGGTGAAGCTGCCGCTGTCGTGGGCCGCGTATTCCTTGCCGATGCGCTTGAGGCTGTCGATCTCCTGCATGATCAGCTCGACCGACTGCAGCACCAGCCGGCCGGGCTCGGTGAGCCCGCGGATGCGCTTGCCGTGGCGGGTGAAGATGTCCACACCGAGCTCTTCCTCGAGTTCGATGATGGCTTTCGAGACCCCGGGCTGGGAGGTGAACAGCGCCTTGGCCGCATCGGTCAGGTTGTAGTTCTGGCGGACGGCTTCGCGCACGAAGCGCAGCTGGTGGAGATTCATGAAGTGAGAGTTGGATTCTTGTGATTGTGTCAGCGGATGACATTCTAAGATGCTTATTCAAGTTACGCATATAAGCAAATGAAATCTCCGTAGTTTGGAATATAGGCAGCGGACCCTAAACTTGTCCCTACATTTAACGGGTGGACAATGTTTGCAGCGTCCATCCTCACTGGACCAGACCATGTATCGCTACGACCACTACGACCATCTCATCGTGCGCGAACGCATTGCGCAGTACCGCAGCCAGGTGGAACGCCGCCTCTCCGATGAGCTGACCGAGGAAGAATTCATCCCCCTGCGCCTGCAGAATGGCCTGTACATGCAGCGCCACGCCTACATGCTGCGCGTGGCGGTGCCGTATGGCCTGCTGTCCTCGGCACAGATGCGCATGTTCGCCCATATTGCTCGCAAGTACGACCGCGGCTACGGCCATTTCACCACCCGCCAGAACATCCAGTACAACTGGATCGAACTGGAGCAGACCCCGAGCATCCTGGAAGACCTGGCTTCGGTCGAGATGCACGCGATCCAGACCTCCGGCAACTGCATCCGCAACATCACCACCGACGAGTTCGCCGGCGTGGCCGCCGACGAACTCATCGACCCGCGCCCCTTCGCCGAGATCCTGCGCCAGTGGAGCACCTTCCACCCCGAGTTCATCGCGCTGCCGCGCAAATTCAAGGTGGCGATCAACGGCGCCATCGAAGACCGCGCCGCGATCGCCATCCACGACATCGGCCTGACCCTGGTCAGGAACGATGCGGGCGAAGTCGGCTTCAAGTTCATGGCCGGCGGCGGCATGGGCCGCACCCCGATCCTGGGCTCGGTGATCCGCGACTTCCTGCCGTGGCGGCACCTGCTGACCTATACCGAAGCCGTGATGCGCGTGTACAACCAGCACGGCCGCCGCGACAACAAGTACAAGGCCCGCATCAAGATCCTGCTCAAGGCCCTGGGGGTGGAAGAGTTCACGCGCCAGGTGGAAGAAGAATGGGCCGACCTGAAGGACGGTCCGGAAACCCTGAGCCAGGAAGAATTCGACCGCGTGGCCCAGTGGTTCCAGCCGCATGGCTATGCCACCCTCGAAGACAGCGACCCGAGCGCGGCCCATGCCGACAACCGCGCGTTTGCCAACTGGGTCAACCGCAACGTCAAGCCGCACAAGGTGCCGGGCTACGCCGCCGTGCTGCTGTCGCTCAAGAAGACCGGCGTGCCGCCGGGCGACGCCACCGCCGAGCAGATGGACTTCGTGGCCGAACTGGCCGACGAGTACAGCTTCGGCGAACTGCGCGTGACCCACGAGCAGAACCTGGTGCTGGCCGACGTCGAGCAATCGAAACTGTTCGAGCTGTGGCAGCTGGCCAAGGCCAAGGGCCTGGCAACGCCGAACATCGGCCTGCTGACCGACATCATCGCCTGCCCGGGCGGCGACTTCTGCTCGCTGGCGAACGCCAAGTCGCTCCCGATCGCGGCCGCCATCGCCGAGCGCTTCGACAACCTCGACTTCCAGCACGACATCGGCGACATCGAACTGAACATCTCGGGCTGCATCAACGCCTGCGGCCACCACCACGTGGGCGCGATCGGCATCCTGGGCGTGGACAAGGACGGCAGCGAGTGGTACCAGGTGTCGATCGGCGGTTCGCAGGGCAACAACGCGGCGATCGGCAAGATCATCGGCCCGTCCTTCTCGGCGCAGCAGATGCCGGAAGTGGTCGGCCGCCTGCTCGAAGTCTATGTACGCGAGCGCTTCGAGGGCGAGCGCTTCGTCGACACCGCGCAGCGCCTGGGCGTCGCGCCATTCAAGGAATACGTGTATGCCACGCCGATCGCGGCGGGCGCACTGGTTGGAGAAGACCACTATGCCTAATCTCGTGCTGCACAAGCAGATCATCAAACACCGCGACGTGGTCGAGGACGACTGGAGCGTGCTGCGCCTGCTGGAGGGCGAGGCGCCGGAGACCGTCGCCGTCCCGGACGGCAAGATCATCGTCCCCCTGAGCGTGTGGCAGGCGCAGCGCCCGGCCTTGAGCGGCCGCGCCGACATCGGCGTCTGGCTGGCCCCGGACGAGCAGGCCGCCGCCATCCGCGACGACCTGCAGCGCCTTGGCGTGGTGGCCGTGGACTTCCCCAAGTTCTCGGACGGCCGCGGCTACTCGACCGCCTTCAACTTGCGCAAGCGCCTCGGCTACCAGGGCGAGCTGCGCGCCATCGGCGACGTGCTGCGCGACCAGCTGTGGCCCCTGTCGCGGGTCGGCTTCGATGCCTTCGCCACCCGCCAGGACCGCAGCATCGTCGATGCGCTCAAGGGCTTGACGGTGTTCTCGGAAACCTACCAGGCCTCGGTGGACCAGCCGCTGCCGCTGTTCCGCCGCGCGCCGCGCGGCACCCCGCCGGAACTGCTCGATGCCGGCGCCGGCATCTGAGGAATCCACCATGAGCGAGCCGAACTTGCCACTGCAGCGCCGCGTCGAAGAAACGCAAGCCATCCTGGCGCGCATCGCCCGCGATTTCTCGCCCGCCGTGTTCGCATCGAGCCTGGCGGCCGAGGACATGGTCCTGACCGACCTGATTCTCAAGGCGAAGCTGCCGATCGGGATCTTCTCGCTCGAGACCGGCCGCCTGCACGCCGAGACCCTCGACATGCTGGACCGGGTCCGTGCGACCTACGGCTACGAGATCGCCCTGTTCAGGCCACAGCCGGAGGCGGTGGATGCCTACGTGGCGCAGAACGGCCTGAACGCCTTCTACGACAGCGTCGAGATGCGCAAGGAGTGCTGCCGCATTCGCAAGGTCGAGCCGCTCGGCCGCGCGCTGAGCGGCAACAGGGCCTGGATCACCGGCCAGCGCCGCGCCCAGTCCACCACCCGCGCCGAGCTGGCGGTGCAGGAAGACGATGCCGCACACGGCATGCAGAAGTTCAATCCTCTCACCGACTGGCTCGAAGCGGACGTCTGGGAATACTTGCGCAGCGAGCAGGTGCCGTACAACGCCCTGCACGAGCGCGGCTACCCCTCGATCGGCTGCGAGCCCTGCACCCGCGCGATCCAGCCGGGCGAGGACCTGCGCGCCGGCCGCTGGTGGTGGGAAAACCCCGAATCCAAGGAATGCGGCCTGCACGTAGTCGACGGCAAACTCATTCGCATCAAATCCGTGGCGGCTTGATCACGTCACCCAAAGGCACAACAACATGACGACAGTATTCGACAACCCCGGCGTGCTCACCGACGCGCATCGTGAAATTAACGCGCGCCACCTCGACGCCCTCGAATCCGAGGCCATCCACATCCTGCGCGAAGTGGCGGCCGAATGCAGCAATCCGGCCCTGCTGTTCTCGGGCGGCAAGGATTCGGTCGTCCTGCTGCGCCTGGCCGAAAAGGCCTTCCGCCCCGGTAAATTCCCCTTCCCGCTGGTGCACATCGACACCGGCCACAACTTCGACGAAGTGATCGCCTTCCGCGACGCCCGCGTGGCGGAACTGGGCGAGCGCCTGATCGTCGGCTCGGTCGAGGATTCGATCCGGCGCGGCACCGTGCGCCTGCGCAACCCGGCGCTGGATTCGCGCAACGCGGCCCAGGCCGTGACGCTGCTGGAAACCATCGCCGAACACGGTTTCGATGCCTGCATCGGCGGCGCCAGGCGCGACGAAGAGAAAGCGCGCGCCAAGGAGCGCATCTTCTCCTTCCGCGACGAGTTCGGCCAATGGGACCCGAAGGCCCAGCGCCCGGAATTGTGGGACCTGTATAACACCCGCGTCCATCCGGGCGAGAACATGCGCGTGTTCCCGATCTCGAACTGGACCGAACTCGACGTGTGGCAGTACATCGCCCGCGAAAAGCTGGCCCTGCCCCCGATCTACTTCGCGCACGAGCGCCAGGTCATCCCACGCAATGGCCTGCTGGTGCCGCTGACGCCGCTGACCCCGGCCCGCGAGGGCGAGACGGTCGAAACCCGCACCGTGCGCTTTCGCACCGTGGGCGACATCTCCTGCACCTGCCCGGTGGCCTCGCATGCCAGCACGGTCGAGAACATCATCGCCGAGACCGCCATCACCGAAGTGACCGAGCGCGGCGCAACCCGGATGGACGACCAGACCTCGGAAGCCTCGATGGAAAAACGCAAGAAGCAAGGATATTTCTGATGAACGCCCCCACCGACAACTTCGCCGAAAACGCCAACCAGCGCGGTCTGCTGCGCTTCATCACCGCCGGCTCCGTCGACGACGGCAAGAGCACCCTGATCGGCCGCCTGCTGTACGACAGCAAGGGCATCTTCGCCGACCAGCTGGCCGCCGTCTCGCGCTCGAAGCACAAGCGCACCGTGGGCGACACCATCGACCTGTCGCTGCTGACCGACGGCCTGGAAGCCGAACGCGAACAGGGCATCACCATCGACGTGGCCTACCGCTACTTCGCCACCCCGAAGCGCAAGTTCATCATCGCCGATACCCCGGGCCACGAGCAATACACCCGCAACATGGTCACCGGCGCCTCGACCGCCGACGCCGTGATCATCCTGGTGGACGTCTCCAAGGTGAAGCTGGGCGACGATGGTTCTGTCACGCTGCTGACCCAGACCAAGCGCCACTCGACCATCGCCAAGCTGCTGCAGATCGAGCACGTGATCGTGGCCGTCAACAAGATGGACCTGGTGGACTACGACCAAACGGTCTACGAGCGCATCGTCGGCGCCTACCGCGCATTCGCCGACTCGCTGGGCCTGAAGGACGTGACGGCGATCCCGCTGTCGGCCCTCGGCGGCGACAACGTGGTGACCGCTTCCGGCAACATGCCCTGGTACCAGGGCCCGACCCTGATCGACCTGCTCGAAGCTTTGTCCGTGTACGACGAGTCGCACGCCGCGCCCTTCCGCTTCCCGGTGCAGCTGGTGGCGCGCCACAACGGCCACGAAGCCAATGACTTCCGCGGCTACATGGGCCGCATCGAGTCGGGCAAGGTCTCGGTGGGCGACAAGCTCGTCGTCCAGCCTTCGGGCCAGGGCGCCACGGTGAAGGACATCGTGACCTTCGATGGTTCGTTGCAGTCCGCCGTGGCCGGCCAGTCGGTCACCCTGCTGCTGAACGAACACCTGGACATCTCGCGCGGCGACCTGCTGGCCGGCGCCGATCAACCCGCGACCCAGCTCAGGCAGGTGGTGGCGGACCTGTGCTGGATGTCGGACGAGCCGCTCGACATGCGCCGCAAGTACTGGATCAAGCACGGCACCCGCCAGACCGCGGCCAGGCTCAAGCAGGTCGACAGCATCCTGGACGTCAACACCCAGCAGCGCGTGGCGGGCAATCCCACCGAGGGCCTGAAGCTGAACGACATCGCCACCGTGCAGCTGAGCGTGCAGCAGCCGCTGGCGGCCGACGCCTATTGCGACAACCGCGCCACCGGCGCCTTCATCCTGATCGACGAAGTCACCCACCAGACCGTGGCAGCGGGTATGATCCGACTGGATCAATAAGCGAAGGGGTCTGCATGGCGCATTCAGGGGCACTCGGCAAAGTCTATCTGGTGGGAGCCGGCCCCGGCGCTGCCGACCTCATCACCGTCCGCGGCGCGCGCCTGCTGGCGCAGGCCGACGTCGTGCTCTACGACGCGCTGGTCACCTCCGACATGCTCGACCTGTGCCGCCAGGCCGAGCTGATCTCGGTCGGCAAGCGCTCGGGCCAGCGCTCCACGGCGCAAGTCCACATCAACCAGCAGCTGGTCGAATGCGCCGGCAAGTTCCGGCAGGTGGTGCGCCTGAAAGGCGGCGACCCGATGCTGTTCGGGCGCGCCGACGAGGAACTGCGCGCGCTGGAAGCGGCCGGCATCGAGGTCGAAGTCGTTCCCGGCATTACCACCGCGGTCGCGGCGGCGGCCGCCGCCCGGCAACCGCTCACCAAGCGCGGCGTGGCGCGCAGCGTTGCCTTCTTCACCTCGAGCACTGAAAGGGACCGGCCGGACAGGCCGATCGCCGCCCCGCCTGCCCTGCCCGAAACCGACACGCTGGTGCAGTACATGGGCGGGCGCGAAGCCGCGGCCACCGCCGAACGCCTGCTGGCGGAAGGACGCCGTCCCGATCTGCCGGTGGTGGTGGTGGAAAACTGCAGCCGGCCCGACGAGCGCATCCTGCGGCTGACTTTAAGCGACCTGGCGCGCGGGCTGGAGCCGGGACACGGGCCGGTGCTGGTGATGCTGGGCGAGGCGCTCGCCAAGCGCGAACATCAACGGTAGGGTGGACGGCTATGCCGTCCGCGCGTTCAGCTGGCGCAAGTTCTGTGGCAGAGCATCCGTGAGTCGGACGCGCGGACGGCGAAGCCGTCCACCCTACGATGCATGCCACTGAACCAGCTTATCCACCGTAAGGCGTAAATTCGATCCCGTTCTGGATCGACCCGATCACCTGCGCCTGGTTCTCGGCGCTCTCGCTGAAGAAAGCCAGCACCTGCGCACGCGGGGTGTGCTGCTCGGCCAGCACCTGCATCCAGTAATCGCGGCCGGCGCCTTCGGCGCTGCGGTGCAGCACATTGTTGTACAGGAGCTCGACGAACTGCGCGTCGCCGGCATCGGCGCCGTACAGGCTCTTGAACTCGGCGCTGGTCGCGAAACCGGCCGCCACCTGCTCCAGGCTCACGCCCGCATCCATCATCTTGATCCAGTAGCCGACGCCCGCCTTGTCCGGGGTCCGGTTGAATGCCGCCGTGTACATGCGGTAGGCCTGGCCGGCGATGCCGTCGATGTCGAGCGCCACCGACACATCGGTAAAGCTCAGGCGTTCGACGTTCACCAGCGTATCGGTGCCGCCGGTTCCGAAGCGGTCGGCGACGGTCACGCCGCCCTCGGTACGCGCGATCTCGAACAGGCTCTTGTAATTGCCGTAGTCGACCGTGTCGATGCCGGCCAGGCCGTCGATCCTCTGGTTGCCTGCCACTGCCTTGATCAGGTCGGCGCCGTTGCCGCCGCTGATCGTGGCGGCGGTCGAGGAGCCGCTTCCGGTGCTCGTGCCCGAGTTGCCGGGGCTCGTCGGCGTCGGTGTCGGTGTCGGTGTCGGTGTCGGTGTCGGTGTCGGTGTCGGTGTCGGTGTCGGTGTCGGCGTCGGGTCCGGCGCCGCGGCGACCGGCGGGGCCGGGTCGGCCCCGGCCAGCACACGCGCCTCGACCTGCACCGTCCCGTTGTCCTGGGTGTCGACCCAGGCGGCGGCGAAACCGCCGTCGGCCAGCGCGCTGAGCACCGGCTTGGCCTGGTCGCCCTGCCGCATCTCGTTGATCCCGAATTCGCGCGCATCGAGGGCGGCGCCATCCGCGTCGAAGCGCCGGCCGAACACGCCGCCGCGGTCGAAGTCGCCGCTGTCGCTCTGCCATGCGACCAGGAAGCCGCCATCGGCCAGCGCGATCGCGGTCGACTCGAAACGGCCGCCGCCGCCGTCGAGGTTCGCCTGCGTCATGTTGCCGACCAGCTTGCCGGCCGCATCGAAACGCTGGAAGAAGATGTCGGTGCTCGCAAAGCCCCAGGGAGAGTTGGCGTAGCTGTCCCAGGTGACCACGAAGCCGCCCCCGGCCAGTGCGGTCACCGCCGGTTGCGGCGCCGCGGTGGCGCGGCTTGCGGCCAGCCCGTCCCCGCTCGCCACGATCGGGGCGCCGCCTGCCAGCGCGGCATAGACGTTGCCGTCGCCGATTTCGCCCCACGCGACGACGTAGCCGGTGGCGGTGGCCGCAATGCTCGGGCTGAAGGCGGTGCCAAGGGCGCCGTAGACCTGCTCGATGCCGGTCGGGGTGCCGTTGGCGTCGGCAGTGCGCACGTGCACCTGGCCGCCGCTGCGCCAGGCCAGGGCGAAGCCGCCGTCGGCCAGGGCCGTCACGTCGGGCATCGCGGTGTCCGCGGCGGCCGCGCCCACGACGACTTCGGCGCCCGGATTGCCGTTGGCATCCACGATGCGGTAGGCGATGCGCGTGCCGGCGCCGTCGGTGCTGGTGTAGGCCACCACCGAACGTCCGCCCGCCAGCGCCGCCAGCGCGGGCGCAGCGTCGAGCGCGGCGTCGTTCGTCGGGCTGAGCGCGAATGCCGCCCCCTGCGCCGCCCCGGCGGCAGTGCGCAACTGCCCGACGATGCTGCCGTCTGCCGACTGCCATGCCGTCATGAACGCGCCGGTCGACAGCGTCGCCATGTCGGGATTGGCCGATGCTGCGGCCGCGCCGAGCACGAGCTCGCTGCCGAATCCGGCCAGGTCGCGCGAGCTGCCTGCTTCGACCGTGTACACCAGGGTCTCGGCGACGCCATGGCCCGGCAGCGGATTGCCGTTGCCGTCGAGCTGGTAGCGGTCGTAGTAATGGGCGGTGACCGTCGCCGCCGAGCCGGCCGCGGGCAGCAGCGCCGCGTCGTTGACGATCAGGCGCGCGCTGCTGTCGGTCGCGGGGTTGTAGGCAATCGAGAACAGGCCCGGCACCGACTGGGCATCGATGACCCAGCGTCCGCCGGTCGGCAGGCCCCAGTCGATCGGGGTCAGCGTCGCGGCGACTTCGCCGCTGCGCAGGGTGGTCAACAGGATATCGCGGTCGTCGACGATGCCGACGGGGGCGTAATCAGTGGTATCGGTGCTCATGGGGGGCATCTTGCTGGTAGGTGAGCGCGCGGAGTGCGCGGCACTGGATACCAGTCATAATGCCTCACGGAAATTTCTATTTAAAGACAGAAATTAAATTCTCTCCGGCAATATGGCGGAAAACCAACGTAATCTTGCCTGCCTTGCCAAGGGTGTTAACGCTTCGCCAGCATCAGAGCGCGCTACGCACCGGCGCCGGCCGGCAAGCAGCCTCAGCCGAGCGAGCGCAGGCAATAGTCCGTCATGGCCGCCTGCACCCCGGGATCTTCGCCGATGGCGCCGACCACATGCAGGCGCAGGCCGGGATGGGCGGCGCGGATGCCGTCCGCCAGCTGCGGCAGGTCGCGCAGCAGGTGGCCACCCTGCCCCAGGAATACCGGCACGATCGTGATGTCTTCGGTGCCGTCGCGCACCAGCGCCTCGACCGTGGCGGGCAGGCGCGGCTCCATCAGTTCGAGGAAGGCCAGCGTGACGCCGACATCGGGCAGCCGGGCCTGCGCCTGGTCGCGCAGCCGTTCGAAAGGCAGGGCCCAGCCTGGTGCGCGGGCGCCGTGGGCGAACAGGACGAGTGCACGTTTCATCAATGTCTCTCCACCCACCACAGGGCGCCGATCGCCAGCAGCAGGAATAGCAGGCTGGGCGCGGCCGCGGTCATGAAGGCCGGCAGCGCGGTCAGTACGCCCAGGTTCGAAAACAGCGCATTCAGCAGCAGGAAGCCCACGCCGATCATGATGCCGACGAAGATCTTGAGGCTGACGCCGCCGCTGCGCGTGTGCAGGTAGGCGAAGGGCAAGGCCAGGGCCATCAGGACCAGGATCGACAGCGGATCGATGATTTTCTTCCAGAACGCCACCTTGAAGCGGCCGGTCTCCTGGCGGTTCTCGGCCAGGTGGCGGGTATAGACCGCCAGCTCGCTGGCCGACATGCGTTCGGGTTCGGAACGCGAGACCGACAGGATCTTGGGGGTGATCTCCGAGGCCAGGTCCATCGTGTCGAGCTTGCGGGTGGCGACGGCGGCGGTGTCCTGGCCGAAGGCGGCGGCGATCGACTGGCCCTGCGGCGCCGGGGTGCCGGGCGGGGGCAGCGCGCGGCTGTTGGAGAACATGGTCTCGGTGACCCCGCTCAGGCGCCAGGTATTGTCGCCGCGGTAGCTGCCGGCGTCGGCGGTGATCAGGGCGCGCATGCGCATGTTGGCGTCGAACTCGTACAGGCGCACGTCGACCAGTTGGCCGTCGGAGCGGATCTGGCGCACATTGAAGAAACGCGTGCCCACCACCGGGCCCTTGACGCCGTCGGTATGAATGCTGTCCTTGGTCCACATCCCCGAGCGGAATTCCGCCGACAGGGTCGAGCCCTTGGCGGCGAGGCGCACGCGCTCGGCCAGCGGGGCCGTGCGGGGGGTGATCAGCTCGCCGAACACGAAGGTGATCAGGACGAACACCACGCCGACCTTGAACAGCATCCATCCCGCCATCCGCGTCGACATCGAGGAGGCCCGCATGATGGTGAATTCGGAGCTCGAGGCGAACTGCGCCATCGTGTAGATGGTACCGATCAGGGCCGCCACCGGCATCACCTGGTACACGTTGCCGGGCACCAGCAGCAGCACGTACATCAGCGCATGCTGGAATTCGTAGCCGCCCTTGCCCACCGAGGGCAGCTCGCTGGTCAGGTCCATGAAGGAGATCAGGGCGAGAAAGGCGACCAGCACGAAGCTGACCGCCTGCGCGATGTTGACCGCGAAGTAGCGCTGCAGGACCGTCATTGCGCCTCCGCCTTCGCCGGGGCCGCCTTGCCGCGGCCCGCCCGGCGCCGCTTCCAGGCATTGAGCAGGGCCAGCGGATGCCAGCGGTGGTTGACGTTCAGGCGCCACGCGAACAGCGCCGCGACCGTGAGCGCGGCCGCCAGGTGCAGCGGCCACCAGGCGACGTCGAAATCGAGCTTGGCGCGCTTGACGCTGTTTTCCATCAGTTTGTTCAGGTTCAGGTAGGTGAAGAAGATCAGCAGCGCCAGGATCATGTTGGCCGAACTGCCGGCGCGCGGGTTGACGAAGCCGAGCGGGATCGCCAGCAGCATCAGCACCAGGCAGATGATCGGCGTCGAGATCCGGTCCAGCAGCTCGGCGCGGGTGTACTGGTTCTCGATCTGCAGCAGCACCGAGGTGGGCAGCGCATTGCTGGGCGTGTCGGTGCCCAGCACCGGCGTCCTGGTCGCGACCCGCATCTTGTAGCGCTCGAATTCCATCGACTGGAAATCGGCCTGCCCCGGCGTGCCCTGGTAGCGGCGCCCGTTGCTCAGCACCAGGTACTGGCCGCCCCCGGCGTCGGACTCGATCACGCCTTCCTTGGCAACCACCACCGAGGTGCCGCCGTTCTTGTCACGCGAATTGACGAACACGTTCTGCACCACGGTAGCGCCGGTGGTGGAGCGTTCGACGAAGAACACGCGGTCGCTGGATGAGGATTCGCGGAACTGGCCGGGGGCGACGCGCTTGAGGTCTTCGCGCTTCTGGAAACGCTCGACGAACTCGGCGCGCTTGAGCGCGGCCCATGGGGCGGCCACCAGCGACAGGGCCGCGACCAGCGCCACGATCGGCAGGCCGAAGCTGAGGACCGGGGCGATCCAGCGCCGCAGCGACATGCCGGAGGCGAACCAGACGACCATCTCGGAATCGCGGTAGCTGCGCGTGACCGCCGCCAGCACCGAGATGAAGACCGTGAGGGTCAGGATGGTCGGCAGGTAATTGAGGATGGCGAAACCGATCAGGGCCAGGACGTCGCCCGGGTCGACCTTGCCGCCGGCGGCCGTGCCGAGGACTTTGATGAGCGTCCAGGTGACCAGGATCGTAAACAGCACCGTAAAGGTGGCGCCGGCGGAACTGGCCAATTCACGTTGCAGGGCGCGTCGAAAGATCATTCAATAAATAGCTATAATTGCAGGTTAGGCACAGCGGTAAATAAATCTGCCTTACCGCGGCACCGCGAAAACGAACCGGAGAACCAAAAATGGACTTTAGCATAAAAGCATTCGACACCAAGAACACCCTGGCCGCGGCGAAAGCCGGCGTGATCGCAGTCGCCGTGTTCGAGAACAAGAAACTGTCGCAGGCTGCCAAAGCGCTGGACGCCGGCGGCGACATCAGCGCCGCGCTCAAGTCCGGCGACATCAGCGGCAAGGCCGGTTCGACCCTGCTGCTGCGCGGCGTGACCGGCGTCGCCGCGGCGCGCGTGCTGCTGGTAGGCATGGGCACGACCGAGGCGCTGAGCGAAAAGAGCTACAGCAGCGCGGTCGGCGCAGCCTTGAAGGTGTGCGGCACCCTGGGCGCGACGGATGCCATTATCGCATTCCCGCTGGCGGATGTGAAAGACCGCGACGTCAACTGGGCAGTGCGCGCACTTGTGATCGCGGCCAATGAGACCGAGCACCGTACTGATACGCAAAAGAGCAAGAAGGATCCGGCGCCCGCCGGCGTGCGCAAGATCGTCATCGCCGCCGACGCCGCGAACGCCGCCACCCAGCTCAAGCCGGTGCTGGCCCAGGCCGTCGCGATCTCGAACGGCATGGCGCTGACCAAGGAACTGGGCAACCTGTCGCCGAACGTCTGCACCCCGACCTACCTGGCCAACACCGCGCGCGCGCTGGCCGACGACTATGGCTTCGACATCGAGGTCCTGGAACGCAAGCAGCTCGAAGCCCTGAAGATGGGCAGCTTCCTGGCGGTGGCCAGGGGCAGCGACGAAGCGCCCAAGTTCATCGTCCTGAAGCACATGGGCGGCAACAAGAAAGATGCGCCGGTGGTCCTGGTCGGCAAGGGCATCACGTTCGACAGCGGCGGCATCTCGATCAAGGCGGGTCCCGGCATGGACGAGATGAAGTACGACATGTGCGGCGCCGGCTCGGTGCTGGGCACCTTCCGTGCGATCGGCGAGATGGGCCTGAAGCTGAACGTGATCGGCATCGTGGCGGCCTGCGAGAACATGCCCTCGGGCCGCGCGACCAAGCCGGGCGACATCGTGACCTCGATGAACGGCCTGACCATCGAAATCCTGAACACCGATGCCGAAGGCCGCCTGGTCCTGTGCGACGCCCTCGCCTACGCCGAGCGCTTCAAGCCGGCCGCCGTGGTCGACATCGCCACCCTCACCGGCGCCTGCATCGTGGCCCTGGGCCACCATACCAGCGGCCTGTTCACCCGCCACGACGACGCCCACGACGGCCTGGCCCAGGAACTGCTCGACGCCGGCAAGCAGGCCGGCGACGTGGCCTGGCGCTTCCCGCTGGGCGAGAACTACAACGAGCAGCTGAAGTCGAACTTCGCCGACCTGGCCAACATCGGCACTCCGGGCGCCGCCTCGATCACCGCGGCCTGCTTCCTGGAGAATTTCACCCGCAACTACACCTGGGCGCACCTGGACATCGCCGGCACCGCCTGGAAGTCGGGCGCGGCCAAGGGCGCGACCGGCCGTCCGGTGCCGCTCCTGACCACCTTCCTGATGAACCGCGTGTAATGCGCCCCGGCCCCGCGATGAAATATTCTTTCATCCTGGGGCTGTGGTGAAATATTATTTCATCAATAAAAACAGCCCCGCGTGCGGGGCTGTTTTTTTTCAGGGCCGGGCTTGTCTGCGCCCGGCGCTTCAGAACACCGGGCTCTCCACCCGCTGCGCCGCCAGTTCTTCGCGCGGGGCGGCCGGCGCCATCAGCACCGTCAGGTTGGCTGGGTATGACCACCCTGCTCCCGAGTACCGGTCCACGATCAGACCCATGCCGGCGCTGATGACCACATTGCCCATCAGGCTGAGCGCGTCGGGGCGCGATCCGACCTGCTCCTGTCCGGCGCCCGTTCCCGCCTTCTTGCAATCGACGACCAGCGGCGCTGCGCTGCGCGCGATGGTGACGCGTCCCGGCGCCACCACGAACCAGCGGCCCAGGTCATTGCTCAGCAGGCATCCCACCCCGACGACCTCCTGGTAGTCGAGCACGGCGTGCAGTTCGAGCTGTTGTTGTCGCGGCGCATCGGCCACGGTGGCGCAGCCGCCCAGGACGAGCGGCAGGGCCAGCAAAAAAAGGGGAAAACGCGACATGGAACCCACCAGGCTATGCTTCATGCTGCCATTAACGGCAGCCTGAAGCAAATGCTGAGGGCTTGCCGGCCTATTCCTCGCGCGCGGCCTGGCTGGTGGCGCAAGGCAGGCCGGAGAGCGGGTCGGTAAGCGGGTCTATAAGCGGGTCGGTAAGCGGGTCGGAAAGCGCGGCGAAGCGCGGCAGCGCCGCGCCGTCGACGCCAACGGTCTCGAAGAACGCGGCGCGCGGACGCACCCAGACGGTGCCGTCCTGGCCGCGGTACACCATCACGGGCGTGTAGTCCGCTTCCATGACGGCTTCGCAGACCAGCTCGTAGATGCCGCCCTTGTAGTGGCGGTAGCGCCTGGCAGCCGGCACTCAGGCCTTGCTGTCGGCCAGCGCCTTCTGCTTTTTCTTCAGGCCCTGGATCACCTTCAGCACGCCTTCCATGCCGGCGGCTTCGTCCAGTTCGCTGAACGCATCGAGCACTTCGTTGAGTACGCGGTTGCGCACCATGGCTTCGTCCTGGGTGAGCGCAGGCTTCTGCTCCGCTTCCTTGGCGAACTTCGACGGCGCCTCGGCCGCAGCCTTGGCGCCATGCGTCAGGGCCGCCTGCCAGATGACCCAGCGGCGCTGGGTTTCATAGACGAGGTATTCCTCGGGTTTGTCCTCGCGGCGGCGGGTGATATGGCCTTCGCGTTGGGCCCACGCTTCGAATGCAGTGCGCATTTCAGTCCTTTGTAAATCAGCGTTCGGGTTCATTTGCTATCGAAAAAACAAGATTCCGAATATTACCACTTTGCACTGTGCCAACATGCCCGCACGATTGGTGGGCCGCAGGCTACCGAACTTGTTTCTCAATCTGTAAATAGTACAAGGTTAGTTGCACCAGCGCAATAACTTTATTCCCACTGGGAAACAGTGTTACATGCTTTCGCGCTAGTTTAATGCTTTTGCGAACGTTTTTACAGCCCGCACTGCATAAATTACACGTTTATTTATTATTCTATTAATTTATTCTAACATAGCAGATTACACGCTACGCAATGTTAGTGCCTACCTAACAACAATTGCTGCACGTTCAGCATAAATACAACTGTCACATCAATCACGATTATTCGTGGGACATGGGAAGGCCGGTTCGTCGCAGCCGGCGGTATGGCAAAACCAGCATCACCACTTGCTCAAGCCAGTGCAGTGACACGCATGGCTGACAACGCATCTCTCAAGACCGAAGGCATCAGCGGGGAATCTGAAGAGGAAGGCCACCGCGATTGGCTGGAAGTAATAAGGTTTTCGACGCGCTCGACCAGCCTGGCGTCAATGTCGGCGAAAGCTGGAGTGTTGGTATGTCCATATCGCTGGGCCATATAAATTGCCTGAGTGGATGCCTGAAAGTAATCATAGACGGCAACATGGCAAGGTTGAGATGCGTCGCTGGTCCATCAAGCTTTCCGAGCCTAAAGGTGCCCATGAAAAACTGCATGAATTGATAGAAAGGACGTGGCCATGGGGTGCTGCAGCGCATAACTGGTGTATTTGGCCTTGATTTTTGAAACGAACATTTCACGCTCGACCATCAACAGGAAGGCAAGGGCTGGCAGGCCGGTAAAAGCCGGCCTTGGCCGCAATACCGCTCATATCACCATGGACAGCGTATACTCTCTGGCTAACCCAGCCCGAGCGGGCAGCGTAGCGTGCTGCCAGCTACTTGTATCACCCGTTTTCCATCGTAGAGAGCCGATTGCATGAAGATAGCCACCTGGAACGTCAACTCGCTGAAAGTCCGCCTCCCGCACCTGCTCACCTGGCTCGCAGCCAATCCGGTCGATGTCCTGTGCCTGCAGGAGACCAAGCTCACCGACGACAAATTCCCGGTGGCCGAGATCGAAGCGGCCGGCTACCGGGTCGCCTTCAGCGGCCAGAAGACCTATAACGGCGTGGCGATCCTGTCGCAGCATCCGATCGAGGACGTCCAGAAGAACAACCCGCGCTTCGAGGACGAGCAGCAGCGCATCCTGGCGGCCACCATTGGCGGCATGCGCATCGTGTGCGCCTACATGCCCAACGGGCAGGACATCGGCAGCGACAAGTTCAGCTACAAGATGGCCTGGCTGGACGCCCTGCGCGCATGGATCGCGGCCGAGATGGCGGCGCATCCGCAACTGGCCCTGCTGGGCGACTACAACATCGCGCCGGAAGCGCGCGACGTGCACGACCCGGCCGAGTGGGAGAACCACATCCACTTCACCGCGCCGGAGCGCGAACAGATGGACGCGCTGATGGCCCTGGGACTGCGCGACGCCTTCCGCCTGTTCGAACAGCCGGAAAAACAGTACAGCTGGTGGGACTATCGCCAGATGGCCTTCCGCCGCAACCGCGGGCTGCGCATCGATCACATCCTGCTGAGCGAGGCGCTGGCGCAGCGCTGCACCGCCTGCCATATCGACCGCGAGACCCGCAAGTGGGAGCAGCCGTCGGACCACGCGCCGGTGGTGGCGGCGCTCGCGGATTGATCCTTGCCGCGGCCGACCGGCGGGCCGCCTAGCCGTCGATCATCGCGAGCACGGAGCCGACCAGCAGCCGCGCCGCGTCCGACGCCGGCAGAGGCCGCGCGAACAGGTAGCCCTGGGCGAACTGGCAGCCGTAAGCGCCCAGCAGCGCGTACTGCCCTTCGGTCTCCACGCCTTCGGCCACCACCGACAGCCCCAGGCTGTTCGCCAGCGCCATCACGGCCGCCACGATCGCGCGGTCTTCCGCGCTGGCCTCGAGTTCGCGCACGAAGGCGCGGTCGATCTTGATCTTGTGTACCGGGAAGCGCTTCAGGTAAGCCAGGCTCGAATAGCCGGTGCCGAAATCGTCGATCGACAGGCGCATGCCCATGTCGTTGATCTGGCGCAGGATTTCCAGGGTCTGGCCGCCGTGCTGCATCAGCGCGGTCTCGGTCAGTTCGAATTCCACCAGCGCGGGGTCGATGCCGGTCTCGCCGACGATGCGGCGCATCGAGCTTACCAGGCCGTCGTGCATGAACTGGCGCGCCGACAGGTTGATCGCAAGCGGCACGGCAAGCAAGCCCTGGCGCTGCCAGGCCATGCTCTGCTCGCAGGCGCTGCGGATCACCCATTCGCCCACCGCCACGATCATCCCGTTCTCTTCCAGGATCGGGATGAACTCGTCGGGCCCGACCAGCACCCGGTCGCCGCCGACGCTGCGGCGCCAGCGCAGCAGCACCTCGAGCGCGTGCAGGCGGCGCGTGGCGGTGTCGATGATGGGCTGGTAGTGCAGTTCGAATTCCCCGCGCGGCAAGGCGCCGCGCAACTGCGACTCGAGTTCGAAGCGCCGCGCCGCCGCCTGGTTCATGCGCTGGTCGAAGAACTGGTAGTTGTTGCGCCCGGCCGCCTTGGCATGGTACATGGCGGCATCGGCCTGGCGCATCAGGGTGTCGACGTCCTTGCCGTCGTCCGGACACAGGCAGATGCCGATCGAAGGCGTGATGTGCAGGCTGTGCCCTTCGAACGGAAACGGCGTGGCCAGCGCGTCGATGATCTTGTCGGCGACCTGCGCGCATTCGGGCGCGCCGCCGATATCCGGCAGCAGCACCACGAATTCGTCGCCGCCCAGGCGCGCCACGGTGTCGCTGTCGCGCACCGCCGCGCACAGGCGCCGCGCGACCTCGCGCAGCAGGTGGTCGCCGGTGGCATGGCCGAGCGAGTCGTTGATGGTCTTGAAACGGTCGAGGTCGAGGAACATCACGGCCAGCTTGCGGCCGCTCCGGCCGGCCGCACGCAGGGCGCAGTCGAGCCGGTCCGACAGCAGTGCGCGGTTCGGCAGCCCGGTCAGGCTGTCGTGGTAGGCCATGTGGTGCACGCGCGCCTCGGCCTGGCGGCGCTCGACGATCTCTTCCTGCAGCAGGCGGTTGGCGCCGGCCAGTTCGGCGGTGCGCTCGGCCACGCGGATCTCGAGTTCGTCGCGTGCGCGCCGGATCGCGTCGGCGGCCTCGCGCTGCGCGGTGACGTCGTCCAGCAGCCAGACGCTGCGTCCGCCCTGCGCGGCCTGGTCGAACAGGCGCCCCGACAGGCGCGCCCAGAACAGCGTGCCGTCGCGCCGCGCGAGCCGGTATTCGGCCGTATGCACTTGCCCGGCTTCGAAGCTGCGCGCGGTGTCCTGGCGCGCCGTGCGCCAGGCCGCTTCGTCGGGATACAGGGCGCGCACCGGCGTGCCGTCCATGCCGCCGGCAGGGCTGCCGAACAGCTCTTCCATCTTGGTGTTGCAGTGCAGGGTAAGGCCTCCCTCGACCACGGCGATGCCGAGCACCGCGTTGTCGAGGATGGCGCGGTTCTCCATCAGGGCGTTGCGCAACTGGACTTCATCGAGACGCTCGCGGGTGCGGTCCTCGAACATCCAGATCGCCCCCAGCTCCGGGTCCTCCGGGTTGAACAGGTAGCCGTTGAGCTGGCCCCAGATGCGCGAGCCGTCCTTGCGCACCAGTTCGGTCTCGGCGCGGTAGGGAACGCCACGGGCCAGCTGCGGGTAGGCCATCGCGCCGAAATCGTGGAAGGCCTGGTCGTCCGGGTAGACGATGCGGGTCGAGCGCCCCAGGGCTTCGCCGTCGCGGTAGCCGAACATCGCGCCAAAGGCCGGGTTGTAGCGCTGGATGATGCGCTTGCGCGTGTACATGATGCCGATCGTGGCGTTGGTCATGATCGCCTGCACCTCGAACAGCGTCTGGCGCACCTCGGTCACATCCTCGACGATCCAGATGGTGCCCGCTTCGCGCGCGCTCGGGTCGACCGCCCGGCCGCGCAGGCGCGCCCAGATGATCGAACCGTCGCGGCGCCGGAACGGATACTCGCCCTTCTCGAACAGGCCGCCGGCAGCCAGGACCGGATAGGCTTCCGTCGTCAGCGCCTGGTAGTCCTCCGGCGAACCGAACACCTGCGTGGGATGCAGGCTGCTCAGTTCGGCATAGGAATAGTCGAGCAGCTCGCAGATGCGCGGATTGCAGGACTTGAACTGGCCCGGCAGCGTGAACACGATGCCGACCGGCGCATTTTCCAGGATAGCGCGCTGCTCGCGCAAGGCGATGCGCAGCATCTCGTGTTCGAGATCGCCCTCATCGCCCGTCGGAGGGAAGTCCGCGGGGGCCATGACGGCTGCGAGGGGAAACTCGGCGGAGTGTCGGTCCATGGTGGCTCTTGATTGTCTCTTGGCTAACTTGCCATTTAGCAATCATAAACCACAAACCAACGATGCTCCAAAACCAACAAGCATGAAAAATGGGCCGTGTTGTTGCGGCCCATCAAATGCGTGAATTACCGGCACTTCCTTAGAAACAATCGCCCGGCACCCGCACCCAGCCTTCCATCAGGACGCGGGCGCTGCGGCTCATGATCGCCTTGGCCACGCTCCACTCGCCGTTCGCGTACACCGCTTCGGCGCCGACCCGAAGGGTGCCGGACGGATGGCCGAAGCGCACCGCGCTGCGATCGCCGCCGCCGGCCGCGAGGTTGACCAGGGTGCCGGGAATGGCGGCGGCGGTGCCGATCGCCACCGCGGCGGTGCCCATCATCGCGTGGTGCAGCTTGCCCATCGACATCGCGCGCACCAGCAGGTCGATCTCGGCCGCCCCCACCTGCTTGCCGCTCGAGGCGAGGTAGTTGGCCGGCCTGGCGACGAAGGCGACCTTCGGCGTGTGCTGGCGCTTGGCGGCCTCCTCGATGCTGGAGATCAGCCCCATGCGCAGGGCGCCGTGGGCGCGGATGGTCTCGAACAGGGCCAGCGCGCGCGGATCGCCGTTGATGGCGTCCTGCAGTTCGGTGCCGTCGTAGCCGATCGCCTCCGCGTTCACGAAGATGGTCGGGATGCCGGCGTTGATCATGGTGGCCTTCAGCACCCCGACACCGGGGACCTCGAGTTCGTCCACCAGGTTCCCGGTCGGGAACATCGCACTTGGCGCACCCGCGCCGGCGCCCTCTTCCTCGGCCGCCGGGTCGAGGAATTCGAGCTGTACCTCGGCCGCCGGGAAGGTCACGCCATCGAGTTCGAAGTCGCCGGTTTCCTGCACCGCGCCCTGGCTCACCGGGACGTGGGCGACGATGGTCTTGCCGATATTGGCCTGCCAGATGCGCACCGTGGCCATGCCGTCTTGCGGCACGCGCTCGGGGTCGACCAGGCCGCTGGCGATGGCAAAGGAACCCACCGCCGAGGACAGGTTGCCGCAGTTGCCGCTCCAGTCCACGAAGGGCTTGTCGATCGAGACCTGGCCGAACAGGTAGTCGACGTCGTGCTCCGCACGCGTGCTGCGGGCCACGATCACGGCCTTGCTGGTGCTCGAGCTGGCGCCGCCCATGCCGTCGATCTGCTTGCCGTAGGGGTCGGGGCTGCCGATCACGCGCAGCAGCAACGCATCGCGCGCAGGGCCGGGCACGCGCGCGGCTTCCGGGAGGTCTTGCAGGCGGAAGAAGACGCCTTTACTGGTGCCGCCACGCATGTAGGTGGCGGGGATCTTGATTTGGGGAGTATGTGCCATAGTTTTTCCGTTCTTGTAGGGTGGGCGGCTTTGCCGCCCACGCGTTCAAGCGGTCTGAGAACAGCCGCGCCACAATTCGACCGTGATTTGAACGCGTGGGCGGGAGACCCGCCCACCCTACGGTTATGCAGCTGCTTTTGGCGCCGACGACTCGAGGAAATCCTGCGCGAAGCGCTGCAGCACGCCGCCCGCCTCGTAGATCGCGACTTCCTCGGCGGTGTCGAGGCGGCAGGTCACCGGGACCTCCACGCGCTCGCCGTTCCTGCGGTGGATGACCAGCACCAGCTCGGCGCGCGGGGTGCGCGCACCCAGCACGTCGTAGGTCTCGGTGCCGTCGAGCTCCAGGGTCAGGCGGTTGACGCCCGGCTTGAACTCGAGCGGCAGCACGCCCATGCCGACCAGGTTGGTACGGTGGATGCGTTCGAAGCCTTCGGCCACGATCGCTTCCACGCCCGCCAGGCGCACGCCCTTGGCCGCCCAGTCGCGCGACGAGCCCTGGCCGTAGTCGGCGCCGGCGACCACGATCAGCGGCTGCTTGCGCTGCATGTAGGTCTCGATGGCTTCCCACATGCGCGTCACCTGCCCCTCCGGCTCGATGCGCGCCAGGGAACCGGCTTTCACGGCGCCGGCCTGGTCGCGCACCATCTCGTTCTTGAGGGTCGGGTTGGCGAAGGTGGCGCGCTGCGCGGTCAGGTGGTCGCCGCGGTGGGTCGCGTAGGAGTTGAAGTCTTCTTCCGGCAGACCCATCCTGGCCAGGTACTCGCCGGCCGCCGAATCGGGCATGATCGCGTTCGACGGCGACAGGTGGTCGGTGGTGATGTTGTCGCCCAGGATCGCCAGCGGACGCATGCCGGCCAAGGTGCGTTCGCCCGCGAGCGCGCCTTCCCAGTACGGCGGACGGCGGATGTAGGTGCTCTGCGCACGCCAGTCGTACAGCGGGCTGACCTGCTCGCCATCGTCCACGACACGCGCGAACATCGGCGTGTAGACCTTGCGGAACTGCTCCGGCTTGACGCTGTTTTCCACCACGGCGTCGATTTCCTCGTCCGAGGGCCACAGGTCCGCCAGGCGGATCTCTTTACCGGCGCTGTCCACGCCCAGCACGTCCTTCTCGATATCGAAGCGGATGGTGCCGGCGATCGCGTAGGCCACCACCAGCGGCGGCGAGGCCAGGAAGGCCTGGCTTGCATACGGGTGGATGCGGCCGTCGAAATTGCGGTTGCCCGACAGGACCGCGGTCGCATACAGCTCGCGCTCGATGATCTCCTGCTGGATGCTTGGCTCGAGCGCGCCGCTCATGCCGTTGCAGGTGGTGCAGGCGAAGGCCACCACGCCGAAGCCCAGCTTTTCCAGCTCCGGCATCAGGCCGGCTTCTTCCAGGTACAGGGCCACCGCCTTGGAGCCCGGCGCCAGCGAGCTCTTGACCCAGGGCTTGCGCAGGAGGCCGGCGCGGTTGGCGTTGCGGGCGATCAGGCCGGCCGCGATCATGTTGCGCGGGTTGTTGGTGTTGGTGCAGCTGGTGATCGCCGCGATGATCACGGCGCCGTCCGGCATGCGGCCTGTTTCATTCTCGACCACGCCCGAGATGCCGCGCTGGGCCAGCTCCGAGGTCGGCACCCGCTTGTGCGGGTTGGACGGGCCGGCGATGTTGCGCACCACGCTCGACAGGTCAAACGACAGCACGCGCTCGTACTGGGCCGTCTTGAGGCTGTCGGCCCACAGGCCGGCCTGCTTGGCATAGGTCTCGACCAGCTGCACGGTCTCTTCCTCGCGGCCGGTCAGGCGCAGGTACTTGATGGTCTGCTCGTCGATGTAGAACATCGCGGCGGTGGCGCCGAATTCCGGGGCCATGTTGGAGATGGTGGCGCGGTCGCCCAGGGTCAGGCTGGATGCGCCCTCGCCATGGAACTCGAGGTAGGTGGAGACGACCTTCGAGGCGCGCAGGAACTCGGTCAGCGCCAGCACGATGTCGGTGGCGGTGATGCCGGGCTGCGGCTTGCCGGTGAGTTCGACGCCGACGATGTCGGGCAGGCGCATGTACGAGGCGCGGCCCAGCATCACGCTTTCGGCTTCCAGGCCGCCCACGCCGATCGCGATCACGCCGAGGGCGTCGACCATCGGGGTGTGCGAGTCGGTGCCGACCAGGGTGTCGGGATAGGCCACGCCCTTCTCTTGCTGAATCACCGGCGACATGCGTTCCAGGTTGATCTGGTGCAGGATACCGTTCCCCGGCGGGATCACGTCGACGTTCTGGAAGGCCTTCTTGGTCCACTCGATGAAGTGGAAGCGGTCTTCGTTGCGGCGGTCTTCGATGGCGCGGTTCTTGGCGAAGGCGTCCGGGTCGAAGCCGCCGCACTCGACGGCCAGCGAGTGGTCAACGACCAGCTGGGTCGGGACCACCGGATTGACCAGGGCCGGGTCGCCGCCTTGCAGCGCGATGGCGTCGCGCAGGCCGGCCAGGTCGACCAGCGCGGTCTGGCCCAGGATGTCGTGGCAGACCACGCGCGCCGGAAACCACGGGAAGTCGAGTTCGCGCTTGCGTTCGATGATCTGCTTGAGTGCGTCCTCCATGCTGGCCGGGTCGCAGCGGCGCACCAGGTTCTCGGCCAGCACGCGCGAGGTGTAGGGCAAGCTGTCGTAGGCGCCGGGCTGGATGGCGTCGACCGCGGCGCGCGTGTCGAAGTAGTCCAGGCTGGTGCCAGGGAGGGGTTTGCGGTGGTTGGTGTTCATGGTTCGGGATTCTCCGAGTTGACCTTAGAACCGTCATTCCCGCGAAGGCGGGAATCCAATTTCAGCTGCGGACCATTCACACAAACTTGGATCCCCGCCTGCGCGGGGTTGACGGTCTTGAGGGTGCGGGGCGACGGACGCGCCGCGCTGATTCGTCGATTAGTTGCGATTGGCGATCGGCACGAACTGCAGGTCTTCCGGACCCACGTAGTTCGCGCTCGGGCGGATGATCTTGTTGTCGATGCGCTGCTCGATGATGTGCGCGGCCCAGCCGGAGGTGCGCGAAATGACGAACAGCGGCGTGAACATGGCGGTCGGCACGCCCATCATGTGGTACGAGACGGCCGAGAACCAGTCCAGGTTCGGGAACATCTTCTTGACTTCCCACATCACCGATTCCAGGCGCTCGGCGATGTCGAACATCTTCATCGAGCCGGCTTCTTGCGACAGGGTGCGCGCCACTTCCTTGATCACCACGTTGCGCGGGTCGCTGATGGTGTACACCGGGTGGCCGAAGCCGATCACGACTTCCTTGTTCGCCACGCGGTTGCGGATGTCGGCCTCGGCCTCGTCGGCGTTCTCGTAGCGCTTCTGGATGTCGAGGGCCACTTCGTTGGCGCCGCCGTGCTTCGGGCCGCGCAGCGCGCCGATCGCGCCGGTGATGGCCGAGTGGATGTCGGAACCGGTGCCGGCGATCACGCGCGAGGTGAAGGTCGAGGCGTTGAACTCGTGCTCGGCGTACAGGATCAGCGAGGTGTGCATCGCGCGCACCCAGGAGTCGCGTGGCTTTTCGCCGTGCAGCAGGTGCAGGAAGTGGCCGCCGATCGAGTCGTCGTCGGTTTCGACCTCGATGCGCTTGCCCGAATGGCTGAAGTGGTACCAGTACAGCAGCATCGAGCCGAACGAGGCCATCAGGCGGTCGGCGATGTCGCGCGCGCCCGGCACGTTGTGGTCGTCCTTCTCCGGCAGCGTGCAGCCCAGCACCGACACGCCGGTACGCATCACGTCCATCGGATGGGCGCTGGCCGGCAGCGCTTCCAGCGCGCTTTTCACCGCCTGCGGCAGGCCGCGCAGCATTTTCAGCTTGGCCTTGTAGCCCTTCAGTTCGGCCACGGTGGGCAGCTTGCCGTGCACCAGCAGGTAGGCGATCTCTTCGAACTCGCAGGACGTGGCGACGTCCAGGATGTCGTAACCGCGGTAGTGCAAATCGTTGCCCGACTTGCCGACCGAGCACAGTGCGGTATTGCCGGCGGCAACGCCGGACAGGGCCACCGACTTCTTCGGCTTGAACGTTGGGGTCTCGTTGTTCTGGGTGCTCATGCGTGGATCTCCTGACTCTTTACTTGGTTTTCTTTTGGGCGAACAGTGCGTCCAGCTTCTGTTCGTAGCTGTGGTAGTCGATGCGGTCATACAGTTCGGCGCGGGTCTGCATCGTGTCCAGCACGTTCTTCTGGGTGCCGTCGCGGCGGATCGCGTTGTAGACGTTCTCGGCCGCCTTGTTCATGGCGCGGAAGGCCGACAGCGGATACAGGGCGATGGCGACCTTGGCACTGCGCAGTTCGTCCAGGGTGAACAGCGGGGTCGAACCGAACTCGGTGATGTTGGCCAGCACCGGCACCTTGACGGCATCGGCGAACTGCTTGTACATCTCGAGGCTGGTCATCGCTTCCGGGAAGATCATGTCGGCGCCGGCTTCCACGCATGCAACCGCGCGCTCGATGGCGGCGTCCAGGCCCTCCACGGCCAGCGCGTCGGTGCGCGCCATGATCACGAAATCCTCGTCGGCGCGGGCGTCGGCGGCTGCCTTGACGCGGTCGACCATCTCGTCCTTGCTCACGATTTCCTTGCCCGGACGGTGGCCGCAACGCTTGGCGCCGACCTGGTCTTCGATGTGGCAGGCGGCGGCGCCGGCCTTTTCAAGGGAGCGGACGGTGCGCGCGACATTGAAGGCGGACGAGCCGAAGCCGGTATCGATATCGACCAGCAGCGGCAGGTCGCAGACGTCGGTGATGCGGCGCACGTCGACCAGCACGTCTTCCAGGCCGGAGATGCCCAGATCGGGCAGGCCCAGCGAACCGGCGGCGACGCCGCCGCCGGACAGGTAGATGGCGCGGTAGCCAGCGCGCTTGGCCAGCAGCGCATGGTTGGCGTTGATCGCGCCGATGACCTGCAGCGGGGATTCTTCCTGGACGGCCTGGCGGAACGCGGCGCCGGCGGAGTGATGGCTCATGCTTTAGCTCTCGAATGATGGGTTGATCGAATACGGACTTGATATGCAAACAGCGTGCCAGTCTTTTCGCCGATGCGCTTTCGCTGTAAATTCAAGGACTTGCCGCCCCCCCCCTGCGCAGCATACCCGCATCTGCCATCTCATGTGTTTCAGATGGATGAAACATGAAATGCAAATGAAACATGATACCAATAAAAAAGGTTCATCGCGCTTTGCCGGGGAACGCATCCTTGATTTTCAGGAAGAAATAAGATGCATCCCGAAATCCGTAGGCCATGCGCTTGATGACCTTGATGCGGTTGTTGACGCCTTCCAGGATCGATGAGCTCATCGGATAGATGGCCGAAGCCAGGATGCCGCGCCGGTATTTGGCCAAACGTTTGGCGAATTGGATTACCGGAGCGATTTGGCTTTGAAGGGCGAGTTTGAGCCAGGTTTTCCATCGACGAGCACCTTCCCGGACCGATGGGGCATACCAGATTTCCTTCAACTCGGTCTTGAGCAGGTAGACCGTCGCCAAAGGCTGGTTGGCAGCCAGCAGCTCCTCCAGTTTGACGGCCTGTTCGGCTTTCAGGTTGTCGCGGTTGCGCAGTAACAGCCAGCGGCTACGCTTGATGACCTTGCGGGCCTTTGATTCGGCACGCAAGGCATTGGCTTGGTCGACGCGAACCCGGTCTACCACTTCGCGGCCGAAGCGGGCCACCACGTGAAACAGGTCGTAGACGACTTCCGCGTTCGGGCATTGCTGGCGAACTTCGAGGTCCATCGCCGTGTTCATGTCCATGGCTACGGCTTCGATTCGCTGACAGCCTTGCTCTCCCAGCAGCTCGAAGAATGGTCGGATCGCTTCCCGGCTATTACCCTCTCCAACCCACAGCACCCGCATTCGCTCGGCATCCAAGGCCACAGTGGCATAGCGGTGGCCTTTGTGCAGCGCGAATTCGTCCATGACCAAGCGCTGAACGCCTTCTGCCGAGAAGTCACCATGCAGGTGTTTCAGCCGCCGATGATCGATGTCCTTGATGGTGTGCCAGTGCAGGCCGGTCAGTCGGGCCACATGGGCTATCGGGAGCAGCTGCGCCAACGCCTCGACCCAAAGGCGCACGCGGTGCGTAATGCGAGCTCCCCGGTCAAGCCAAACAATGTGCTCGGCCACCCGTGCATTGCAGTGATGACAGTCCAGCCGCCGAACCGGCACATCGAGCCAGACGCGCTTGTCCAGAACGTCACGATCGCGCACCTTACGCCTTCGGCGTTCATGCACCAGGGCACAAGGCTGGAGGCACGCTCCGCACACGGCATCACTTGCCGGGCAGGTGTCGAGAACGATTAACAGCGACCCGTCTTCTTGTTCCTGGACGGTGTCGACAATATGGCCTTCCCAAAATGAGACAGACGACATAGCATTGAGCATGGCGGTGGTTTGACAGACTGATTTGTTTGGCGACTATCAATCTACCAACATCAGACCTCCGCCACCACCTCCCGCTCAGCCAGTCAATACCGTCTTCCCCCATTTCCCGCGAAGAACCATAAAAAACCCCGCCGCAGCGGGGTGTCGGATGAGGCATTGACGCTCAGTGTGCGCTTGCCGTCGACGCACCGATGCCGGTTTCCGAACGCACTTCCTGCGCCTCGAAACCGGCCCGGTCGATCGCGGCGCGCGGGCTCTTGTCGGTCACCGAGAACAGCCAGATGCCGAAGAAGCCCACCGCCATCGAGAACAGCGCCGGCGAGGTGTAGGGGAAGATCGGTGCGGCATTGCCGAACACGTCGACCCACACCGATTTCGACACCACGGTCAGCACGACCGCGGTGGCCAGGCCCAGGAAGCCGCCGACGGTGGCGCCGCGGGTGGTGCAGTCCTTCCAGAGCACCGACATGAACAGCACCGGGAAGTTGGCCGATGCGGCGATTGCGAAGGCCAGCGACACCATGAAGGCGACGTTCTGCTTTTCAAACGCGATGCCGAGGATCACGGCCACGATGCCCAGCACGATGGTGGTGATCTTCGAGACCTTCAGTTCGTCGGCGCTGTTGGCCTTGCCCTTCTTGAACACGGTGGCGTACAGGTCGTGCGACACCGCCGAGGCGCCCGACAGGGTCAGGCCGGCCACCACCGCCAGGATGGTCGCGAAGGCCACCGCCGAGATGAAGCCCAGGAAGATGTCGCCGCCCACGGCATTGGCCAGGTGCACCGCCGCCATGTTGTTACCGCCCAGCAGCTTGCCGGCCGCATCCTTGAAGGTCGGGTTGGTGCCCACCAGCACGATCGCGCCGAAGCCGATGATGAAGGTGAGGATGTAGAAGTAGCCGATCCAGGTGGTGGCCCACAGCACCGACTTGCGCGCCTCTTTCGCACTCGGGACGGTGAAGAAGCGCATCAGGATGTGCGGCAGGCCGGCGGTGCCGAACATCAGCGCCATGCCGAAGGAAATCGCCGAGATCGGGTCGGTCAGGAAGGTGCCCGGGCCCATGATCGACTCGCCCTTGTCGTGCACTTCGGTGGCGGCCGCGAACAGTTGCTCCGGGCTGAAATTGTATTGCGCCAGCACCGAGAAGGCCATGAAGGACGCACCCGACAGCAGCAGCACGGCCTTGATGATCTGCACCCAGGTGGTGGCGGTCATGCCGCCGAACAGCACGTAGACCATCATCAGGCCGCCGACGATCACCACCGCGATCCAGTATTCCAGGCCGAACAGCAGCTTGATCAGCTGGCCGGCGCCGACCATTTGCGCGATCAGGTAGAAGGCCACCACGACCAGGGTGCCGGAAGCGGCGAACACGCGGATGGGTTTCTGGTGGAAGCGGTAGGCGGCGACGTCGGCGAAGGTGAAGCGCCCCAGGTTGCGCAGGCGCTCGGCCATCAGGAAGGTGATCACCGGCCAGCCGACCAGGAAGCCGATCGCGTAGATCAGGCCGTCGAAACCGTTCGCGAAGACGGCCGCGGAAATGCCCAGGAAGGACGCGGCCGACATGAAGTCGCCGGCGATCGCCAGGCCGTTCTGGAAGCCGGAAATGCCGCCGCCGGCGGTGTAGAAGTCGGAGGCCGAGCGGGTCTTGGCGGCCGCCCACTTGGTGATGAACAGGGTCAGCACGACGAAGATCGCGAACATGCTGATCGCGGTCCAGTTGGTGGGCTGCCGGGTGGCCTGGCCGAGGTCGGGCGCGGCCAGGGCGAGGCCGCTGGCGGCCAGCAGGGCCAGCGCGATGGCGCTACGGGTCAGGGCCTTCATGCTGCCGCCTTCTTGCCTGCGGCCACGCGGGCCTTGATGGCATCGGTCAGCTGGTCGTACTCGCTGTTGGCGCGGCGCACGTAGATGGCGGTGATGGCCACCGTGAACAGGATGACGAACAGACCCAGCGGAATGCCCCAGGTCATGACGCCGTCGCCGATACGGCTGCCCATGAACTCCTTGTCGAAGGCGCAGAGCAGGGTGAAGCCGTAGTAGACGATCATCATGCTCCAGGTAAGGGTCCAGCCGAACTTCGAACGGCGTGCGACGAGCTTGCGGTAATCGGGGTCGCTCTTGACCCGCTGTACAACGTCTTGTTCCACTTTTGTCTCCTGATAATTATCGTGATGCCCTGTGGCGCTGATATGGGTGGATCGTGGGTACATACCTGCCAGGCTGACTTCATCCTACGACTCTGCCCTTACCAGATGCTTACGCCGGCGCCGGTATTTCAGCCTGAAACATTGCACAGGGAATCGGCTACACTTGAAACATGAGCTATGCCGTACGCAACCCCGCCCGCCATTCCCCCCCCGAGGACAGCAAGGACAAGCCTGTCATCTGGACCGTGTCGGTGTCGCGCCTGTCCGACCTGTTCCGCGACATCACCCTCGAGTACGACCACCTGGCCTCGATCGAACCGCTGCACCTGGGCTTCGACGAGGCCGCGCGCACCCTGCGCGAGCGCCTGGCGACCGAGCACTGCGATGTGGTGATCGCGGCCGGCTCGAACGCGGCCTACCTGAAGGGCCGGATCTCGGTGCCGGTGGTGGTGGCCAAGGCCAGCGGCTTCGACGTGATGCAGGCGCTGGCGCGCGCGCGCCGCGTGTCGAAGCGCATCGGCGTGATCAGCCACCAGGCGCCGCTGCGCGAACTGGCCGAGTTCGCGGACACCTTCGGCATCGCCATCGCGCAGCGCACCTACGTCACCGAGGAAGACGCGCGCGCCGGCATCAACGAGCTCAAGGCGGCCGGGGTCGAGGTGATCGTCGGCGCCGGCCTGATCACCGACCTGGCCGAGGAAGCGGGCCTGACCGGCGTGTTCCTGTACTCGGCCGCATCGATCCGCCAGGCCTTCGACGACGCGCTCGAGACGGCGCGCCTGACCCGGCTGGAAGACGGCCGCGGCCGCGGCCGCCGCAGCGGCAGCCGCGCGGACGCCGACACCCTGCGCGCCCGGCGCGGCCTGCACGACCTGCGCGGCGAGTCGAGCGCCATGGAGCGGCTGCGCCAGGGCGTGGTGCTGTACGCGCGCTCGCCGGCCACGGTGCTGATCCAGGGCGAGACCGGCAGCGGCAAGGAACTGGTGGCCCAGGCCATCCATCGCGAAGGCCCGGGGCGCACCGCCAACCGCCCGTTCGTGGCGGTGAACTGCGGCGCGATCGCCGAATCGCTGCTGGAATCCGAACTGTTCGGCCACGAGGAAGGCGCGTTCACGGGCGCGCGCCGCGGCGGCCATGCCGGCCTGTTCGAGGCGGCCGACGGCGGCACCCTGTTCCTCGACGAAATCGGCGAGATGCCCCTGGCCCTGCAGACCCGCCTGCTGCGCGTGCTGGAAGAGCGCGAAGTGATGCGCGTGGGCGGCACGCGGCCGGTGCCGATCGCGGTGCGCGTGATCAGCGCCACCCACTGCGACCTGGAGTCGCGCGTGCGCGAGGGGCGCTTCCGCGCCGACCTGTTCTACCGGCTGGCCGTGCTGCGCCTGGGCCTGCCGCCGCTGCGCGAGCGGACGGTCGACATCCTGCCCCTGGCCGAATGGTCGCTCAAGAACGCCCTGGCGGCGCTGGGCGCCGCGCCGCATCCGAACCTGCACGCCGACATGGCGGCCTGCAGCGCGCTGCTGGAAGCGTATGGCTGGCCCGGCAACGTGCGCGAACTGCGCAACCTGATGGAGCGGCTGGCGCTGTTCCTGGCGGCCGAGCCGCTGCAGGCGCTGACGCCGAGTTTCTTGCTGTCGATTGCACCTGAGCTAGGCAAGACGGTCACCCTGGCGACGGCCAAGCCAGGGCCGGAAAGCGTCGCCGCGGTGCTGGCGCGCTTCGGCGGGCAGCGCGACGCGGCCGCCCGGCACCTGGGCATCAGCCGCACGACCCTGTGGCGGCGCTTGCGCAGTGAAGCGTCGTAGGGTGGTCCATCCTGCGGGAACACCACCCTGTTGCATCAACACGCCATCCGATTATCGCCGTATCATGTTTTTTTTACATGGACTGGCGCCCATTTATACCAGCAAGCGCCAGCTCTTCGACTAGCGTCCGCTCCGGTCCCTTACCCTGTCGCGGCGCACCGTCCGGGCCCCGCCCGGCCTTTCGGAGGCACTATGCAACATGCGTCGCAAGCTGCACTGTTTTCCCTGATCGGTGACACTCCGCTGATCGAAGTTACCCGGATCGACACCGGTCCCTGCCAGCTGTTCCTGAAACTCGAATCCCAGAATCCCGGCGGCTCCATCAAGGACCGGATCGGCCGCGCCATGATCGAGCAGGCCGAGCACGACGGCTTGCTGGCGCCCGGCGGCACCGTGGTCGAGGCCACCGCCGGCAACACCGGCCTGGGACTGGCCCTGGTGGCCCGCATCAAGGGCTACCGCGTGGTGCTGGTGGTGCCCGACAAGATGGCGGCCGAGAAGATCCTGCACCTGAAGGCGCTCGGCGCCGAGATCCACCTGACGCGCTCCGACGTCGGCAAGGGCCATCCCGAGTACTACCAGGACTACGCGGCGCGCCTGGCAAGGGAGATTCCCGGCGCCTGGTTCGCCGACCAGTTCAACAACCCGGCCAACCCGCGTGCCCACGAAACCACCACCGGCCCGGAAATCTGGGACCAGGTCAACCACAGGCTCGATGCGATCATGGTCGGCGTCGGCTCCTCCGGCACCCTCACCGGCCTGTCGCGCTACTTCCGCAAGACCCAGCCGAATCTCGAATTCATCCTGGCCGACCCCAAGGGCTCGATCCTGGCCGACTACGTCAACACGGGCGTGCTGCGCCTGGACGCCGGCTCGTGGGCGGTGGAAGGCATCGGCGAGGATTTCATCCCCGGCATCGCCGACCTGTCGCGCGTGAAGCAGGCCTATACCATTCCCGACGAGGAAAGCTTCAACACCGCGCGCCTGCTGCTGCAGCAGGAAGGCATCCTGGGCGGCTCCTCCACCGGCACCCTGCTGGCCGCCGCCCTGCGCTACTGCCGCGAGCAGACCCGCCCCAAGCGCGTGGTCAGCTTCGTGTGCGACACCGGCACCCGCTACCTGAGCAAGGTGTACAGCGACGGCTGGATGGTCGACCAGGGCCTGATCACGCGCCCTAGAACGGGCGACCTGCGCGACCTGATCGGCCGCCGCTACGACCAGGGCGAAGTGGTCACCGTGGCCCCCACCGACACCCTGCTGACCGCCTTCAACCGCATGCGCAACGCCGACCTGCAGCAGCTGCCGGTGATCGATGGCGAGCGCGCTGGCGGCCGGCTGGTCGGGCTGATCGACGAATCCGACCTGCTGCTGCACGTGAGCGGCAAGGGGGGCGACTTCAGCGCCCCGGTATCGAGCACCATGAGCGCGACGCTGCAGACCCTGGCCCCGGGCGCCAGCATGGGGCACCTGCGCGAGATCCTCGACCATGGACTCACCGCCGTGATCCTTGATGAGGACCATTTCTACGGCCTGATCACCCGCTACGACCTGCTCAACCATCTGCGAAGGACCCTGTCATGACCGAGACCAGGAAACACCTCGCCACCCGCGTGATCCACGGCGGCCAGGCGCCCGAGCCGGGCACCGGCGCCGTGATGCCGCCGATCTTCGCCACCTCGACCTTCCGCCAGGACAGCCCCGGGGTGCACAAGGGCCTGGACTACGGGCGCTCGCACAATCCGACGCGCTGGGCGCTGGAGCGCTGCGTGGCCGACATCGAAAGCGGCGGCGCCGCCTTCGCCTTCGCCTCGGGCCTGGCCGCGATCGCGGCGGTGTTGGAACTGCTGCCGGCAAACTCGCACATCGTGGCGGGCGACGACATGTACGGCGGCAGCTTCCGCCTGTTCGAGCGGGTGCGCCGCAACAGCGCCGGCCACCGCTTCAGCTATGCCGACCTGACCGACCCCGACGCCCTGGCCAGGGCGCTCACGCCGGAGACCAGGCTGGTGTGGGTGGAGACGCCGACCAACCCGATGCTCAAGCTGGCCGACCTGGCCGCCATCGCCGGTCTGTGCCGGGCGCGCGGCATCATCAGCGCGTGCGACAACACCTTCGCCAGCCCGATCGTCCAGCGCCCGCTGGAGCTGGGCTTCGACATCGTGGTGCACTCGACCACCAAGTACATGAACGGCCATTCCGACGTGATCGGCGGGGTGGCGGTGCTTGGGCGGGAAGAACGCCATGCGGCGCTGGCCGAACAGCTGGGCTTCATCCAGAACGCGGTGGGCGCGATCCAGGGCCCCTTCGACAGCTTCCTGGTGCTGCGCGGAATCAAGACCCTGGCCCTGCGCGTGGAGCGCAGCAGCGCCAACGCGCTCGCGCTGGCGCAATGGCTCGAGCGCGAGCCGAAGGTACGCAAGGTGTTCTATCCGGGCCTGGAGTCGCACCCGCAGCACGCGCTGGCGCGGCGCCAGATGAACGGCTTCGGGGGCATCGTCTCGATCGACCTGGACACCGACCTGGCGGGTGCGCGGCGCTTCCTGGAAAGCTGCGAGCTGTTCACGCTGGCCGAAAGCCTGGGCGGCGTGGAAAGCCTGATCGAGCACCCTGCCCTGATGACCCATGCCAGCATCCCGCCCGAGCAGCGCGCCCGGCTTGGCATCGGCGACGGCCTGATCCGCCTGTCGGTGGGCATCGAGCACCTGGAGGACCAGCGCGAGGACCTGCGCCGGGCGCTGGCGGCGATCTGAAGCCTGAGCGGGAGCCCTGCCTGCCAGTCACCTGCGGCCGCTCCCTACTCCGTATTTCCGGGCGCGGCGGTTTCCGTCGCGTCGGGCGGGTCCGGCGGCTCGCAAGCGCAGAACAGCTCCGGATAATCCTGGTCGAGCGAGAGCGGCACCTGCAGGCACACGCTTTGGGTCGGCAGCACCTCGGTCCAGTCCCGGATCAGGTCGCGGTAGGCCAGTCCGACCGGGCGCAGCTTGCGATCGAGGTCGGCCAGGCCGAGGGCATTGACGTGGCCATTGTTTTCGCGCAGGCCGCTGTCCCAATCGACCTGGTCGGTGAGCGAGTACCAGGTGAAGCCGACCAGGGGCACGCCGT
The DNA here is from genome assembly GCA_015277795.1 of Massilia sp. UMI-21. Taxonomy (NCBI): domain Bacteria; kingdom Pseudomonadati; phylum Pseudomonadota; class Betaproteobacteria; order Burkholderiales; family Oxalobacteraceae; genus Massilia; species Massilia sp. UMI-21. Next base: position 1,886,001 of record CP063848.1, on the reverse strand, counting down.
TGTTGCGGACCCGGAGCACGTTGGCCCACTCCTTGCGCAGCCACTTGACGGCCTCGTCGCCGCAGGGGCCCTGGCAGCAATTGGTCTCGGTGTGCATCACGGGCAGCCGGTAGCGGTTGTAGTACTGGTGCGTGATCACCGCGTAGCCGAAGATTTCGCCGGCAGACGTGCTCAAGCCGTTCGCCGCCACCAAGTGCTCGTTGGTCTGGTAGTAGTCGTTGCCCATGATGCAGTGATGCTTCAGGTTGTTGTTCAGGAAGAAGTGGTACTCCTCGCGCGTCATCCCGTTGTCGAGCAGGTACTCGTACATGGTGGAGTCGACACGGCGGCCATAGTTCAGGTCCAGCGACAGGAAGCGGCGGGCGTTCATGGTCTGCACCAGTTCGATCGCCGCCGGCGATGTGGCGTGGAAATACTCGCTGGATTCGCTCTGGACGAACAAGGCGTCCGGGCGCACCTCGAGGATGGCGCGCATGGCCAGCAGGTTCGCCTTCACGATGTGCTTGAGGGCGGTCACGTAGGCCCGGTCGCTGCGCATCTGCTCGTTCCACCAGCCGTACAGGGCGGAGAACAAGGCGCTGACCGACATCTCGTTCACCGGCGTGTACAGCTGGACCCAGGGGAAACGCTGGGCGAACGCGCGCGCGTAGTTGCCGAACAGGTCGGGAAAATCCGGGTTCTGGAAGTCGCCGAGAAAATCGGGCAGGCCGAAGTGGCACAGGTCGACGATCGGGACCAGGCCGCGGCGGCGCAGGTCGGGGAACACCTCGTCGGCAAACGACCAGTCGTAGCACCCCGCGCCGACCAGCGTGGTGTGCAGCGGCGGGCCATAGCGCAGGAAACGGATGCCGATATCCTGCACCAGGTCGAAGTCGCGCCGCCAGTGGCGGTAGTGGCCGCATTTTTCCATCTCGTCCATGCGCACCCTGCCGCCGTCGATGGTCGGGATGCTGCTCTCGATGCCGGTGGCAAAGAGAAATCCGGGCTGGTTCGCTACCATGGGCTGTCGTGCCTGGCTTGCCTGCAGCCGTGGCGATGGGCGGGCTGCACGAGGTCTCTTCATACTGTAGACCATGGGAGCGACAATTCCCAGCCCTGCGCGCACTGCAATGTATACTGTGGCAAGCCCGAATTTCAACCCATTACGAAAGACGACCTTGAAACAGCTGATCTCCACCTGCATCCTCGGCATGACCCTGGCACTGGCCGCTACCGGCTGCAAACGCACCGAAGCACCGCAAGCGGCCGCAAGCTCGACCGACACGATCAAGATGCAGACGATCGACACCGTCGCCGGCACCGGCAAGGAAGCTACCAATGGCGCCACCGTCGTCGTCCACTACACCGGATGGCTGTATGCGCCCGATACCGAATCGAAGCGCGGCGCCCAGTTCGACTCCTCCAGCGGACGCGAGCCCTTCAGCTTCACGCTGGGCGGCGGCCAGGTCATTCCCGGCTGGGATGCGGGCGTCGCGGGCATGAAAGTGGGCGGCAAGCGCACCCTCATCATTCCGGCCAGCCTGGGCTACGGCAGCAGCGGCGCCGGCCCGATCCCGCCGAATGCCAACCTGATCTTCGACGTCGAGCTGCTGGACGTGCGCTGACCGAAGGGGCGCTCAGTGTCGGGCTCAGTGTCGGGCTCAGTGTCCGGCGCTGGCGGGCGGCGGCTCGGGGTTGAATTCCTGGGACCACACGACCGCCGCGATCTTCCAGCCGGACTCGGTGCGCACCATCTGCCAGCTTTCCTTGCCCCAGTTCGTCTTATGGCCGCCTTCCAGGAAGCTGTAGTCGAACCAGACCTGGGCCACGTCGCCGTCACTGTCGATGCGCACCTGCGAGATGGTTTCTTCGTTGCGCGCCTTGTCCCGGACGATCATGTCGATGAACGCACGCGGGTTGCTGCTGAATAGTTTGTCCGGGCGCCGCAAGGCCGGATCCGGCCGCGTCGCGTAGAGCCGTTCGATGCTGGCATCCTGGGTCACCCCGGCCCAGGTGATGTCGTCCTTCAGGAACAGCTTCAGGAAGCCTTCCCTGTCCTTGTTGATGATGGCGCTGCGAAAGCGCTCGATCACCTGTTCGATCTGCTGCTTGCCGTTGGCGTCCTGCGCGAATGCGCTGTGCGGTGCCAGCACGAACATGCCCAGCGCGCAGACTACGGCGAAAAATCGTTTCATTGCTTCCCTCGGTTCGGTGGAGCGTCAGGAGGATTCCTGGCGCCTGGCCGATAATGAGAGAATTTTTGCAGATTATCAATGCAATCCCGCATGATTATGCCGGGCGCATGCATCCGCCTTAGCCGTCAGCGCGGATAGATAAAGCCGGTACGGATATCCATCGGCGCCAGCCGCCCGCTTTCGCGCACCGTCAGGCGCTGGGGCGGTTCTTCCCCGGCCAGCACGCGCCGCGTCAGGGGCAGGCCTTCGGCCTTGCGCACCAGTTCGTCGGCGCGCTCGTACACATTCGGGCAGCCGGTCGCCTTGATCAGCGCCTGCACGACCGGCACCTTCCACAGGTCGACGCCGGCGGCGTTGAACTGGCAGACCAGGTAGCCGCCCGCACCGCCGTAGCTGTGCACCAGCAGGCCCGGCAAGCCGTCCCGCTCCCCATCGACCAGCTGGACCAGTGCTTGCGGATCGGCGTCCCGGAGCGCGGCGGCGCGCCCCTGCACGGCAGCCTGCACGCGCCGCTTGATCAGCGCATGGTCGACCGGCTCGTCCTCGCGCAGGGTCCAGACCCGCGCGGCGATCTGCGATTTGGCGTTGTAGGCGGCGCGCGCCAGGAAGCGGCGCGACGAGGACTGCACGATCGCGGTGGCGCCCTGCTTGTTGCGCTCGATGGGCTTGCCTTCGACCTTGTCGATGGCGGAGAGGTAGATCCAGGGGTCGCCGGCCAGCAGGCCGGCTTCCTTGCCCTGTTTGATGGTAATGGTGAGCATGTGCGGCTTTCGTTTTCAGGTGCGGGATGATACAGCAAGCCGCCCGCATCCAGTTTACCGCCTGCCGTTCGCCACCTGCCCGCCGGCTCAGGTGGCGGCCAGGGCGCGGCGCTGCTCGGGCGCCGCGCGCAGCTTGAAGGTGGCGACCAGTTCCGACAGCGCGGCCGCCTGCTGGCGCATCGATTGCGCCGCGCTTGCCGCCTGCTCGACCATCGCGGCGTTCTGCCGGGTGGACTCGTCCATCTCGGCGATCGCCTGGCTGACCTGGGCCACGCCGCCGGCCTGCTCGGCGCTGGCGCCGTCGATGGTGTCGAGCAGGTCGGCCACGTCGTGCACGTGTTCCAGCACCGCGCGCATGGTCTCGCCCGCGGCGCCGGCGATGTCGGTGCCGGCGGCGATTTCCTCGTGCGATGCGCCGATCAGCTTCTTGATTTCGCGCGCCGCCGTGGCCGAGTGCTGGGCCAGGCTGCGCACCTCGGCCGCCACCACCGCGAAGCCGCGCCCTTCGGTGCCGGCGCGCGCCGCTTCCACCGCCGCGTTCAGCGCCAGGATATTGGTCTGGAAGGCGATGCTGTCGATCATGCCGGTGATGTCGACCACCCGGTCGGCCGAGGCCTTGATGACCGCCATGCGCGCCACCAGCTGCTCGACCGCCTGTGCGCTGCGGGTGGCGACGTTGGACGCCGACCGGGCCTGGGCATGCGCGGCCCTGGCGCTGGCGTTGTTGCGGGCGATCGCCTCGCTGAGCTCCTCCATCGCGCCCACGGTCTGGCGCAGGCGCGCCGCCTGGCGCTCGGTGCGGTGCGACAGGTCGTGGTTGCCGTCGGCGATTTCCCCGGACACGGCATCGATCGCGCGGGCGCCGTCCAGCACCTGGGAGACGGTGGCGGACACGCCGCCGGTCATGCCGTTCAGGGCGTCGAACAGGCGGCCGATTTCGTCGCCGCGCCGGTGGCGGATCGTGGGGCGCAGGTCGCCCTTGGCCACCTGCTCGGCAAGCGCGACCGCCTGCTGCAAGGGGCCGACGATGTTGCGGGTCAGCACCCACGCCAGCAGCGCGCCGACCCCGAGTGCACCGAGACCGAGCGCCAGCACCAGCGCTTTTCCGAAACGCGATGCCGCGCCCGATTGCGCGGCCAGCCGATGCGCCTCGTCGGTCTCGTGGGCCAGCAGCGCCTCCAGCGCGCCGGTGTAGGCCTCGTGGCGACGCGCCCAGTCGCCGCCGACGAGCTGCTCGACCACCTGGGTCTGGCCGTACTCCTTGGCCTGGAACAGCGCATCCTGCACCTGCGCCAGCGCCGCCTTGTCCCGGCGCGCCTGTGCGATCAGGGCGGCTTCGCGGGGCGAGCGCGGCAGCTTGTCCAGCTTCGCTTCGAGTTGGCGCACGCTGTTCTCGCCGCTCGCCAGCTGGCCACCGAAGTAGTCGGCCAGTTCGAGGCTGTCGCTGCGCCCGATGGCCAGCGTGCGCGAGCCGTTCAGGCGTTCGAGGCCGAGCAGGTCCGAGGTGAGCTGCTGCTTGGCCAGCTTGTCGTCGACCAGGTCGGTCGTCAGGGCGTCGTTGGCCTGCATGCGCCACAGCGCCACGGCCGAGATGAGGATCAGCAGGAGGGAGACGATGCCGAAGGAAGCGAGAATCTTGGTGCCGGTCTGGGGCGAAGGGAGGCGCATTGCAGGTATCGGAGTGGATCGGATACTTGCAGTTTAGAAATTAAATATGACGGCGCGATGAATTTGCATGACATCGCGCCGCGCCAGGGTCAGGCTCAGGGCGCCGAACGCGCGAGCGCCGGGATCGCCGCCGGCTTCCAGGGCTTGACCGGCTGCTCCTTCATCTTCTTCTCGAGCAGTTCAATGGCCACTTCCAGCTGGCGGTCGCGGCCCTCGAAGGTCTCGTGCGGCAGGTTGTCGACCTCGACGTCCGGCGTCACGCCCACGCCTTCGATCAGCCAGTCGCCGTCCGCCGCGAACTGGCCGAATTCGGCGACGCGCGCCATGCCGTTGTCGAGCAGGCCGTTGCCGTCGCTGAGCCAGACCCCGGCGCCGGCGGTGCGCTTGCCGACCAGCGGGCCGAGCTTGAGGGCCTTGACGCCGGCGGCGAAGGTTTCGCCATCCGAATAGGTCAGCTCGTCCATCAGCACCACCAGGTGTCCGCGGAAGGTGTTCTGCATGTTCGACTGCGGCAGATTGCCGTTCGCGCTCCAGAAGGCCCACGAGCGGCGCAGCAGCTTCTCGATGATCCAGCTGTCGATATTGCCGCCGTTGTTGCGGCGCACGTCGATGATCAGGCCTTCCTTGTTGATGTTGGCGTAGAAGTCGCGCGCGAAGGCATTGATGTCGCGCGCCGTCATCGCGCGCAGGTGCAGGTAGCCGATCCTGCCCTGCGAGGCCTGGTCGGCCTGCTGCGCCCTGGTCTGCTCCCAGTCGGCGTAGCGCAGGCTGGCGTGGCGCGCCATCGATACCGGGGTGACGATCACCGGACGCGCCTTGCTGTCGGCCCTGGCGCCCGGGCTCTTCACGTGCAGCAGCACCTGCTTGTCGGCCTGGTCGAGCAGCAGGTCGGCGATGTCGCGCGCTTCCACGAGCGACTTGCCGTTGACGGCCGTGATGATGTCGCCCTCCCTGACGCCGACGTCCGGTGCCGCCAGCGGACCACGCTCCGACGGCAGCTCCGGCTCGCTGCGGTAGACCCGGTCGACGCGGAAGCCATCGCTCACCCGCGACAGCACCGCGCCCAGGCTCGAGGGCACGCCTTCGCCCTGGGCACGGCGCACGTCGCCCGGCCGGATCTGCGAGTGCAGCGCGCCCACTTCGCCCACCATCATGCCCAGCACGTCGTCCAGCTCGGCGCGGTCGGTCACGCGCTCGACCAGCGGCGCATAGCGCTTGCGCACGGCCACCCAGTCCACGCCGCGCATATTGGCGTCGTACAGGAAGTCGCGGTGCATGCGCCAGGCGTCGTTGAACATCTGGGTCCACTCCAGGCGCGGATTGGTGCTGATCGCCCAGTCGTCGATCTTGATGCGCGCCTTGCTCAGGTCGGCCGGGGCCTTGGCGCCGGCGGCGACGATCAGCATCTCGCCCGGGCCGCTGGCATGGAAAGTGCGATAGAAGACGTGCTTGCGGTCGGTGCTGAGGCCAAACTCGCGCACATTGTTCACGAACACTTCCGGCTGCGGGCTGCTGCGCGCGATCTCCAGGGTCTTGAGCACGCCGCTGCGGCCGTTGTCGGACTCGAGGATGTACAGGCGCTTGTCGTCGATCGCCAGCGCGCGGTAGTTGCCCGGCGCGACCGGCACTTCGTACAGGCGCTCACGCAGGCCGGCGTAGTCGATGGCGGGGGTCGGCGTCCTGGATTTCGGTTCCGCGGCCGTGACCGCGGCGGCCGCGGCCGCGGCCGCGGCCACTGCGGCGGTCTTGTCGGCTTCGTCCTTGCCCGGGGTCTGCACGGCGGTGCGCGCCGCGGCTTCCGGCGACTTTTCTTCGGGCTTGGTCAGCTCGTCCTCGGGCTTGAACGGGAAGCGCACGCCGGCCTGCAGCGCCAGCGCATAGATGCCGACCCGGCGGTCGAACACCGGGCCCATGTTGCGATCGCCCCATGGGCCGGCATTGCCGACGTTGAAATGACGCGACGACAGGAAGTACAGCCACTTCCCGTCCGGCGAGAATACCGGCGAGTCGGCCGTGTAGCGGTCGGTGGTGACAAAGGCCATGGTCTTGCCGGCCAGGTTGTACATGCCGATCTGGTTGCGCTGTTCGCTGCTGCCGACGCGGACAAAGGCCAGGTTGCGGCTGTCGGGCGACCACACCACCTGGTCCGGACGGTCGGCGCCGACCTGCTCCGCATCGTCGATGATGACATTGGTCCTGGCCTGCAGGTCGAGCAGCCAGGTGCGGCCCTTCTTGTCGGTGTGGGCCAGCCACCTGCCGTCCGGCGACGGGTACAGCCCGGAACGGTGGCTGGCGCCGTCGATGGTCAGGCGCTCGCCCTGGCCCGAGCCGTCCGCCGCGTAGCGCCAGATCTCGTTTTCGCCGCTGGTGTCGACGAAAGCATAAACCCACTTGTCGTCGTGGCTGAACACGGCGGACCGGGCGCGCGCGCCGTCCGGCACGGCGATCTCGACGCGCCGGTAGCTGCCGGTGCCGGCGATGGTGACCTTGCCGCGCGCGGTCAGCACGATGCGCTCGGCCTTGTTGGCCACCTCGATATTGGTCAGCGCGGCCAGCGGCGAGCGCACCCGGCGGGTACGCTGCTGGTCGAAGTCGGAGAGCAGGCTGGCCTTGACGGGCGTGTCGCTGCCGGCGGCGATGTCGAACACGCGCAGGTCGGCGCCCAGCTGGTAGGCGATGCGGCCGTCGCCGAGCGAGGCGGTGCGCACGTCCCATGCCTTGTGATGCGTGTGCTGCTTGCGGTCGCTGCCGTCCGGGCGCGCGGACCAGATGTTGTCGGCGCCTCCCAGGTCGCTGATGAAGTAGATGCGCCCCTGCCACCACATGGCGCGGCGGTGGTTGGCCCCGTCGTCCTGGAACAGGCGCACGGCTTCCCCCTTCGAGCCGAGCGCGTAGCGCCACAACTGGGCCTGGGCGCCGCCGCGGTAGGCCTTGACGTTATCGTTGGTCATCGACAGGCCCATGCGCGTGAAGACCACGCTGCGGCCGTCGTCGCTGAGCACGGCGTCGTTGGCGTCGGCCAGCGGCAGCACGCGGCGCACCATGCCGACCGGGTCGAGCGCGGCAACGATACGGTGTTTCGACGGCCCCACCGAATTTTCGGTACTGACCAGCACCTCGCCCTGCGCGGTCCAGCCCAGCACCGTCACGCCGCCGTTCTCGAAGGTGACGCGCTTGGGCAGGCCGCCCTCGATCGGCATCACATAGGCTTCCTGCGCGCCCTCGTAGGAGGCGGCGAAGGCGACGTACTTGCCGTCATGCGAGATCGCGGCCTGGGTCTCGCTGGCGGGATGGGTGGTCAGGCGGGTGGCCTTGCCGCCCGCGAGCGTGGTGCGCCACAGGTCGCCTTCGGCCGTGAACACGATGTTGTCGCCGCGGATGGCGGGGAAGCGGAAATATGGGTCGGCGGCGGCGGCCTGGCTGCCGATCAGCGCCAGCGAAGGCAGCAGCAGATGCGCGAGGATGGTGCGGGACACGGTCATGGTTGCGGTGGCAAGGTTTACTCAAGCGGCAGAGTTTGCCACACGGGAGGATGCGTGCGATGTGCATACGTGCAAAAAAAAACCGCGCTTGACGCGCGGTTCTGTTGGGCGACCGAGGCTTATTCGATCTCGACCGTTTCGGGCGGCGCCGGCGGCGGCAGGATGTCGCCTTCCGGGAACTCCAGGATGACGTCGTCCTTCTCGTTCAGGTCCACCGTCACGCGGCCGCCGTTGACCAGGCGGCCGAACAGCAGCTCGTCGGCCAGCGCCTTGCGGATCATGTCCTGGATCAGGCGCGACATCGGGCGCGCGCCCATCAGCGGGTCGAAGCCCTTCTTCGAGAGGAACTTGCGCAGCTTCTCGCTGAAGATCGCTTCCACCTTCTTCTCGTGCAGCTGCTCTTCCAGCTGCATCAGGAACTTGTCCACGACGCGCAGGATGATGTCCTCGTCCAGCGCACGGAAGCTGATGATCGCGTCCAGGCGGTTGCGGAACTCCGGCGTGAACATGCGCTTGATGTCGGCCATCTCGTCGCCGGCCGCCTTCGAATCGACGAAGCCCACCGAGCGCTTGGTCAGGCTTTCGGCGCCCGCATTGGTGGTCATGATGATGATCACGTTGCGGAAGTCGGCCTTGCGTCCGTTGTTGTCGGTCAGCGTGCCATGGTCCATCACCTGCAGCAGGATGTTGAAGATGTCCGGATGGGCCTTTTCGATCTCGTCCAGCAGCAGCACCGCGTGCGGCTTCTTGGTGATGGCCTCGGTCAGCAGGCCGCCCTGGTCGAAGCCGACGTAGCCCGGCGGCGCACCGATCAGGCGCGACACCGCGTGGCGCTCCATGTACTCGGACATGTCGAAGCGCACCAGCTCGATGCCCAGGATGAAGGCCAGCTGCTTGGCGACCTCGGTCTTGCCGACCCCGGTCGGACCCGAGAACAGGAAGGAGCCGATCGGCTTGTCGGTCTTGCCCAGGCCGGCGCGCGCCATCTTGATGGCCGAGGCCAGCGCGTCGATGGCGGGATCCTGGCCGAACACCACGTTGCGCAGGTCGCGGTCGATGGTCTGCAGCTTGCTGCGGTCGTCCTGGTTGACGGTCTGCGGCGGAATCCGCGCGATCTTGGCGATGATGTCCTCGATCTCGGTCTTGCCGATGGTCTTCTTCTGCTTCGATTTCGGCAGGATGCGCTGCGCCGCGCCCGCCTCGTCGATCACGTCGATGGCCTTGTCCGGCAGGTGGCGGTCGTTGATGAAGCGCGCCGCCAGCTCGGCCGCGGTCGACAGGGCCGAGGCCGAATATTTCACGCCGTGGTGCTCTTCGAAGCGCGACTTCAGGCCGCGCAGGATCGCCACGGTCTGCTCGACCGAGGGTTCGTTGACGTCGACCTTCTGGAAGCGGCGGGACAGCGCATGGTCTTTCTCGAACACGCCGCGGAATTCCGTGAACGTGGTCGCGCCGATGCACTTCAGTTGGCCGTTGGCCAGGGCCGGCTTGAGCAGGTTCGAGGCATCCAGCGTGCCGCCCGATGCCGAACCGGCGCCGATGATCGTGTGGATCTCGTCGATGAACAGGATGCCGTTCGGGGTGTCCTTGAGCTGCTTGAGCACGGCCTTCAGGCGCTGCTCGAAGTCGCCGCGGTACTTGGTGCCGGCCAGCAGCGCGCCCATGTCGAGCGAGTACACGACGGCGTTCTGCAGGATCTCGGGCACGTCTTCCTGGACGATGCGCCATGCCAGGCCTTCGGCGATGGCGGTCTTGCCGACACCGGCCTCGCCCACCAGCAGCGGATTGTTCTTGCGGCGGCGGCACAGGATCTGGATCACGCGGTCGACTTCGTCCTCGCGGCCGATCAGCGGATCGATCTTGCCGTCGGCGGCCGACTTGTTCAGGTTCTGGGTGAACTGGTCGAGCGGGCTTTCCTTGGCCTGGCCTTCGACCTGCGCTTCTTCCACGCCCTCGGACGCCTTGCTGGTGTCGAGCTGCTGGTCCTTGCGCACGCCGTGCGAGATGAAGTTGACCACGTCGAGACGGGTCACGCCCTGCTGGTGCAGGTAATAGACGGCGTGCGAGTCCTTCTCGCCGAAGATCGCCACCAGCACGTTGGCGCCGGTCACTTCCTTCTTGCCGTTCGAGGCCGACTGCACGTGCATGATCGCACGCTGGATCACGCGCTGGAAACCGAGCGTCGGCTGGGTGTCCACCTCGCCCGTGCCGGGCACGGTCGGGGTGTTATCACCGATAAAATTAGTCAAGGTCTTGCGCAGGTCTTCGATATTGACCGCGCACGCACGCAGGACTTCGGCGGCTGATGGATTGTCGAGCAGGGCCAGCAGCAGGTGCTCCACGGTGATGAACTCGTGGCGGGCCTGGCGGGCTTCGACAAAGGCCATGTGTAGGGATACTTCAAGTTCCTGCGCAATCATACTTCCTCCATCACGCATTGCAGGGGATGCCCTGCCTTACGCGCATGCGTTAAGACAAACTCCACTTTGGTACACGCTATATCTTTGGAAAACACCCCGCAGACGCCCTTGCCATGCTGATGCACGGAAAGCATGATCTGGGTCGCCGTCTCGCGATCCTTGTTGAAGTACTCCTGGATGATCGCGACCACGAATTCCATCGGCGTGTAGTCGTCGTTCAGCAACGCCACCTGGTATAACGGTGGCGGTTTTACGGTCTGCCGCTCCAGCAGCTGTTCGGTGTCATGCTTCGTAGCCATGGGCGTATTCTAATGCTTTCAAAGTCTGTGCCAAGCGTAAACATCAGCTCGTTCTCATGTGCTTTCATGTTACGCGTTTTCCGGTTTATGCGCAGATGGCGATCCAATTGACGAAATCAAGAGCCGCGTTAGCTCTGCTGTGGAAAATTTGGCAACCGGGTCCCAAAACCGCTTGACTTCAGTGATTGTTCCGCCAACAATGCAGTTATTGACATGTACTTATGTACTTGTTGATAAGAAGTGAGCAGGCTGAGGAGGGGGCAAGAAGCTTCTTGCTTTTATGGCTCGTGTGATTAGTTAAAATTTGAAAGTTCTTTTATGGCAACTGGTACTGTTAAGTGGTTCAATGATTCCAAAGGCTTTGGCTTCATCACTCCTGATGACGGCGGCGAGGATCTGTTCGCACACTTCTCCGCAATCAATATGAACGGTTTTAAGACCCTCAAAGAAGGTCAAAAAGTCCAATTCGAAGTCACGCAAGGCCCGAAAGGCAAGCAAGCTTCCAACATCCAGGGCATGTAATCGTTCCCCTCCCGGAAGCAAGGAACCCCGCCATGGCGGGGTTTTTTTTCGTCCTGCCGGCCCTGCCCTCGCCGTCCGGCTTTCAGTACGCGCCGCCCTGGGTACGAGCATAAGCCAGTTCGGCCTCGAAGTCGCGGGTGTCCTGCAACAGTGCGGCGATGCGCGCGTCGCCGACCGAATCGCCACGCTCGAGCCGGGCGTCTTCCTGCCAGTCGGCCAGCACCGCATCGAAACGCCGGGCCAGCGCCGCGCCGCGTTCGCACAAGCTCGCCGGCACCGCGCCTTCTCCGGCCAGGGCGCGCAGTTTCTCGGGATTGGCAATGCGGTGAAAGCCGTAGATGAAACCGGCGATCCGCTCGAAGTCCGCCTGGTATGCCATCGCTGCTCCTCGTAAAACAGCCCCGGCGCTGTCCAGCGCGGGGGCTGTTACTCTCATCCAGACGGGAAACAGGGCGTTTACATCTGCTCGATCATCACTTCGCCGAAGCTCGAACACGACACCTGGGTCGCCCCTTCCATCAGGCGCGCGAAGTCGTAAGTGACCTTTTTCGAGGTAATCGCGCGTTCCATCGCGCTGATGATCAGATCGGCCGCTTCGACCCACCCCATATGGCGGAGCATCATCTCTGCCGAAAGAATGAGCGAACCCGGATTCACGTAATCCTTGCCGGCGTATTTCGGCGCGGTGCCGTGGGTCGCTTCGAACATCGCCACCGAATCCGACATATTGGCGCCCGGTGCGATGCCGATGCCGCCCACCTGGGCCGCCAGCGCATCCGAGATATAGTCGCCGTTCAGGTTCAGGGTGGCGATCACGCTGTATTCGGCCGGGCGCAGCAGGATCTGCTGCAGGAAGGCGTCGGCGATCGAATCCTTGACGGTGATCTCGCGGCCGGTCCTGGGATTCCTGAACTTGCACCACGGGCCGCCGTCGATCGGCGCGGCGCCGAATTCCTTCTGCGCCAGCGCATAGCCCCAGTCGCGGAAACCGCCCTCGGTGTACTTCATGATGTTGCCTTTGTGAACCAGGGTCACCGAAGGCTTGTCGTTGTCGATCGCGTACTGGATCGCCTTGCGCACCAGGCGCTCGGTGCCTTCGCGCGAGACCGGCTTGATGCCCAGGCCCGAGGTCTCCGGGAAGCGGATCTTCTTGACGCCCATTTCTTCGGTCAGGAAGCTGATGACCTTCTTGACCTCGGCCGAGCCTTCGGCCCATTCGATGCCGGCATAGATGTCTTCGGAGTTCTCGCGGAAGATCACCATGTCGGTCTTCTCCGGCTGCTTCAGCGGCGACGGCACGCCGGCGAAGTAGCGCACCGGGCGCAGGCAGACGTACAGGTCGAGTTCCTGGCGCAGCGCCACGTTGAGCGAGCGGATGCCGCCGCCCACCGGGGTCGTCAGCGGGCCCTTGATCGACACCACATAGTCGCGCACCACGTCCAGGGTTTCCGCCGGCAGCCACACGTCGGGGCCGTAGACACTGGTCGACTTTTCGCCGGCATAGATTTCCATCCAGCTGATCTTGCGGCTGCCGCCGTAGGCCTTGGCCACGGCCGCATCCACGACCTTGAGCATGACCGGGGTGATGTCGATGCCGGTGCCGTCACCCTCGATGTACGGAATGACCGGATGGTCCGGCACATTCAGCGAGAAGTCGGCGTTGACGGTGATTTTCTGGCCGTCGGCCGGCACCTTGATATGTTGGTACATCGTGATCTCCCATGTGGTCGCTTGGCAGGCCGCTGCTCCCGGCCGGCATGGCCTGCATTTCATCTACAATGCGGAATATGGCGGCAAGTCTTGTACAAGACAGCTTCCCAGCATCTTGCATTATGCACCAGTATTTTCCGAGGCGCTACGCAACGCCTTTTATGTACCCATTCGCCTTCCATGCCTCTGATCCTCTTCAATAAACCCTTCCAGGTGCTCTGCCAATTCTCGGCGCAGGACGGCCGCGCGACCCTGGCCGACTACCTGGACATCCCCAATATCTACCCTGCCGGGCGGCTCGATGCCGACAGCGAAGGCCTGATGCTGCTGACCGACGACGGCAAGCTGCAGCACAAGATCGCGCACCCTGACCACAAGGAAGCCAAGACCTACCTGGTGCAGGTGGACGGCGAGGCGGATGGCGCGCAGCTTGCGCGCCTGCAGGCGCCGCTCGACCTGGGCGACTTCGTGACCAGGCCGTGCAAGGCGGTGCGCATTGCCGAGCCCGGGTGGCTGTGGCCGCGCAACCCGCCGATCCGCACGCGCCAGGACAAGCCGACCAGCTGGATCGCGATCACGCTGGAAGAAGGCAAGAACCGCCAGGTGCGGCGGATGACGGCGGCGGTCGGCTTGCCGACCCTGCGCCTGGTGCGCTCGAGCATCGGGCCGTTTTCGCTGGCGACGCATCCCCTGATGCCGGGCGAATTCGCCGAAGTCCAGTATACGTAGGGTGGGCGGGTCTCCCGCCCGCGCGTTCAACTCATGGATGCGTTGTGGCGACGCGTATTACGGCTGGACGCGCGGTCGGCACAGCCGACCACCCTAAAAAAAAAACGCCGACCCTCGGGTCGGCGTTTTCATTCACAGCGAAAGCTAAATCAAGCCGCGAACGACTCCAGCGCCGCGTTGAAGGTCGCGCTCGGACGCATCACCGCCTTCACCTTGGCTTCGTCGGCCTTGTAGTAGCCGCCGATGTCGGCCGGCTTGCCCTGCACTTCCAGCATTTCTTGAACGATCTTCTGTTCGTTCTGTGCCAGCTGCTCCGCCAGCGGCGCGAACCTGGCCGCCAGTTCGGCGTCCTCGGTCTGCGCGGCCAGTTCCTGGGCCCAGTACATCGACAGGTAGAACTGGCTGCCGCGGTTGTCGAGTTCACCGGTCTTCGGCGACGGACCCTTGCGGTTGTCCAGCAGGCGGCCGGTGGCGGTGTCGAGGGTCTTGGCCAGCACCTTGGCTTTGCCGTTGCCGGTCTTCAGGCCCAGGTCTTCCAGCGACACGGCCAGGGCCAGGAACTCGCCCAGCGAATCCCAGCGCAGGTGGTTTTCTTCGGTGAGCTGCTGCACGTGCTTCGGCGCCGAACCGCCGGCGCCGGTTTCGTACATGCCGCCGCCGGCCATCAGCGGAACAATCGACAGCATCTTGGCGCTGGTGCCCAGTTCCAGGATCGGGAACAGGTCGGTCAGGTAGTCGCGCAGG